>JAAUSO010000008.1 GCA_012033205.1 Richelia sp. SL_2_1 | reverse complement strand
CGAGTAGCCTTCGCTTCTACGATTTTTTAAGTCCGTTATCAGTTGCTCGGACACCACGTTTGCGCTGGTCTTTTATCATGGTCTTTGTCATGGTTTTTCGTCATGGTTTTTCTAATTATTTATGTATGAATACTGAATATGAAAAAGGGATTTTATTGTAGGTTAAAATTAACTTATCCCCGCAAAATTGGGAAAAATAACTATCGTAAATAAGTTCATTTTTATAAATTTGATTAGGTTTTTATAAACCAAAAATAGTATGTTCTTTTAGTTGAATTTTAAATATTTTTTTACGCATTAAGTTTACCCATTATTTCAAATAATATTTTAAATAACTCTCTCTACCTTTTTGTCTTAGTTCTACATAACCTTCAGTTTTCTTCTAAGCATTTCATCAAATGAAGCGGTAAACAGTTTTCTAATGTTAGGCTCCAACCAGCTTGCAACTTGTGTTGTGTCAGAATTTTTGGGAAAATCACCTAACTCGCTCAATAATCTTGAAATATTTGTCGATAATAAAGAAGATTTGGAGCTACTTGGTTTTTGACCAGGGAATATCGATTTCAAACCGTTAAAAAACCCAAAAGTAATAGAATTGAATAGGTTATCTTGTTGCTTTACTGGGGAAGGAGTAAATTCTACATCTAGAACAAGATAGATGATGCAAAGTACCATGTTTAAGCCTTTCTCATTTAAACAGTTATAAGTACTACCTTGATATTCAAATTCCACCGTATTATTAAAGTGATGAGTAGTACATTCTACAAGCACATTGCCGATTAATTTATTGATAGAGAGTTTGTCGCGGCATATTAGAATATCTCTTTGAACACCAGCAATTTCTTCATTGAAGGAATGCATTTCTTCCAAGCAATCGTTGAGTTTCTCTCTCAAAGAAGCAATTTGCTGTTCACTTACATTTTCTAATTCTAGAAGACTAGCATATTCGGTTTTAAAATTTGTGAATTTTGAATTTAAATATTCTATTTTTGCTTGAATTGTCTTGAATTCCTGATTGAAATAATTTAGTATTTCTTTATAAAATTCAATAGTTTCTCGATAAAATTTTGTTTTTTCTTGGGTTATCCGTATTTCTTCTTGTACATATTTTTGTAACTCACGATTTGCTTTAATTTTCTTTGCTTTTTTTTTCAATATTCTTTTGTTTATAAGTGATATCTTTTTTAATTTGATCGCGTTCCTTAATTATTTTATCAAGTGATTTTTGAGCATTTTTAAGATTACTTTCTTTTTTCTTGCGCTCACTATCAAGTTGATCTATAACGCGGGCTTCTTCTTGAAGAGAATTTTCTTCCCGCTTTATATCGAAAATTGCTGATAATGCTGCGTTTTCTACTGTCTCATCATATAAAAAAGGATTGTTTTCAATCATAGAAACTCCTGAATTAAATCTATTCTTACGATTTTGCAGTTCTTTGCGACGATTACGTAATTGATTACGACGACGATTCAAATCATTTTGTTGTTCAAATGAAACTAGGTCATTTTTCAAAGCATTACATTTATTTTGATGGGACTGAATCTGTGGCTCCAAGGATGTCGATTCGTTTATCAGTGATTTACATTCATTCTTCAAGTCCTCAATCTCTTCATGGATGGTAGGGATTTGTTTTTCTATTGAATAATATTCCTCAATTTTAGAATTAACTTTATTTTCTAAAATACTGATTTTCTGCCGATAATCTTCCAAATCGCTAATTTCTGAAGCTTTCTTATCTATTAAACTATCGATTCTAGGCTCGATTGAATCAAAACTATTTTGAATAAAAGATATTTTTTCTTTGAGTGAAATATTAGAATTACTACTGGTTTCTTCAAACTCTAGGGATAATGCTTCATCAATTAGTCTTTTAATCCAGTTATCTGAAAGGTCAAATTTCTGCTCGGATTGTAGTTTAAGATCGACTAGGAAATCTAAAAGTTGATAACAAGCTTCATGAATAGGTTGGTCGCATTTATAACTACCCTCTGGCTTCTCACAACTTACATAAGCGAGTACATCAATAAAACTGTATTTTAGCCGATTGATATATTCAGTTGGTGTCTTGCTTTCTTGGTAGTCGATTAATTCGTTAAAAAGTTGACCTTTCTCACCACCTAATATCTCGCAAGAGCGCGATACTAAGTCTGAAATACCTTCACCTGTCCAACAATTAACAGGAACTATAATTGGCTGGTTGTTCTCACCAAGCACAAAATTATGAACTTCTTTAATCCGAGTGGTAATATCTGTGATATTTTGTTCGGTGGCATATACAGTACCAGTTTGCTTATCAGCGAACATATTGAATACATAAATCACTTGACTGTACCGACTTAGTAAATTCCCAAGATAAAGACAATCTACATCTAGAAACTGCTTATCTGGAGCAATCATATATAGAATTAGATCCGGCTCAAGTATCTGCTTTTCTCTAAACTCTGAAACTGTAAAATTATTTTTTTGGGTTCACAGTCTACCTTGTACTGTGACAGGGTTAAATTATCTGCATTTTCAAACTCCCTACGCTGTTCAATATCAAGAGCTGCACGATTATAGTTTTCTAATTTTCTTTTGCTAGCAACACCGGGAAGATCGAAGTATTTTAACCCATTAGGAAACTCGACCAAATTAACTTCATTAGTACAATCTTGTTCTCCTGTAGAAGGCATGAAGTAATCAGTCCCAATAAGTCGATTGCCCAAAGTTGTTTTCCCACTTCCAGTTCTTCCTGTAGCACAGAGACTAATTGGACTAAAATCGCTTGAAAGTTCATTCAACTTTTCGATTAAGAATTTAGCACGAATAGATGATATTGATGGAGGCTCGAAATTAAATAACATATCTACCTTCCTTGAATCATATTTGTACGAACGATTAGAAATAGTACCGTAGTTGTCACATTACCCCTGCCCAACTCTCTTCCGAAGGGGAAAGATGGGCGGAGGCGTGCTACGGTATAAAAAATCAAGAGAACTTGATATTACGCGGTCAAGGTGTGTTCTAGGATCAATATCCTGCACTACACTTTCTGCATCTTCCATCACTATCAAAGCGAAATGATTTACCTTGTCTTTTAGTGCAGCAGTTGTGTGGGCTATTGCCTTGCCAGATGCGGGTTTCACATCTTTTATCCGAATAACAGACGAGGGGCTGTTCTCTGAGCTTTGCCATAGCCTTTCCCTTACCCTTTCCCTTTTTCTTAGCCTTGTCTTGCGTAAAAGTGCTACCTCCACGGCGGGCAATCAAGATTCCATTTTCTAAATTGCCAAAATCTTGATTAGCTTTTGTAAAATTTGCACTCATATCTACATTTGAGCTAACAGGTAGTGCTTGAGCAGGTAGAGGAGACAAAGCCAAACTAGTCATTAAAGATAATGCAACAGCGATGCTTACTAAAGTCTTTTTAATTATTTCTGACATACCAACCAATCCATTGCTTGAGTTAGTCATACTTGAGTTTAAAAGTATTATTTGTGACTTTTAAACTTATCCGGGGAACTTTAATCGTAAGCGACTGCGGGGGAGGGTGCCCGCAGTACGCGGGTTAGGTGTTGCAGAATTTACAAGTAATCAAAAAAACTTGATATTATGCAATCAAGGTGTTTTCTAGAAGCTCGATCAATTTTTTCTCACCTTCTGGATCTTCTACTAACTCGTCAATACGCGATTTATATGGGCTTAGTTTACTCTCTATTAATATTTCACTCTGCTGTATACTTTTCGTCCATGTTGCACCCGTGTTACTACAGAAATTTTGAATTCCTAAACCCAAACCTAATAAAAACTTAATTGCAGGATATCCACCTGCAAGATACTTGGTGCCAACAACTTTATCTACCTGTGTTAAAACCACTTCAACTGTGTCAACAATTTCTTCTTCATAGCCGACAATACGAGTTTCTAGTTTTTTATTGGTTTCCTGAATCCATTCAGTTTTTGTCACATCCCTCTCACGAGTTTGCTTCTCATAGTCAATATAGTGATATGGAACAATAACATTACGCTCAACGTTACCAACTTCTTGCTCTGTATATGTGTCTTCACCCGTCCAAAGTTTTCCCAACCAACTCCTTGGCTTAGTTACATCAACTATTCCTCGAACTTCTACGGTTTGCGGGAAAAAACTAGTTCTTTCCACAGGTACATCGACTTCTTCCTCAATTGTCTCTGTTTTTTCCTCAGGTCGCCACTCTGTATACTCAACTTCTACCTCTTGTTCTGTTGGTTTAATACGAGTGATATCCTTTGTCCCCATCACATTTTCTTTAATAGTGATGTCCTCGCTTCTTGCTCCTTGAACTTGTTTAACTTGTTCAACAACCGAGTCAAATTGAGCTTTGATATCTTTTATTGCATCCAAGCTCTTGAAGGTCATAACCCCATAAGCACAAATTGCCGATGCAGCTGATTGAAGCAGACTTTGTCCGTCAATATTTTTATCAACTGTATATCTAGCCAAGCGACCAGAGATTAAGCTAAGAGTTTTACAGTAGCGGTTCTCTCGTTCTTTTTGTGCATACTTTTTAAGGTCATCTTTTAAGACAGTTCCTAAATTGCCAATCTTAGCAGATGGAATAATTTGACAGATAATTTCCGTAATTTTAGGGATGCCTTCACCAGTTTTTGAATTGATTTCAATAACTGGTGGAAAATTATCATCACCAAATACAGCTTTGTAAACTTCAGGTATTTCTCGTCGCGCATAAGTCATCTCTTGCGGGGTAGGAACAATAGTACCATCATCTTTTCTAAAAACATTGAGTATAGGAATGACTATACACTTCTTACCTGAGTCTTTCAAAGATTTCCAGGTTTCTAATAATTCTCCCAAGTATTGTCGATCCGGATCGAGAAATTTCATGTGTGGAGCCATAACGTAAAGAATAACGTCTGGCTGAATATCTTCTTTTTGCATCAAGGAACGCCATTCCTCAACTATGGCATTTTTTTCTTCAGGTTTAATTCTTGGGGAAACACACTTAGAGAAATCTTTAATCAGTAAAGAGTCAGAATCTTTAAGAGTAACAACAGGTGGACGAGAAAATTTGTTCCCTGGAATTTGCTCCATCATTAGAGCAGTTCGATTGATATTTTCATAGTTAATGTTGCTACAAATTCCAGGAGTATCCCAAAATCTTAAGTTGCTTGTTAATTGAAAATAACCAATAAAATCTGTACAATCTTGAAAACCATTGGACTTCATTACATCTGAATCTAATAGGCTGTTTCCCAAAGAGGTTTTTCCCGAACCAGTACGTCCAGTCACCCATAGATTGACTGCACCTGTAAATAATTCGCCACTATTTCTAAGCTTTTCTTTCAAAAATTGTGATTCTAAGCTTTCTAAGTCAAAAACTTTAAGAGCCTCTGGTTTATCAGCGAAGAGTCCTTTGAGAGTTTCTAGAGAAGCTTCAAGCATAGACATATTATTTACTACTCCTTTGTGTAATTGTGAAGAGAAATTAATTGTTTTGTTAGCGAGGGGTTCTTGTTGCTCTATTTCTTTTTTGTTAAAAATTCAGTGGTTCACATGATTCTGGATTGTTTCAATATTTTGTTTATGTAAATCTACCCGTTCTTTGAGAACATTCATTTTTTTCAGTAAATCTTGCTGTTTTTCTTGATTCAACTTTTTATCCTCAATTCCTTCTTGCAAATCGCCCCGGAATTTCTTTAAATAATCCTTTAATTCACTGAAATATTTGTCTAAAACAGGCTTCAGTTTTTGTTTAAAGAAAACTTGATGATTTTCATTTATGTTGTCAATACTATCATCCCAATATTTAAATATTCTTTCCTCAATACGTTCCATATCAACAATAACAAAACGTTGTTCTTCCTCGATTTTTAATTCTTTATACCCCCAATTGTCTTTTTGAAATAATCTGCCCAAAAATCTTGGTATTTCACCAGCTAAACCTTGAATCTTTTCTCTTTTTTTTGTTTCTTTTTTTTCGGTATGCGGTTCAAAACTAGATACTAACATTTCATAAAAATCAACACCTTCATACTTAAAATCTATATTCGGGATGTTTATTTTTAATGTAAATCCCTCATCTTTTAGTTGTTTTTTTGCATTATTTAATATATCCCCGATTTCTTGTTCAAGTATCTGAGGAAGTGTTTCTTCAAGATTATTTGATAAATCTAGCAATGCGTTTTCTAAGCTTTCAGCAGAATCATTTATTATCCCAATAATAGTTTCATTGAGTTGTTCTAAGGAATGACTAGCTTCTTCCTCAGATTTGAATGTAAGTTTTGGATTATTGGGATCAAATTTAAATCGAGTATATCTCAAACCTGTACCAGATTTGTTTCTATTTTCTTTTCGCTTCCCACTTAGAAATTTCTGAAGTAAATTACCCATTCTTGGATTTTTTTGTTTTTGAAGTTCTTCATCTTCCACTTTCTGGTGGTTTTTCCTTAATTCGGTAAGCTCTAGCCTTTGACCTTTTTTAAAGTAATCTTTCAAGGCATCTTTTAATACTTTTTTAGTAGTCTCGTACTTTAGATGAGCAGCTTCTGTAGAGTTTTCTATAAAGTCTTTTAAGGTTTTTTCAGCTTGGGATTCAGCATTCTCAATTTCCTTTATATTTTGTGTCAAATTTTTGAGCAATTGTTCGATTTCTTCTACACCCTTGCTTAAAGCACCACTGCGTAATTGTAAAAAGTTTGCCAATTGATTATCAATCAAGAGCATTTTGTCGGTAGCAGCTTGTATACTAATCCATCCGACTTTACCTGCGGTTTTAACAATTACCTCATTGATAGGTTTTTCAAAGTTGCTGTGATTCCATAACTTTTCTGCTGCACTTTTAACTTTATTTATATCCTGAATATCCTCTTTCCAGTTAACACCAAATGCCAGTTTACCAAAATCTTCTATCCAACGATTATTTTCATTTTCATAATTCGGTAAGCAAGAATTTTCTTTAATCTCATTTAACACACAGTTAGAAAGATAACCATATTTAGCAGATACTGGATATACCCGACCCTGTGTAACTTGGTGTTGCAGAAAATTTTCCGCTACATAACTTTTTACGTCCTCAAAATTCATGCTATTACGATCTGTTTGGTCAAACTTATTGACAAGGATAAACAAACGTTCTTTAGTCTGCTTAACTTGACTTTCTAGTTCTTGACGGATTTGATACTCCGCGTTGGATCTTAGTTGGCTATAATCCACAACTGCTAATACTGCTGATGCTCTTGCTATTTGAGAATTTAGTACCTTGCGTAAATTATCACCCAGCATAAATTCGTTTGGACCGGGAGTGTCTAATATGGAAAATTGTCCTCCTTCTTTGAACAATTCCCCAACATCAGCTAGATGGCAAAACTCTACTTCAATAATCGGTAAATCATTTACATTCTCATACTTATCGATGGGAAGCTCAACCTTAATATCACCGTTTCCAGCTAACCTGATCAAATCATTAAGCATCTTCAAGAAATTGAATATGTTTTCTTGTCCTTGATAGGTATCTTGAAAAGGACTAAAATTCCCATTGCAAATTCTTCTAATTACTTCCTTAGTATCGTCATCCTTATTTTTATACAGTTCTAGTGACTCTAATTGTTTAGTACTTGATTGTAAATTCATCAACTTTCTTCTGATTTCCTTAACCATATTTTGAATGGGTTGATGATTAGAAAATTTTAAGATAGGTGTTTTTTGACCTATTCGATGCCTAATTAATGTTGGTAGTGAGGTCATTGGATAATTACGATTAGGTAATACCTCGAAACCAACAATCGTATTGATGGTTGTTGATTTACCAGCTTTCATAGTACCTACAACTGCTAAAACCATTTCTAGTTCACAAACTTTTTGACTTTCATTAGTAACAATTTGTTGCCATTTATTTACATCTTGAATACTAGTTTTTTGTTCTCCATCTTCGCTACTTTCTTTCAATAAATCTGGTGTTTCTAGTAATTCAAGTAGAACTTTTTCTTGTTCGTCAATCATACCTACAACTTTACGGCGAGTTGTTTGAATTGAATTTGTTTGCATAACTTTTCCTCTTTTTTTATGAGTTTTGATGATTGATTGAAGATTTTTCTGGCAAAAATGGCATTCGCCAATAGGAGTATATTTTTAGATTTGCTTCATGATTGAAAATAGAACTTATTCATTTCCTGATTGGACGAAATACCACAGTTTTTTGGTCTCTACCAGTTCTTTTCCAATTACCATCAAAAGCCCAATTTATAAATCCACCATCACCTTTATTGACGAATCTACCGCTCTTAAAAATCCAAAGACCATACTTATTACCAGCACATGAGAACTGTTGAAATTTTGCGTTTTTAAGGTTTTTCTCATAGTTCTGCGATAAGTTGAAAACCATTACATTACGACCCTGCTTGACTTTACTGTAAGCAGTTTCTCGAATTGCTTTGACACAAGCATCTCGTGTTCTAAGACCATTAATACTCTTAGAAACATCTCTATAAATTTGATTTATATCTACACTTGCATCTACACTTCCCGTTACTCTTTGTGCCTCGACAGGTAGAGGAGATAAAGCAAAACTTGTTATTAACAATACTGTAAGAGTTGTAGTTAGTAGAAACTGCTTCATTATGTTGTGCTTAGTCACTGATTTCTTGGCTAAATAAATCATTTGTGTTTCTCAGTGATTTATTTGTGTAATTTGGTTTTAAGGACAATTCATAACTTTTATAGGACTTATGCACCACAATATATTTACAGTCATTGTAAGAAAAAAAGGAATTCTAAATCATTGTAAATCTATAACGAGTGCCTAAGCCCTGTTTTATTACTTTTTACTTTTCATCTCTTTCTTAATTTGCCCCTTCGTCACCTTCTTATCCTTTTTCTTTGCTTCTTTAAATTTTCTATTTGCTTCAGCATCTTTCTTCTGTGCCTCTCCTTTTTGATGCTTCTCTTTAGTTGATGTACGTTTACCTTTTGAATGTTCCGCAAGCAAGATACCATTTTCTGAATTGCCAATATCTTTGTAAACTCTAGATAAATCTGTACTTATATCTATACTTCTGCTTGTAGATAGTGCTTGTGCAGATAGAGGAGATAAAGCAAAACTAGCTATTAGGAATACCGCAACAGTTATAGGTATTAGGAACTTTTTGATTGGCTTTTTAGTTAGTTTACGAGTAAAGTAAATCATTCAGATTTCTCCAAAGATGCTAAAGGGACAAATCAGGCAATTCTTCTAAGCATTAAGCTGCGAGCATTCCATCTTTTGGAATTAGACAGTGCCCAAACCTTTACCTAAACAGAAGATTGCTATAAAGCCCTATACATAAAATGTTGGCATAAATTTTTATAAAAATAGGTGTAAAACTAGTAAGTTAATTATAATTTATTGATTGATGTTTTGCGATTTACGTTTAATCAACTAATTTATAAATTCTGTGAGTAAAAAAATACTATTTTCATGTAGGGGTATTTTGAATCAACTGTAATAGATTTTGTTTACCATTATTAGATTTACAGTTATTTGCGAATAAACATAAAATCATATATTTTGTAATATTTATCACTTTTATCATTGTGATATATAAAATGCAATCAAACTAAAATTAGGATGATGAAATTAATTAAGTAATATGGCTGTGAAGCTCAAATAGCAGTTATTGTTTATTTCCCAAACCCTTAAGTTGAAATTAACTTGCTAAAATCAGTAGGCCGGAAAGTTTTGCCTTGCTTGGCGCGCTTAGCTGGCGTTACGAACAGCCCCACGGCTGCGGCGAACATCTAAATATGGCTCTTCCGTACTTAGCGTGCTAAATTGGGTGAAAAATAATATTGAAACCTTTGCTGGTATTTTCTTACAGCCATTATTAACTTCAAAACACCTTTTCAAGCTGATATTTAGACCATAAGTGCCTGTAAGCCTTGATTTTAAACAAAATTATCGACTTTAATTAAAAATTAAGCACGCTATGTACGAAATAACCGAGGTTTTACTCTGCTATCCTGGATTTCATGCTTTATGCTTGCATCGTCTAGCCCATTGGTTGCATCGTCGCAAAATTAATTTAATTCCCCGCTTGATTTCCCATATCGGTAGATTTTTGAGTGGAATTGAAATTCACCCCGGCGCACAAATTGGCAAAGGCGTGTTTATAGATCATGGTATGGGAGTTGTGATTGGTGAAACCGCCATCGTCGGAGACTACACGTTGATTTATCAAGGTGTGACTCTCGGTGGTACTGGTAAAGAATCGGGAAAACGCCATCCGACTATCGGTAACAACGTTGTTGTCGGTGCTGGTGCTTCGGTTTTAGGCAATATCCAAATTGGCGATCGCACACGTATTGGTGCGGGTTCGGTTGTATTACGAGATGTTGCCCCAAGTTGCACGATAGTGGGAATACCTGGACGAGAAATTTCTCGCAAACAGGATGTTAGTCTTTCACCTTTGGAACATGGAAAGCTTCCAGATGTAGAGGCTACTGTAATTTGCTCGTTGCTGCAACGGGTGGAACAACTAGAATCTATGTTGCAAGACTTAAATCAAAACCGGAATATTGAGAAAGCGAGAAAGGAAATTCTGACTAAGAAACGTTAATAATGTTACTACCACCAAGTTCTAATGTTTTGCATCAAATTGTGCAGATTCCACACTCCCAACGCTGGCAAATCTACTACCGCTTACAAGAGTTGAACATTCCTTGTTCTTGTTTGTCAGATGGTTCTTTACAGGTACAAATAAATAACACGATAGCGGCGATTTTGCTTCGCTCTACTGTAATTCAATTTACCGCATCTCGATTCTCATTAATTGATTGGTTGGAAAGATGTTGGCAACTTTGAAAACTTTGTACCTACTTAGTTTCTCAGTCTTTAATTATATAGAAACAATCTAGGAAAATAAAAGTTTATCTATTAAGGTTTCCTGAGATATAAAAGGTAGGTAACAAGGCTTCCATTTACTATAAAAATTATCAGTTAAATTAAGCCCTGTTTCTTCTCTTTATAAAAGAGGTTTCTTTTTAGATGATGCTAACACCTTACAGCGATAGAGAATTTATCAAGTTTTTAAAAAAGGAGCTTTTACTTACTAGTTGTGATATTTCTGTCGCAGTGCGAAAAAGCCGGTTAGATAAAGGGCCACTACCAATGCTACTTTGGCAGTACGGTTTAGTTGATATAGAGCAATTAGAAAGAATTTTTGATTGGTTAGAATCCCAATCTTGAAACAGTGGACAGTTGACAGTTGACAGTGGACAGTTACCCATTCCCAATTAGCAATTAGCAATTCCCAATTACCAATTACCAGTTACCAATTCTCAGAAATGTTTTATACCTTAATTACTGGAATTAGTCTATTAATTTTTTCGACATTAGCTAAAACTTGTATGAGCTATATGCTACTTAAAGAAATGCCGGATATTCCTGATGAAGAAAAATATTAATTAATACCAAAATCTAGTTCTTTCTCATACAGAAATATTTTATTTCTTGAGTAAGAATAATTAAGGATGAATAGGTCGTTATGAAAAAGTTAATCATACTCTTTCATAATTGATAATTTACCAAAAACGATTCATTCCTTGCTATTACCGTTTACTAAAATTTACTCAAAGTTAAAGCCATAATCCCCATCATGGGTGTTAACAACAATCCCATAGAGGTACTTTTGGAGATGAATCAACCACCTGTCTTAATTAATGACACAACACTGCGCGATGGTGAACAAGCTGCGGGTGTTGCTTTCAACTTACAAGAAAAAGTTGCGATAGCGAAGTTTCTTGATGATGTTGGAGTACATGAAATAGAAGTCGGTATTCCAGCGATGGGTGAAGAAGAAACTCGTGCTATCCAAGCAATTGCTAACTTGGATTTGCGAGCGAAACTCTTGGGTTGGAATCGTGCTGTAATCTCGGATATACAGGCTTCTATGGCTTGTGGATTAAAGCGGGTACATATTTGCATTCCTGTTTCAGGTGTACAAATTAGCACTAAATTTCAGGGACAATGGCGTATCACTTTACAACAACTTAGAGACAGTATCAACTTTGCTCTAGATAATGGATTGTGGGTTGCTGTTGGTGGAGAAGATGCTTCAAGAGCCGATAAAAATTTCTTGTTGGATGTGGCTTTATATGCTCAAGAATTAGGTGCTTCTCGGTTTCGCTTTTGCGATACGGTAGGAGTACTCGATCCTTTCGCGACTTATCATCGAGTGAGGAAAATAGTCGAAGCCTTAGCAATTCCCGTAGAAATCCACACCCATAATGATTTTGGTTTAGCGACAGCTAACGCTCTTGCTGGTATCGAAGCAGGCTGTTTAACTGCGAATACAACGGTAAATGGTTTAGGTGAAAGGGCAGGAAATGCAGCTTTAGAAGAAGTCGTCATGGCTTTGAAACGCATTTACAACTTGGATATAGGTATCAATACTCCAAAATTGCTGGATTTATCTCGATTGGTAGCAGCCGCATCTCGTTGCAATGTACCACCTTGGAAAGCAATTGTCGGTGAAAATACCTTTGCTCATGAATCTGGTATCCATACTCATAGTGTGCTGCAAAACCCGATGACTTATGAACCATTCAGCCCTGAAGAAGTCGGTTGGGAAAGACGCTTAGTAGTAGGAAAACATTCTGGTAGACACTTGTTATCCCAAGTGTTAGAAGAAAACGGAATTAATCTTAATTCAGAGGAAACGAAATCTGTTTTAGAAGCAGTACGAAAAGCGTCGGTAGAGAAAAACGCAGTCTCACCACTCAAGAAGTATTGGATTTAGTACAACAGGGTAAATATTCCCATGCACTCAGATGAAGAAGAATTAGAACTTGATTTACCACCAGTTTTTGAACTTAGTGATAAAGTCAAAATTCTTAACCCAATTAAAAACGACGGTACTTATCCCGGTAAAAAATTAGGAGAAGTTTTAATTAATCCCGGAGAAGTTGGTTATGTCATAAGTATAGGCACATATTTACAAAGAGCTTATATTTATGCAATCCGTTTTATGGATAAAGATATTGTCGTAGGTTGTCGTAAAGAAGAATTAGAACTTATAGAAAGAGTTGAACAATAATGAAAGTAATGTTACGTACAAACGGTGCCGGTACTTTAGTAGTATATGTTCCGAAAAAAGACTTAGAAGAAGAAGTTGTTAAGCAAGTTGATGGGGAAGATGGTCAAATTTTGACTTTAGCAAACGGTTGGGAATTAGAATTTCCCGATTTTCCAGAATTGCAAGATTTACCTAAGACTGTAGAAGCAAAAAGATTAAGCAGTTAATAGGGAATAGGGAATAGGGAATAGGGAAATAGGGAAATAGAAAACAATTGTATAACTAAATGAAAATGAATAATAAATACTACTATCTAACTCCTAAATCCCCTACAGACGTAGCAATACGCCCCGTCTCTACAAAACTAACTCCTAACTTTTAAAGATTCGTAATCCAAAATCCAAAATCTAAAATCCAAAATTGAAATGGGTGATAATTACCGGACTTTATCCGAATTTAATCTAAAAGGTGAATTTATTGGTTTTGTGGGAGATAAACCAGAAAAATTCAAATATTTACAGTTAATAACTCCTAATGGTGAAATTAAACTCAAACTGCCGAAACTTTTGCGAAAATCTGCGGCTTCATTTTTAGTACCTGGAAAGCAAATTAATGTTTTTGGAGTTACTAAGTTAAATTTAACCACTGGCAAAACTAAATTAAAAGTTTATGGCATAAAACCAATAGAAAGCTGTCCCAAACAAAGTATTTCTCCTAAAAGTAAACCCAAAATTTTAGTCTGTCAAAAGCCAGGTTGCCGGAAAAGAAATAGTCAAAATCTCTTACCAGAATTAGAAAAGATTTTGCACGAAAGAGGTCTTTTTGATAAAGTTGCTATCGAGCATACTGGCTGTTTAAAATGTTGTAGCTCGCCCAATTGTATATTGAAATTAGGTAAAAAAGAATATCGCAAAATTCATCCAGAAGTGATTGCCAAGATGTTGGAAAAACATTTGAGTTAATTTTAGTAAAAACGAATAACCAATGTAGAGACGTTGCACTGCAACGTCTTTAGTCTTGTGGGAAAACCTATATAGGAATCCGAATTAATTCAATCCCGGCGACTATAAGTCGCGGCGACACAGACGAAACCCGCCTGGGCGGGTATTTGATAAAGTCCACCTGCGTGGACAATGGAAGGTGTAGCAGCGGTAGTAAAGCACCGGATTATATATAACTTGTAACCTAACAAACAAGATACTCCTTTTCCGGTAGAAAATTACCTAAATAATTGAGGGAGGGAGTGAGGGAAAAATTTTAATAGGAAATCTTAGAGCGGAATGGGAGTAGGTATAAGTTTTTAAATAATTGTTTGACAAGCTGTCGTTTGACACACTTAATCAACTTAGTAAATAATATTACCTTGAATTATTGATTAGGAATTAAATGTGTGGGAGGATACTTTCAATTGAAGCAGTTTTTTAGCCTCAGTATTGCAGGCATTTTTTTATAGCGCTATCTCAACCAGCTTTTGCAGAAGATAAAATAAGTGAAATTCAATTAAACAACACCAGCGCTAAAGATTTATTAGTACAGGAAAATACAAATTCTGCAATTATCCAAATAACTGGTGTGAAATTACAAGAAACTGACGCTGGTTTAGAAGTTATTTTTGAAACTTCCGAAGGGAAACTATTACCATCAATCAAAACAGTAGGTAATACTTTAATTGCCAATATTCCCAATGCAGGATTAAATTTACCCGACGGTAAATTCCAAGTAGATAATCCTGTAGAAGGAATTGCTGCTGTTACGGTTATGCAGTTGAATGATAACCAGGTAGAATTACGAATTATGGGGGTAAATAATCCGCCAGTAGCACGGATAAAAAATAGCGATCGCGGTTTAATTTTCAGCTTGGATACCGCTCAAGCAGATATCGAGCTTACTGTCACTGCACAAAAAAGACCGGAAGACGCACAGGATGTACCTTTGAGCGTTACGGTAATTCCTCAACAGGAACTCGTTGATGCTCGAATCGATTCTTTTCAAGATATCGCTAACTATACCCCCAACTTTCGCTTTGCTCCTACATCTGGAGGTGGTACTGAGTTTAGTAACTACAGTATGCGGGGATTGAATAACGCTAATTTTCTTACCGCTCAAGACAGCGTAGCTTTTTATATCGATGATGTTCCGGTTGATTATAACGGCTTTTTAGATTTAGCTTTAAATGATTTAGAGCGGGTAGAAGTTTTACGTGGTCCCCAAAGTACTCTTTATGGTAAAAATAGTTCAGCTGGTGTAGTTAACGTTATTTCTAGTCAAGCAACTTTAGAACCAGAAGTTACATTCGGTTTGAGTTACGGCAAATACAATAGCCGCGAATTGCAATTTTCTCTGAACGATGCTTTAGTTGATGATAAATTAGCGTTGCGAATCTCTGGATTTTACAAGGGACAAGATGGATTTATTGAAAATCTAGCTACAGGTGACAAAATCGGCGAAAGAGCCAGATTTGCAGGAAGAGGGCAATTATTATGGACACCTAAAGAAGATTGGAAAGTATCTTTTAATAGCTATAACAGCTTTACAGATGACGGCAACCCCACCTACAACAAAATCAATCCCGATGACCCATTCGTAGTAAATTTACAAACTGAAGGATTTAATAAATTAAGTACAAACACGCAAGCTTTAAAAGTGGGTTATGACGGAGCAGGTTTTCGAGCAACATCGATTACAGCACGTCGTTATAGCCGTCAAGAAAACGTTGTTCCTGGAAGCACGGGAGCGTTACAAATTATTGATGATATTAACTCAACAACATGGACGCAGGAATTACGCTTGCAATCTCCGGAAACTGCGGAGCGTTTGCAATGGTTGTTGGGTGGTTATTATGAATCTCGCGATTTTAACGTAGATGATGCTCAAACCGACTTCCCCGGATTCGGACGATTTCGCCGTTTTGGAGACGATTCCCGTACCACCTATGCGGTATTTGGACAGGTGGATTACAAACCCATCGAACCGTTAACCGTATTTGCTGGTTTGCGTTACGAAACGAGCGATGCATCTTCAGATAGTACTTATGAATCGATCGGTGCTGACGGTAGTTTAACTTCATTACGTCCAGAATTTAAAGATGAAAAAGTCAGCAATGATGAATTGATTCCTCGTTTTGGTTTGAAATATCAACTCAACCCCAACTTAATGGCATATACTACAATTGCCAAAGGTTACAGACCGGGTGGATTAAATTACCGTGCTAATAGTGAAGCCGAATTACGATTTGGAGAAGAAAAAACTTGGAGTTACGAAGCGGGTTTAAAATCTTCTTGGTTGGATAATCGTTTGATTGCTAATTTGGCAGTATTTCATAATGATGTGAATGACTATCAAGTATTGCAATTTGACAACAGTGGATTTTTTGGTAGCGTGAATAATATCGATTTAAAAGCTACCGGAGTTGAATTTGAATTGAAGGCAAAACCCGCAAAAGGGTTTGACTTAATTGCATCAGTTGGTTATGTAGATAGTGAATATAAAAACTACATTAATTCCGATACTGGAGTAGATTTAAGTGATAATCAAGTTCCTTTTTCTCCCCAATTTACCTACAATTTAGCGGCTCAATATCGCAGCAAAGGAGGTTTATTTGCTCGTGCAGGATTGAGCGGTTATGGTGTGACTTATTTTGATGACGAGAATCAAATCAAGCAAAAACCCTACATTCTGGTAAATGCTCGCATTGGTTACGAAGGGGAGAAATATGGTATTTATTTATATGCGAATAACTTATTTGATACTCGCTATATTACTTCTGGTTTCTTATTCCCAGTACCAGATGGAACCGCAGGATTTGGAGACCCTGTAACATATGGAATCCAATTTAAAGCGACTTTGTAGAGACTTAATATCTATTGTTTGTAGTAAGAACTTCAGCCCTTTTACTTAAGGATTAAAATTCTTACTACGAGCATATCTAACTAAATTATATAGTATGATTGTATGCTATCTAAACTAATCCTTCTAGCCGCACTTTACACGGCTCAATTTATCCCTACAACCTTTTTTATTCAAACCGTACCCGTTTTTATGCGACAGCAAAATATGTCGCTGGATGCTATCGGTTTCTTGAGTTTTTTGATTCTTCCTTCTGCCTTGAAATTCCTTTGGTCGCCATTTATTGACCGCTATAGTTTACCAAAACTAGGACATTATCGCGGCTGGATTATTTGCTTTCAATTACTACTTGCATTTGTAACATTTGGATGTGCATTTATTGATATTCAAGAAAATTTTAGTACTTTAATTGTTTGTATATTCTGCGCTTTTTTGTTTTCTTCCAGTCAAGATATAGCCACCGATGCATTAGCGGTAAACTTATTAGAACCCCACGAACGCGGAATTGGTAACGCAATTCAATCCGGAGGTAATATTTTTGGGGCTATTATTGGCGGCGGCGGAGTATTAATTTTACTCGATCGCATCGGTTGGAAATACAGTTTAATAATTATGTCGTTAACAATGTTATTAACTTTAATTCCAATAATTTTATATCAAGAACAGTTTAATTGCAAACCCAAAAAATCTAGTTTTTCAAATCTTATTTTCAACCTTTTATTAAATTTCTTTCCCGTCCCAAAATATTACCGTGGCTTTTAGTCCTCTTATTGTACATGGGAGGAGAAATGATGTCGGGTACAATGCTGCGTCCACTTTTTGTTGACAGAGGTTTGTCGCTGTCAGATATCGGTTTGATGTTAGGAATTGTCAGCTACAGCGCTCGGATTTTCAGCGCTTTAATTGCGGGAGTTTTAATTACTAAACTAGGAAGGATACGTTGCTTAATTTTATTTGGTTTCGCGGCAAGTATTGCCACACTTTTGTATATAATACCTGCAAATGGTGTCAGTAATATACCAGTGTTGTACGCCGTGACGATAACAGTAAATGCCTTGCAAGGTATGGCATACACCGCATTGCTTAGTGCCATGATGGATAAATGCGATCGCGATACAGCCGCTACTGATTATACATTACAAGTTTCTGTAGTATATATCGGTGGAATTGCTGCTTCTATACTTAGCGGTAAAATTACCACTTCTACCGGATATACATTTATGTTTACAATCAGCGCTGCGGTGAGTTTACTGAGCGTCTTTATAATTATAATTTTTAATCGAAATGTTCGCATATTTAATTGATATTTCCCGCAGCTAACACTTGTTCTACGGTTAAATCTAATTCGGAAAAAGTCCGAGAAACTATTGTTTGATTACTAATAAATTCTGTATCTTCGTATAAACCTTCTTCAAGCAATAAAACCGTGACTTTTGATTCAATAGGGTCTACAATCCAATATTCAGGTATTTCTAAAGCCGCATATTCCGAACGTTTATAACGATAATCCCGCTTTACTGATTCGGGACTCACAACTTCTACAACTAGTAAAGGTGGAGATTGACATACAGCAGACTGATCTAAAAATTCCATTACTTGTTCCGATGTCACAACATAAACATCAGATAATCGTGATTTTCTCCACCCGGTTCTAATTCCTGCTTCTCGAAAACACATCCAAGGTAACTTGAGCTTTTTAATTTGTGCTTTGAAATTTTGTTCGATTAAATCAGTAATTAAAATATGTCTGAAAGTTGTGATTATTTTCGTTTCAAGTGTTCCATTAATAAGTTCGTAACGATTATCTGTACCATCATCATAGGTAAGGTACTCTTCAAATGAATATAAACTTTTTGTTGTGGTTTGAGTCATAGTCATAAATTATTAAAATAATTCTTTCTGTAATATATTTATTTGGATTCTATTTATTATAGACGACCACTAATATAGGCAAAAAGAAATATGTTCCGTTCTCCTCGACATTTTCAACCAGGATTTTGCTACCACGTTACTACTCGTTGTAATAAGTACCTGTGCTTTCATTAATTAGACATTTGAGTAAATCTCTCAATGGAGTATAATCTATACCTTAGTTAGAAGTTTGGCAACTTCGGCATTAAATTTCCTCCGTCACTACTCTACGAATAATTTCGGTCACATCAGCAGCAATTCTTGCATCAAGTTCAGCCCATTTACCGTTACCGGGATTTGTAACTCCTCGAATTGTCATTGCAAATGTTCTTAATTTACCCAATTGACTGCTAGATTTGAAACGCTCATCAATAAACTGTACGAAGGCTGTATAAGTAATTTCAAATGTATTTCTACTGCTGCTATACCCATAACCTAGTTTAGAAATAATCACGGGAGCGCTAATAGTTTTTTCTAAACCTAAAGTTTCTAAAGCTACTTCTGCATAGCGGGCTTTATCGTATCCCATTGCATGAATTATACCTTTAAGGCTGTGCCATTGCGCTCCCGGTAAGCGGGCTGATTGATTAATATGTAAATGCCATCCCAGCATAGATATTAATCTAGTTAAATCGTATGTAGAAAGATAATTTTTATCTACTTCTAAAGTTGTGGTAGCAGCGTTTAAGAGTTGCTTTCCTGTTAATTTATCAACTAAAGATGGTTGAGTAATAAAAGGTGGTTCACCGTATCCACTACGAAAATCTAGCTGTTGATTACCCGTAATATTCTTCAGCCATTTTTCCAAACCTAATGGTGTTTGAAACAGCTTTAACATTGCTGCTGCGGAATTGGAACTGGCTAGTTTATTGCGATAACTAATAATATCTAAGATAATATCTAAAAACTGATTATTTTGATGATTAAAATAACAATTTTCAATATTCAGCATCGCCAACTTAGAATTCGCTTCGCAAGCTACATTCAAAATCGGAATAATTTTGGTTGCGCTCCATAATTGACGTTTGAATAAAGCATTTTTTCCCAACCAGCGTGTTTGAATTTGTCCATTATCAAAATTACCAAGACAAACACAAGCTTCTGTAATCTCAGAATTCAGAAAACTTAATTTTTGATTTTCAATAGTGGGAACTGTTCCTCGTTGTGGATAATTGCTGTATCCTGAATTTGCCAAGTTTTCGTATTTAATGGCTAAACGATGCTCGTATTCTTTAATTTCGTTAATATAGGTTGAATTTTTAATATCTCGATGTATAAATGCTGCAATATCATCACCTGAAAGTCGAGTTTTTTGACCTAAAGTAAGTAATTGTCGAAAAACCCATTCTCGATTATTCGCTGTTTCTAAGATAAAAGGCAATTGCTTGGTAATCAATAACCTTTGAGCAAAATTTTCATCAAAGCGGAGTAACGGTAATTCTACAGCCTGACAGAACTGTCTAATAGCATTTTCAGTCATCGGTCCGTAATCACCATCTATTAATTTACCACCAGGATATAAACCTAAGCTTTTAAGATGAATTTGAATTTCTCGAATTAATTCTTTGTCGGTTTTTACTTGTTCTCTACTTAGTAAGTAGGTAATGTTTTTCAGTTTCATCTATTGTGTAAATCTCCGATTGTCAAATTACTGACGATGACTACAGTTGTTTAGATACTGAATACAGAAAATAGTATGGGTAATCAAAAAAAATTTCTGCGTAAAAACTCCGAAATCGATCAAACGATAGCTGTAGTCACAACCACACAGAACTTCTATAAACATACAAGTAATCATATTTTCGGAGTACTCTAACTATGCCTATATCAATTAACGTCAAAAATTTTATTAAAGATGCTCGATTTACCGCTGCGGAATTAGTTAACTTAGAAAATAACATTCAGAGCAGACAAACAACCTTAAAAGAAGCGGAAATCATCGCGACAAACTTTGCAGATACTCTAGAAGCTGGTTAAATAAGTTATTACGCAGATTTGGTAGTAGCGTCAAAGTTGCACAACCCATAGTTAATCTTGCGGATGATACTGCTTTACTCAATGGGCAAATAATCATACCAGATTCCGGACGTAATCATCCATCAGTTCGCAATATTCAACGTGGTTTGATTGCTTTAGCAAGCCGCACTCACGTATTAGGTTATATGCTATCCGAATATGGAGCAGACGGAATTTACGGTGACGAAACAACCAAAGCGGTGATTGTATTTCAGCAAAATAACTTGCTTCCTGTAACTGGAAAAGTTGACGCAAATACTGCCAAACTATTAGATAAAGCCCTTCGTAAAACCAACGTACCCGGAAGCATCATTGCCACACCTCAAGACATAGTTAATGCTGCGATCGCACTTTGTACTGGAGATATTGCATTATATTACGGCGTTCCCCAACCTTGGATCAATAACGACCCCAAACATAACGTTCCTACCGATGTCAAATTTAATTACTTGGTTAACCGCTGGAAATGCAACCTATTCGGCGGTAACGTATTGCGTAAAGGTGGTTACGAACCTCCCTATTACAAAGATAATACCAACGACGGTAAAGGTGAATATCCCAACGCTAACCAGTGGTATAAATGGACAGATAAATATGCTCTCAGGCAAGCTAACCCGGTGCGTTTTGAATTAATCGCCGAAGTTCCGGTAATTTCCTTATCACAAACCGAAGCTAGGAAAAGAATTCATCAATTATTTGCGACTATTAAACCCGGTGATTTTTTGATGGTAGACCATCAAGGTACTGGAGTTCAAGACGGTGGACATACTCGTGTTGTTGTGAAAAGCGATTATCAAACCTTGGGTACAGTATCTTTCGCACAAGCTAGATACGAACAAGCGATAATTCTGCAAGAAAGCGTTGAAGATTTAATCGAGAAAAACGAAGAGAATATATGGTTGATGCGTCCGAATACCAAGATGTAAGGATAATCGGGATCGCGCTTTTTTGATAATTTAAATCTCGTGTCAAAAAGCTGGGTTTTAAAATTTTTGGGCAAACTAGTACAAACATAACTAATACCTCAGCGAACCTCCGCGCTAACCTCCGCGTACCTTTGCGTTAAAAAAACTACCTCCTTCCTCACACCAACCCTTCCATCGCTGTTTGCAAATCCCTGGTAAAATCCCCAACCACAATTCTGGCATTCTTACGACTAGCTTGATAATCCTCAAACCTGTCAGAAATTGATAGCGGTTCCCCGATAGTGATTTTCGCTGTTTGTTTACCCAACTTCGGACGCTTAAAAGGATTATTACCTTTAATTCGAGTTACCATATCCCATATAAGTAAAGTTGTTTCCGCAAACCTTTCTGCTGTGGGTTTTTCTCTGACATATTTACCCGTCACTGCAACAAAATTTTCCACCAAACGCATATGCCACATTCTTAAATTCGCTTCTTCGGCAACTCTATCAGCTAATCTTTTTTCGATAATAGATAATGTTTTAACATCCTTTAAATCTTCTCGAAAAATATAATTCCAACCTGCTTGTTCTACTCTCCTACAGCGGTCATTAAAATTCCCTTTGGGCTGTAAATCAAAGTAATCTTCGGAAACTTTTAAAGCACTATTTAATAATCCTTTTAACCGTAACTTGATAGTTTCATTCCCGTCGCTGGTTTCGGGTTCTGGTATATTTAATTCTGGTGAATGATGGTAAAAACGTTTGTAAAAATCTTCCATAATCGACAATAAATGTACTGCTAAACCAATCAACCTTGGATAAAGTATTTCTTGTGGTAAAGCTGCATCAAATCCATTTTTATCTACAGATAAACCACTTGCTGCTTCTAATTCACTTAATAATTTATCTATTGACTCCCACGGCGGATTAGTATAACTATATTTAATCCCAACTGGTAAAATAAAAACCTGTTCACTGCGTCCGGCTTTGTACAAATCTTCCGCACACCAAAAGCCTAATTGTGCGATTCCCGGTTCCAAAGGACTGATTATCTCGCTCAGTCCATTTGTAGCTCCTTCCGGAGCCGCAGCAATGGGGAAATGTCCGTTAGCAAACAAATTCCTTGCCGACTTTAATCCCGTCCAATCGGCTTTTCCTCGATATATCGGGGTACCACCCATACGCGAGAAAAACCAACCAACATAGGAACCAGCCCAGAGGGGAATTCCTCGATCATAAATAAAATGGGTGTGAACGGGATACTTGAGCTTAATTCCTTCTTGTCGCGCTATTTTCGGTACGATATGAGAAAACAAGTAAGCTAGTGCAAAAGGATCTTCTGTTTGAGGATGACGGAATGCAATTAAAAAACGAATCTTTTTTTGTTGAAATTCATCGATTAATTTAACTAAAGTTTTGACGTTTTCTGCTTCAATTTGATTAATGATGGTTAGGGATTTGATCCAAGCTGGTAATAACAACTGGGTAATTCTTAAAACAGACGGGTTAAACGCTGGAGGAATAAATTCTAGAGGTGGTTGTGCTTGATTAATACTGAGGGACAATGTAATTTTCTCCTTGTTTTGTATTTTTTTGATAAATGAAAACATTTAGAATTAAATACGGTTTAGTAAAATTTGTCTGCTTATTAATTTGTCAATCATAAATTCATCGTGTTGAAAAAAACCCAAGAGATTGGGGGATTCTCCCCCAAACCCCCGATTGGGGGACGGCTGCGTCCCCCAAACCCCCTCCCGAAGGGAGGGTTTGTAACTGTTAATAGAATCAATTCGCAATTGATTTTTTGGAGATGGGTAAACCCGTCCAAATTCTATTTGGAACAGCTTAACACTTAGGTTTACAAGAAAGCTCTTTCCTGAGTATATTTGCTGAGTATATCAAATACAAATTATTAATTTTATTAAATCCGTAAAGGGGAGACACAATGCGACTGTCACAAATGTTATTCGTTACACTCAGGGATGATCCAGCTGATGCTGAAATTCCCAGCCATAAGTTACTGGTTCGCGCTGGTTATATTCGTCGCATCGGTAGCGGTATATATGCTTATTTACCTTTGATGTGGCGGGTTTTGCAAAAGATTTCCCAAATTGTTCGTGAGGAAATGAATGCTACTGGTGCAATGGAATGTCTTTTGCCTCAATTACAACCTGCGGAGTTATGGAAGGAATCGGGACGTTGGGATACTTATACTAAGGCTGAGGGTATCATGTTTTCTCTTGTTGACCGTCGCGAACAAAATTTGGCTTTAGGCCCCACTCATGAGGAAGTTATTACCACTATTGCACGGGATACGATTCGCTCTTACCGTCAGTTACCAGTTCATCTCTACCAAATTCAAACTAAATTCCGCGATGAAATTCGTCCCCGTTTCGGTTTAATGCGCGGTAGAGAATTTATCATGAAGGACGGTTATTCTTTCCATGCCTCGGAAGAAAGCTTGAAAAAAACTTATCAAGATATGTACTCTGCTTACAGTAATATGTTGCGGCGTTGTGGTTTACAATTTCGTGCTGTGGAAGCGGATTCTGGGGCAATTGGTGGTGCTGGCTCTACGGAATTCATGGTATTAGCTGAAGCTGGGGAAGATCAAGTCCTCTATACCGATGACGGAATCTATGCTGCTAATGTGGAAAAAGCGGTTTCTTTACCGGATGATGCAGTAACTTCTAATTTCACAATTTACGAAAAACGAGAAACTCCCAATACTGAGACTATTGAGAAGCTTTGCAAAATCCTCGATTGTTCTCCGACTCAAGTTGTCAAAAATGTCCTTTATCAAGTAGTTTATGATAACGGTACAACTGTATTGGTTTTGGTAAATATCCGAGGCGACCAAGATGTGAATGAAGTTAAGTTATATAACGAATTAACTAAACTAGCTTCAACTTACAAAGCAAATACTATTATCGCTTTAGAGGTACCAAATCCGGAAGCTCAGGAAAAATGGACGGCGAAAGCTTTACCTTTGGGTTATATTGCACCGGATATTGGTGATGATTATATTAAATCTTCAAAAGAGATTCATCCCAAGTTTCTACGTTTGCTAGATAAAACTGCTGTGGATTTAAAGAACTTTGTGACTGGTGCTAATGAATCCGGTTATCACGTAGTTGGCGCTAACTGGGGAGAACAATTTAAATTACCAGAGACAGTAGTAGATATACGTATAGCAAGAATTGGCGATCGCGCTTGTCACAATCCAGAGCAAACCTTAAAATCGGCTCGCGGTATCGAAGTGGGACATATTTTTCAATTGGGTAGCAAATATTCCCAAGCCATGGGAGCAACTTTTACTACCGAACAAGGTAAAGATAAACCTTTAGAAATGGGTTGTTATGGTGTGGGAGTTTCGCGAATGGCTCAAGCTGCTGTAGAGCAATCCTATGACAAAGATGGAATTATTTGGCCTGTAGCGATTGCACCTTATCATGCCATTGTGACAATTCCCAATATTAAAGATGCTCAACAAGTAGAAGTTGCGGAGAAACTATATACGGAATTAAATCAAGCCGGAATTGAAACTGTTTTAGACGATAGAAGCGAGCGTGCGGGAGCTAAATTTAAAGATGCCGATTTGATTGGTATTCCTTATCGGATTGTCACCGGAAGAGCAATCGCCGAGGGTAAAGTTGAAGTTGTGGAGCGTAAAAGTAGCGAATCCTACGAAATAGCCATCAATGAAGTTGTATCTATTTTGCAGCAGAAGATAAAAGATGCATTATGAGATTTGATGGAGTAGATATCTTGTTAACCGTTACTCATCGTGCCAATATTTCCGCTGCGATAAATAACATTACGTTCGGAAAAGGAGTCAAAACCTTTGTTAATAAAAGTAGAGATGGAAGTCAAGCCGCAACAAAGTTAGACAAATTAAGTGAATTGAAATCTTAGTAACTGTAAATGAGGAACAAGTTGCATCATAATTTGTTGAAGGAATAGAAAAAAACCTTAATCAAACACTGGATTTATATCAGGAAAGAACGTGACGGACTTCTAATCAGAATTCTACAATTATATTATCAGACCGTCCAAACCAAAACTTGCGGCTTTCGTGCAAATTAAACCGTTATATAAAGAACATTCAGTGTTATCTACCAAGCCCCTCACACAGATACGGGTACTATCGCAGCTAATATAGAAGGTATCAGATGACAGAGCAACCAAAAAATAATCGTATTTCTTCCGGTATCGCGGCAACTATTACAACTGCGGCTGTTGCAGTTGCTGGTGTTGTGGGTTATTTTACAATCAATAATCCTAGCGACACTTCAAATCCAAATCCCCCGATTGTAATTGAGCAACCAAAAAATCCAGTAGAAACTCCAAAAGCTACTAACGAAAAAACTGCTACAGTTTATTGGATTCAAGAAAGTCAAGATGGTAACAATTTTGAATTAGTACCTCAAAGCATTCAAGTCCAAGCAGATGTTAATAATCCTTCAGAGTTTTTAGAAGCATCATTCCAACGTTTATTAACTGGACCAACAGAAGGAAGTGGTTCTTCTACAATACCTGAAGGAACCAAACTCTTGGGTATGAAAGCTCAAGGAGACGAAGTTCGAGTTAACTTGTCATCCGATTTTCAATTTGGTGGTGGTAGCACTTCCATGATAGGTCGTGTCGGACAAGTTGTATATACTGCTACAGCTTTAAATCCCAACGCTAAAGTCTACCTGGAATTGGACGGACAACAAATTGAAGTACTTGGTGGTGAAGGCTTAGAATTACAACAGCCACTGACTCGTGACAATTACCAGAAAAACTTTGAGCTTTAATTAAATCAGTTAACAGTTAACAGTTAACAGTTAACCGTGATCACGGTTAACTGATAACTGTTGAATCATCTACCGTTTAGAATCCGAAAACTACGAGCTTGTTGTTCTAACCTGTTAGCAAGACGTTCGCAAACTTGGTTACACAACTCGAAAATCATTTGGTCTTCCACTCGGTAATAGGCACAAGTTCCTTCACTGCGGCGGCTGAGAATTCCCGCTTGCCACATTACCTTGAGGTGTTTTGATACATTAGCCTGAGAAGTATGGGTTGCTTCTACCAATTCCTGTACACATTTTTCTTCATATCGAAGCAGATGCAATAATCGTAGACGCATTGGTTCACTCAATAGACTGAAGTATTCAGCTACTTGTTGCATCACATCTGAGGGTATAGGCAACATTTGTTTCATCAGTATTAACCCGCCGCTAAGGTGACTAACTTTTTTTACAATTACACATTCGTTATATAGATTAATACTTAATCGGGGTTAATTCGCATTAAAGCTTGACCATATTCTACAGGAGAACCATTTTCTACCAAAATTTCCATCACTTGACCCGATAAATCCGCCTCAATTTCATTCATCAATTTCATGGCTTCAATGATACATACTGTATCACCACGACGAATGCGATCGCCAACTTCTACAAATGCCGATTCTCCCGGTGCGGGAGCGCGGTAAAAGGTTCCTACCATCGGCGAATGAACTTCTACTAGTTTGGAATCTTTAGCTGTAGAGCTAGGGGGATTATGTCCTCCATTGCCAGGTTTTTCTACTGTCAGCGACAAGTCAGGGGCTGGAATGTTGATTGGCACTGATGGTACTGCAACTACTTCTGATGGTATTGGATGGGGATGAATAGCACCCCTACGTACCGTTAATTCAAAATTTTCGCTTTTAAGATTTACTTCTGAAATATCCGTTTGGGCAATAGTCGCTAAAAGTTGACGGATTTCGTTAAAGTCTAATGACACAGCTAAAATGTCCTCATAGAATCAGTTTATAGATAATCAATGGATATATGAGATTTTTTGAAAATGGTAGGGATAGATATCCCCCCACAGTAAGATGACAACGCCGTTTTTTCCAAAAATAAATTGAAGTTGTAGTTATTCCCTACCTAAATATTTATCATCACGGGTATCAATACGGATACGTTCTCCTTGAGAAATAAACAACGGAACCATAATAGAGGCTCCAGTTGACAGCTTTGCTGGTTTACTGCCTCCTGTTGCGGTATCACCTTTGACACCAGGATCGGTTTCTATAACTTCCAGCACTACAGAATTGGGTAATTCCACCTCTAGTACTTGCTCATTCCAGCGAACCACATTCACTTCCATACCTTCTGACATATATTTAACGCGATCGCCGATTTGTTGGGAAGTTAAACGACTTTCTTCATAAGTTTCCATATCCATGAAGACGAAATCATCTCCTTCTTTATAGGTATGCTGCATAGTACTTTTTTCCAAAGTAGCTTGAGGTACCGTTTCTCCAGCGCGGAAGGTTTTTTCTACAGTATTACCACTCGTCACACTTTTTAGTTTCGTCCGCACAAAAGCAGAACCTTTACCTGGCTTAACGTGGAGGAATTCTACCACTCGCCATACCGAACCATCTATTACAATTGAAACACCAGAGCGAAAGTCGTTACTCGAAATCATGACATTTTCTACTATATGATGGGAAGACAATCGGCATTTATTGTACCCCCCCATAGCAAAAATAGGATAATTTGTAATTAAATATTGGGTATAGAGAACAGGTCAAAGGTCAAAGGTCAAAGGTCAAAGGTCAAAGGTCAAAGGTCAAAGGTATAATAACTCCTAACTCCTAACTCCTAACTCCTAACTCCCAACTCCTTGGCTGCGAAACTAATCGCTAAAGGTAAAATCCGATGTTCTTGTACTTGAATTCTGCTATGGAGTGTATCGGGATTGTCGTCAGGTAGCACTGGTACGGCTGCTTGCATGATAATTTTACCGCTATCCATCTCCAAGGACACGAGATGCACTGTACAGCCCGTAATCTTGACTCCAGCCTCTATTGCTTGTTCGATTGCATTTACTCCTTTAAAGCTGGGTAATAAGCTGGGATGAATATTTATTATTTTGTCAGGAAATGCATCGATCAATGTTTGAGTTACCAACCGCATCCAGCCAGCCATAATTACCCATTCCACGTCATGTTTATGCAATGTTTGGACAATTTGCTGATCTAACTCTTCTCGGTGCTTGTAGTCGCGATGATTGATGAGTATGGCGGGAATATTCCACTTCGAGGCACGTACTGCTGCATAAGCATCCGGATTATTGTAAATTAAAACTTGAATTTGAGCGTTTAATTGTCCTTTTTGAATGGCTTGGGCAACTGCTGCAAAATTACTTCCATTACCAGAAGCCATTATTCCCAATTTTAAAGGTTTTGATATCTGTGACTGTGTGGGGACATCGGGAGATACCAAACTTGGGGAGAGAGAATTCATATTTTTGTAAAATTTTCAAAAATTGGTAACAGGTAAAATCTTAATTCTTTTTTTGCCTATTCCGTATTTTTCCGTCTTCTATTAATTTTGTCTAATTACTTCTAATTACTTATAAAAGTTCAATGAATTCGTCAACACTCAAGTCAATTTGCCGAATAATTGCACGCAAAGTGCCTCGATCGAGTTCTTTATGATCTGGTACTGAGACTGTGGTTCTAGGTTCTTCACGCACTAAAATTATGTGACTTCCGCGCTGACGGTCTACAGCAAAGCCTATCTGCTCAAGTGCTTTAACACAGTCTGCACCTGAAATAACAGGTAACTTACTCATACCAAAACCACCTCAACCGTATCATTTGGAATGGGTTCACCTCGGTTTTGCAATACTTCGATATAAAGAGCGATCGCTTCTTCAATGTTGGCTAAAGCTTCTTCACGAGTTTTTCCCTGACTAATGCATCCTGACAAGCTGGGTACTTCCACGATAAAGTATCCATCCTCACCAGGATATAGAAGTACTTTGCGTTTGGATTCAGTTTGCGGGTTAGCCATAGTAATAGTAATTGATCAATACTGTTTGGTAATGTAATTCAAATACTAACATTCTCGCAGGGGGGAAAAGCGACATTGCTTGAAGCTTTGTTGTGGAGACGTTTCGGGATGCAGGTTATTACTACTCATGCACCAACGCAACTACAATTTTTGCTGAAAACTTTGCTACCGTAAATACAAAATCGACTAGCGACACCTACTTAGGTAAAATACCTTTACCCGCTTCTATGATCGCATTCTATGCAGAAAAATCCTAAAATTTCCCAATCTTCTTTCAAAAATCTACTAGACAACGAAACCTTTGCAGCTTGGTTTTTTCTCGCTCCCGCACTTATACTACTGTTTGTCTTTGTCATTGGACCAATCGGCTATTTATTTTACCTCAGCTTTACCAATGGTAGTTTTACTAAAGAAGGTATGACTTGGGTGGGGTTAAAAAATTATCTACGTTTAATACTTAATCCTGATTTTTATCAAGTAATGTGGAATACTCTTTATTTCACGGTCGCTACGGTAATACCTAGTATTATTATTCCTTTAGGATTAGCTGTACTATTAAATCGAAATATCATTTTGCGGGGATTTTTACGAACTGCTTATTTTTTACCTTCAATTGTTTCTTTAGTCGCTGCTGGTTTGGGATTTCGCTGGCTATTTCAAAATGAAGGTCCGGTGAATGCAGTTCTTTCGGGTATTGGTATTGAACCTATTCCTTGGTTGAGCAGTACTGTATGGGCAATGCCTGTGATAATTTTATTAAGTATTTGGAAACAGCTTGGTTTCAATATGGTGGTGTTTTTAGCTGGTTTACAAGCTATTCCAGTTAGTCGTTATGAAGCAGCAGAACTTGATGGCGCTAACAATTGGGAACAATTTTTGTACGTAACTTTACCGGGATTACGACCGACTTTGATATTTACAACGATAACCACTGTGATTTTTACTTTACGCAGTTTTGAGCAGGTTTATGTAATTACTGGTGGTGGTCCTCTCAATTCTACAAATTTACTGGTTTATTATATTTATCAAGAAGCTTTCGGTCAGTTTGATTTCGGTTATGCAGCCGCAGCCGCAACTGTACTACTCGCGATCGCAATGGTGTTGGTTTATTTCCAGTTAAAAACTTGGGGTGAAGATAGTTAATTTTTGATTTTTTTTGGGGGGCTTTAGCTCTGTTGAATTAAAATATTTAAATAAACTATCATACAAGTTATTTTTTACATTTTGGTTAATAAAATATTAAGCTTAAATTATATTTTGAATTTGAAGTTTTTGTTTTTTTTTAACGCAGAGTGACACTGAGGGAAGGCGCGGAGGTACGCAAAGTTTTTAATCTAAATGGTAAAGAGGTACAGCGCGATACGCAAATGAAAATCAGCAGTCAGAATATGATGACTTTTGATATTTATATATATGAAAGCTATCAGGTTTTGGTGATTTTATCAGGATGCTTTGACAAATGATTTAACTATAAAACAGCTATTTTCAATTGTTGCAGATTTTTTTATGATTGTTTTTGACAAAAATTTAGAATTGATTATTCTAATATTTTGGTTTTAGGGTGTAACCTCGAAATACAGTAATTGTCAGGATGGCGATTTAACAAATTTTACACTCAAAGGAAAATATTATGGATAATCGTGCTGACAAACAGGAATTCGTATTAAGTCAAATTACCGATAGTTTTGGACAAAGAGACTTTAGCGGATACGATTTACGTGGAATCGATTTAAGAGAAGTTGATTTAAGCGGAGTCAATTTGACAGGAGCAGATTTACGTAATGCTAATTTCAGCGGAGCAATTCTCAAGAAAGCTAAATTAGATCATGCAAATTTAACTCAAGCTTGTTTGCGAGAAACTTATATGCATGAAGCATCTTTTCGTGAAGCTAATTTAACTAATGTAGATTTCAGACAAGCTTCTTTATGTGGTGCAATTTTTTCAGGTGCAAATTTATCTGGTAGCAATTTACGAGAAGCTTCTTTGTGCGATACAGATTTACAAAAAGCTAACTTAAGTCAAGTTCAATTAATCGAAGCATCTTTGATTGAAGCGAATTTGTTTAAAGCTAATCTTCAAAATGCCAGATTATGTGGTGCCAATTTATTAGAAGCAAATTTGAATCAAGCTGATCTAACTAATGCCGATCTCGCTTGGGCTAATTTAACCCAAGCTAACTTAAGAGAAGCAAATTTGCAACATACAAACTTAAGAAACGCTAATTTAGACCAAGCAATTATGCCTGATGGTAGAATCAAAGAAATTCAAATTTTTTGTTTTAGTTAACAGTTGACAGTGGACAGTTGACAGTTGTGATTTATCAAATTACTAACTCCGGTACAGACGTAGCAATGCTACGTCTCTACAATTCCGCTGGTACAGACGTAGCAATACGCCCCGTCTCTACAATTCCGCTGGTACTAACTCCAATAGTTCTTCTAAAATTCTCTTTGGGAAAAAATTACAGAAGCTAAAGCTAAAAGCATTGCGGTATAAATCAAACCGTATCCAGCATTTATAAATAGCGTTGTGGAATCGGGTAATGCTGATAAACCATAAACAGCTTCATTTTTCAAATCTAAACGGGATAAATCTGGTAAAAGTAAATATAAACCTTGAGTTATTTTTTCCAAACCGGGATTTTGATTAATTCGAGCTAGATTAAGTAAATCTTGGGTGATATTTCCCATTAAATATACTGCAAAGGTTAAAGCTGTTGCTAATATTGAAGCTGTAAATACACTAAAAGTAATCGCGATCGCGCTGATTAAAGATAATTGTAATATCAGGAAAATAGCATTAACTATAATACTTGTGGCAGAATAACTGATATGATTTACTTGTAGAAATATCAAATAAATAGCACTCATTGCAGCGACAATTAATCCTAAAACAGCCGATAAGCCGAAATATTTCCCAATAATCAATTCATTTCGACTGACGGGTTTAGCAATTAACATTAAAATCGTGCGTTTTTCGATTTCTTTGTTAATTAATCCTGTACCCACAAATACCGCAATAATTAGACTGAGGACATTCATTATTGCTAAACCCAAGTCTAAAAACATTTTATCTTCAGTCGCGGCTGCTATTTCCGGTAGAAAAAAAACTGCAATTGTCAAAATAATTGCGTAAAAACCGATAATATACAAAATACGATCGCGCACTACTTCCAAGAAAGCATTATTCGCGATCGCAAATATTCGATTAACATTCATAGTAATTCAAGAATTAGTCATTTTCACATATCAGTTATCAGTTATCAATTGCTAATTGTCAATTTATCGCTTTTGTTGGGGAGGATTTCCGGTAAAGTAAGAAATTTTAGGTGAACACTCGACTTCTGCAACAGTAATTTTTTCATTTTGAGGATTTAAGGTGTCAACAGGTTCTGTAATGGGTTCAATTTGACATGATTTTTGGAGATAATATCCATTGGGTACAGCACTCGGACCATTCCATACACTAAATAAATTTAAGATGTAAGAACTTGGATTTTTTGGATCAGGACTCTCTACGGTTGCTTGAGTACTCCATAAATCTTTTTCTTCAAATTCAGCTAAATGAATCCTGATTACATCTTCTCCGAGCTTCTTAACCTCTTGATTTGCATTATTTAACCACCCTTTATTCTCATTGTTGACACGTTCAACATCAGTCCAAGGTTTTCCTCTTAATGTTGTTTCTACCGCTTGCTGAAGTTTTTCTAAAATTAAAACCCCATTTTTGGGAATACTATCTCCAGGTTCCAAAAACGTTAATAAATCACTGCGTTGAGTAATTTTCTTGTCATCAACCTTCTCAGGAACTGGATATTTAGCGCTGGGATATTCGCTGATCCATCTATCTGTAACTACATAAACATTTAACCAACAACTTAATAAAATAGAGCAACCAATTAAAACTATCAAACTTTCACGGTCTTCTAATTTTGGTAGCTGAGTTTTAACATCGGTACCACTTCCTTCAAAAAACTCCGGAATAGCAGTAATAAAAGCGGATATTGTTGGCCAAAAAATAATTGTTCTAGTTACAACTTCATCGCCTTGCTGAAAAGCGAAAATACTGACGATACCTCCTGTGATTACTGCTCCCACAGGCATAATAGTTCCGGGTATATACAAAGGTTTATCGGTGGTATACCAAGAAGTCCCAGCAATTAAAAATATCCAACCAAAAAATGCAATAATCTTTTGAATTGGACCATTAGCTAAAGATGACATCAACAGAGAAAATACACTCAAATAAATTAATGTCTGCCAAGAAAAAGCTTTCGGTGGGATGAATATATATTTAATACGTTCAACAAGGTCTTTGAAAATATCAAAGAGAACCGTTAAGCCAAGTAAATCTAAAGTCTGCCTAATTACGCCCATTTTTTCTCCTAATTAATTACTATCATTCACAAAAAGTAATATTTTGATATTTAGCCTAATTATCGGTGATTACGATAAATTTAAATTTGTACGAGCCAAGATACGAAATAATATAACCAAGGTAATTGCACTATAGCTGAGTGAATTAGCTATTAATGTAGTAGTCAACAAACTTGTACTTTGAAGTGATTTTCTGCCCCGGCGCGTTTTTCTTGACACAAGAATCGAGTCTTCTGGTTCTGGTTCTGTCTTTTTTTCTTCAGGTTCGCTTAATGCGATAATCAACAATCTTAACAATCCGAACTTTACCACCAAAGTTCCAAAAAAAGTGATAAAAGCAGCAAGAACTATATCGCCATAAATATTATCTTCTATGCGATTGTAAAGTAAAAAACTTATTAATCCTAATCTATAATTACTGAAAAAAGTACTTGGCTCTATCAAAAAGAAAACTATCCAACCAATCGCATTGGAAAATACATTTATGGAGATTGCATAAAAAGCACTGGTTCTTTTATCGAACTTTAATCTCTTATTCAAAATGTATGCTTCTATCGGAATCGCTACCAATAAAAATAGAAAGTCAAATATGATTAGCCCAAAAGGAAAGGCTCGGAAATAATCAGAAAAGTCAAAGTTTGGCATATGCTTGTTACCAAATACTGTGTAATGTAATGTACTACGGTTGTAATCTAATGACTGTATCAAAAAATAATATTAAACGGAATTTACGTGTTTTACCATTTTTTACACCAGAACTAGCATAAAGATAAATAATTGTTTAATGCAAGGCAGGTTATGAGAGAATAGAGTTGAGTGAAAAAAATAATCGCTGAAAAGTATAAATTAGTATAAATTAGTATAAATAAATAATTACCATACAAAAAAACAGATTTACTCTTCCTCAAGGAAGTTTGAGTAAGAATCTTCTATTTTAATTTTTATTGAATTTTATGAGTTTTTATGAGTTTTTATGAGTTTTTATCCCTTCCTGATGGTACATAAAGTTCGGTAAGATAAAAGACTGCCACATTACAGCTAGTAGGGTTGAGATGACAAGGAACGGCATCGGTATTCGCACAGCACAACTACGCCCCACAAGGCTTAAAGGTCAAATTCACGTTTACGATGGGGCTGGTAAAGGTAAATCTCAAGCTGCTTTAGGAGTAGTTTTACGTTCAATTGGTTTAGGTATCAATAACTCAAATAACTATAATCGGGTGTTGTTACTGCGGTTTCTCAAAGGTCCGGAAAGGGATTACGATGAAGATGGGGCGATAGCAGCTTTGCAACGTGGTTTTCCCCATCTAATTGACCAAGTACGCACTGGTAGGGCAGAATTCTTTGATAAGAATGAAGTTATCCCCTTCGATAAACAAGAAGCAATCAGAGGTTGGGATGTTGCCAAAGGTGCGATTGCCGGAGGGTTGTATTCGGTTGTTGTATTAGATGAAATCAACCCTGTATTAGATTTGGGTTTACTAGAAGTCGATGAAGTTGTCAAAACTTTACAATCCAAACCTCAAGAATTGGAAATCATTGCTACCGGGAGAGGTGCGCCCCAACAACTCTTAGATATTGCCGATTTACATTCAGAAATGAAGCCCCACTCCACAGCAAAACTATATGGATTGGAAGGTATCGAAATTTATACGGGTTCCGGTAAAGGCAAATCCACCAGCGCTTTGGGTAAAGCTTTAAAAGCCATCGGTAGAGGAATAAATCATCCCGGTTCGACTCGTGTATTAATTATGCAGTGGCTCAAAGGTGGCAGTGGATACACTGAAGATGAAGCTATTTCCGCACTACAACAATCTTATCCGGAAGTGGTAGACCATCAACGTTGTGGTCGAGATGCTATAGTATGGCGTAATTCTCGGCAAGAATTGGACTATGTAGAAGCCGAAAGAGGTTGGGAAATCGCTAAAACAGCTATTGCTTCAGGATTATATAAAACCATCATTCTTGACGAACTCAATCCCACTGTGGATTTAGAATTACTTCCAGTGGAGCCGATTATGGAAATATTACTTCGCAAACCCCGTCATACAGAAGTTATTATCACAGGACGTTGCCAAAATCAACCAGAATACTTTGAACTAGCCAGCGTTCATTCTGAAGTCTACTGTCACAAACATTATGCTAATCATGGGGTAGAACCCAAACGCGGAGTTGATTTTTAACAGTTATCAGTTAAATTACAACTGTTATAGAAGTCGGGTTTTTATGAGAATTTTACGGTGTTACGGATAATTATATTAAAAACCCGACTTCTTACCCCACGTATTATCAACTAACAACTAACAATTAAAAAAATGGAAAATACCAACATACTCGATTTAGTCACCGCAGGGCTGGCATTATCAATTCTCATCGGAGGTTTTTTAATGATGTTCACTAACGTTTTTACTACCAAACGTTAATCTTGTTTTTTCTACCCATCCTTTGCAAATTACCGTTCAATAATGCCCTTAAACCTGTATAATATCGCTTATTTAACCGTAATTATACAGTTGGCAAGTTGATGGATAAATTAAATGAATTATCTTAAAAAAGATGGGTTTGGAGCAGTATTTAAGAATATTGGAATATTAATTCTAGTATTAATTCTAACTTTAGCAGGATTAACTACTTACACATTGAGAAAATCTTTTCCTCAAGAAAACGGCACAATTGCGATTCGGGGGCTTGAAAATCAAGTCAAAGTCCTCCGAGATGAATGGGGAATTCCCCAAATTTATGCTACATCTAACCATGATTTATTTTTAGCACAAGGTTATGTCCACGCTCAAGACCGCTTCTGGCAAATGGATTTTTGGCGACATATTGGTGCTGGAAGACTTTCAGAAATGTTTGGGGAGTCGCAGTTAGACAAGGATAAATTTTTAAGGACGATGGGATGGAAGCACATAGCACAGCAGGAATTTGCTACATTAGATGCCGAGACAAAGGCAAATTTACAAGCTTATGCAGAAGGTGTAAATACTTATTTAGCAAATCATCAAGGTAGCGCTTTAAGCTTAGAATATACAGTATTAAAACTTATACATCGCCAATATCATCCAGAGCCTTGGCAGCCCATAGATTCCATCCTTTGGGGTAAAGTTATGGCTTATGACCTGAGTACAAATTTGGGTGATGAGATTGAACGTAGTATCCTATTAAAAGATTTTTCTCAACAACGGGTAGAGGAACTTTTTCCGGTTTATCCTGATGATTTCCCCGTAATTGTACCTGAATTCAAAGTAGCTAAAAAAGCAGAAAAAACAAAAACAAAACAAGATATAAATTTACTCGCTGTTCAAGAAATTACCCCTGAGTTGAAATCGATTGCTAGTAATGTAACTGCCATAGAAGAAATTCTCGGTGGTACTCGGATAGGTGTAGGTTCCAACAGTTGGACTATTTCCGGGAAACGTACAGTAACAGGTAAACCGATTTTAGCCGATGACCCACATTTAGCGGTGCAAATGCCTTCAATTTGGTATGAAGTTGGTTTACACTGTATTTCCACAAGTAATTCAATAAGCAACAATTGTCCTTATAATGTTACGGGTTTTTCCTTTGCGGGAGTACCGGGGGTAATTGTAGGTCATAATCAGCGCATTGCTTGGGGTGTAACTAATGTCATGTCCGATACCATGGATTTGTATGTAGAAAAAATCAATCCGGAAAACCCCAATCAATATAAAATGAATGGTAAGTGGGTGGATATGCAACTTGTCAACGAAGAAATTCAAGTTGCGGACTCCGAACCAGTAAATCAAATTGTCCGCTATACTCAACATGGTGCGATTCTTTCCGATGTTCTACCTTCGTTACAAAAATTTCCTAAATCATCAGTAAATATCCCGATAAATTACGCTGTTTCCCTACGCTGGACTGTTTTAGAACCTTCACAGTTAATTACTGCTATCCAAGAAATAAATCGCGCTGAAAATTGGTCACAATTTCGTACAGCTGCGAGTAAATTTGATATTGCAGCTCAAAATTTAGTATACGCAGATGTTGATGGAAATATCGGCTACCAAATGACTGGTAAAACTCCTATACGCAAACAAGGAGATGGACGGTATCCTGTAGCTGGTTGGAATGATCAATATGAATGGATTGGTTATATTGATTTTGAGGAATTACCCTATAGTTATAATCCATCGCGAGGATATATTGTTACCGCGAATAATGCCATAGTCGATCAAAGTTACCCTTATGTGATTACTAAAGATTGGGTTCACGGCTATCGTGCAAAACGTATTCAAGAAATGATTTCTGATACCAATAAACTGTTAACTTTGACTGATATTGAGTCTATCCAAGGTGATAACCTCGATATTAATGCACGGGATTTGCTCCCAATATTTAAGTCGATTGATTTTGATGATGATAATCTCCAAAATGCGCGTCAATTGTTACTCAACTGGGATTTTCAACTGAAGATAGAATCACCAGCATCCGCGATTTTTGAAACATTCTGGAAAAAATTATTAGCGTTGACATTCCACGATGAATTACCTCTAGATTATCATCCCGATGGTGGCGATCGCTGGTATGCTGTTGTGAAAAATCTAATGGAACAACCAGATAATTTATGGTGGGATAATCGCAACACACCACAAGTGGAAAACCGGGATGAGATATTTAAACAAGCATTAGTAGAAGCAGTAGAAGAATTAGAAAATACTTTAGGTGATAATCCCCAAAAATGGACTTGGGGAAAGCTGCATCAAATCAACTTTCGCAACGTTACTTTAGGTAAATCAGGAGTTGCTTTGATTGAAAGACTATTTAATCGGGGAACATTTGCAGCAGCAGGAAATGGAGAAACTGTCAATGCTAACCGTTGGAAAGCCAATCAATCATCTTTTGAAGTTACCCATATTCCTTCATTACGAATGATTGTTGATTTAGCCTCATTCGATAATTCCCAAGCAATTCATAGTACTGGACAATCGGGACACGCATTCAATCCTCACTATACTGATATGATTGAACCGTGGCGCGATATTAAATATCATTCCATGCTTTGGGAAGATGACAAAATTGATCGAAATACAAAATCAACTCTTTTATTAGTACCTGGGGAATAAAGTGTGTCGGTAAGAAGTCGGGTTTTTATCACAGTTATCTTCTGTTAGAGATATTTCAGGAGAAAAACCCGACTTCTTCATAGTTGGAACTCACGTTAAGTAAATTTAAATTTTGTTACATAATATTATACAAAACAGCTTAAATTTACACTTTTACCTCAGTACAAAATTTCAAATAAACACTCAACTTAACTTATTCCCTATTCCCTATTCCCTATTCCCATCTCTTGTTATCCTTGATGAATATCGATATACCCCGGTTGCATTTTGACTCTTTCTATCCAAGCTAGAATCGCCTTGAATCGACTTAAATCAAATCCTCCTTCATCTGCAACGTGTGTATAAGCAAATAAAGCAATATCGGCAATAGTATAACGTTCTCCAACAAAGAAAGTTTTCCCGGTTAAATGATTTTCCATCACTTCCAGCGCTTGATAACCGCGCTCATGCTTTTCTTTTAATGCTTCTTGATATTCCTCTGCTTTACCTAAAATCGAAATCCAATATCTAGATGTAGCAATAAATGGTTCGTGACTAGACTGCTCAAAGAATAACCATTGTAATACCTGTGCTGTTAAAAAACGGTCATAAGGTAAAAATTCTGTTCCTTCACTTAGATACATTAAGATTGCATTTGACTCTGCTAAGTATTTATTCTCACCAATTTCTAGAAGTGGTATTTTACCGTTGGGATTTCTGCTTAAAAATTCTGGACTTCTAGTTTCTCCTTCTAATATATTTATCTCTATTCTGTCAAATGGCATACCAATTTGTGTTAATAACAAACGTATCTTATAGCCATTACCTGATGGTAAGAAATCATACAAACGCAGGGTTTCCATGCTGAAAAGTATCAAAATGAAATGATTATTCAATGTAAGATTAAAGTTACAATAGATTGTCCAAAAAACAGAATATAAATTATATTTTTTTTATAATATAAACAATTTTATGAATATTTTTTTAGCAAATCAAGAAAGTGTATAGTTTGTTTATTTACTTGTCTAGTAATGCGAGTGTTAGATAAAATACGATGTATATGAAATATTTTTAACTTGAAAATTTGAAATATACTTATAGTTTTTTGATTATATATAGAAATCCGGTTTGATGTTTGAATAAAATTAGGTATTTGTAGTAGCCCGAAACGCTGAAAATGGGAGGATAAATTCTATTTTAATAAGGACTGACATTTCCTAATTAGCAAATAGTCAAAAAACTGATTGTGCAATAATTTTAATGCAGTAAATTTAACAATTGAGTCAATATTCCCCAAGGATATGTGATTAATCAAACACACTGCTATATCAAGCCAAGTTTAACGCGAAAATTCAAATCATATATTGATATTTCAATAACCTTGCCATTACAAAAATTTTCCCATAATTTTGTAGAGTAATTAACTTTATATCTAATTCTGATAGATTCCGCCGATGCTTTTATGTATATCGCGCTAACCTAATAATAAAAACAGCGTACCAAAAAAGGAAAGACATGGCAGCATCAGGGCATAGTTTAATTATAGATTTTACCACAGTTTTGGGAGCATCGGCGCTGGGTGGATATATCGCTAACAAGCTGCGTCAACCTGTTTTATTAGGATATCTTGCTAGCGGATTAATTGTCGGTCCTTTTGGCTTTAAATTATTAAACGATGTCAATTTAATCAAATCTTTGGCTGAATTTGGCGTTGCTTTTCTCCTGTTTGCTTTGGGTGTAGAGTTTTCTTTCGCTGAGGTTAAACGAGTTAAGGATATTGCTATTAGTGGTAGTTTATTACAAATTGCATTAACTACTATCTTTGTAACCCTAATTACTGTTACTTTGGGTTGGGCTTCGGGATTGCCACAAGGAATATTTTTAGGTGTAGTATTTTCCCTTTCTTCTACAGCAGTAGTATTAAAAACACTTACGGAAAAAGGAGAAACTTATACAGTTCATGGTCAAATTATGTTGGCGATTTTAATCGTTCAAGATTTGGCTTTGGGTATTATGTTAGCTATTTTGCCAGCATTGAAACAACCAGAAAATATTGCTCCGGCTTTGTTTTTCGCTGTAGTTAAAGTTATTGCATTTGGGGCGATCGCATTTATTTTAAGTCGTTGGGTTGTACCAGGTTTGATTCGTAATATTGCAGCAACTGAAAGTGACGAATTATTCTTAATAACTATCATAGCTTTATGTTTAGGAGTGGCTTTAATTACAGCGGCTCTTGGTCTTTCTATTGAAATGGGTGCTTTTGTCGCGGGTTTAATGATATCAGAAATAGACTATGCAGACCATGCTTTAGCTAAAGTATTACCGTTACGTGACACTTTTGCGAGTCTTTTCTTCGCTTCCATTGGAATGCTGATTGATCCAAATATTTTAATTAATAATTTCGGGTTAATTTTAGGCTTAGTAACATTAATCATGGTAGGTAAAGCTGCAATTGTATTTCCCATTGTTTTAAAATTTGGTTACTCTGTGAGAACAGCAGTAATTACTGCTCTTGGGATTAATCAAATAGGTGAATTTTCCTTTGTATTAGAATTAACTGGTTTAGAATTAAAACTGATTTCTGAAGAGGTTTATCTTTTACTTTTAGGTACTACAGCAATCACTTTAGTTGTGACTCCTATTTTATTAGAAAGAGCGCCAAAAATAGCAGATAAAATCACACAAACACCGTTTTTATTCAAATATTTACGACGTTTTGAAGCACCTAAAAGCTTCTCTATTCCAGATACTATAAACTCTCATGTCGTTGTCGCAGGTTATGGTAGAGTTGGACAAGTTGTAGTCAAAATCTTACAAAATCAAGGTTATCCACTCCTGGTGATTGATAATTGCGAACCGGCAATTCAAAGACTTAGAAGTAAAAAAATTCCTTATCTATTTGGTGATGCTGATTCTGAATTAGTATTAGAAAAAGCACATTTAGAAAATGCAAAAGCCTTAGTAATTGCCTTACCCGACGCTGCAAGTACTAGAATCCTATTAGAACACGCTTTGTCAATCGCTCCAGGGTTAGATATTATTGCGCGATCGCACTCTGATAAAGAAATCGATATCCTGACTCAAATGGGTGCAAAAGAAGTAGTACAACCAGAATTTGAAGCAGCATTAGAATTAGGAACTCATTTACTCAAAACCTTGGGTGCAAAAGAATATCAAATTTATGATATTATCAATAAAATTCGCTTCGATAAGTATTTGAGTATTAGACCGGATAAGTAAGTTAATTATCAATGCCCCATAACTCAAATAGTTAGTGATAAAATAATACTAAGTCTTTATAGGCGGTATTTATGGCAACCCAAACTAGTAAATCCAAGTCCTCAACTGAACTGGTAATATCTTGGGAAGCTTTACCCGAAGATTTTCAACTTGAGGATGAACCAGTGGAAAATACTGGGCAACCACTTTTAGCAGGTGCATTACGGGAAAGTTTAGAAATATCCGGGTTTATTCAACCCCAAATGTTAATTGCATCCAATTTTGGACTTTGTGCGACAATTAATGGACAATTTATTGCTAAAGCACCAGACTGGGTTTATATTCCATCAGTAAAATCGATTTTACCAGACCGTAAAAGTTATACACCATTATTAGAAGGTGATATTCCTGCGGTGGTAATGGAATTCTTGTCAGAAACCCAAGGTGAAGAATATTCTGTTAAACCAACCTACCCACCAGGAAAATGGTTTTTCTACGAACAAATTTTAAAATTACCTGTTTATATTATTTTTGATCCAAATGGGGGTTTATTAGAATTTTATCAGTTGCAAAACGGACGATATGAATTAGAATTGCCAAACCCCGATGGTCGTCATTTTATCACTTCGATGAACTTATTTTTAGGAACTTGGCAAGGTACCAAAGAAGCTCGAAGTGGATATTGGTTGCGCTGGTGGGATGAAGCTGATAAAATGTTACCTTGGGCAGTAGAATTAATTGAACAAGAACGTCAACAAAAAGAAAAGTTAATCGCTTACTTGTTATCTCAAGGTATTGACCCCAATAATTTACCCGATTGAGTCAAATATATTTTTATGAGACGAATTAGGGGACTAAAAAATTATAGTCCATTGAGAAACCTAATCTAAAGTATAGACAAAACCATTGGATAGAACACCCGGTAACAAAAAGTGCTTTACTTGGAATTAAACGAAGAGAATTAATATCCAATTATGCTACTAATTATAATGACAAACAGTAAACCCAAATTAACTTGCTACTTTCACCAAGTCTCTAGAAGCTAACCACATATTCGCAACAGCATATCTAACTAATACAGTGTCATGCTTGGCATTACAGGAAGTTTTGAGGGCTTGTGTCTTGCTATGATCTTTAACAAGTTTAGCTTGATAGACATAAACAGAAGCGTCGGGTTTTTCAAAAGTTAACTCTGCGAGTACACTACTCTTATCCAAACTTTGTTCGATAATTCTACCTGCTGCTTTGTAATTAAACCAATCCCATCCGTAACGCAGAATTAATTCTCTTTCGACAATTTGAATCGACTTTGGTAGAATTCCCCAACCTCGATAAATATCCTTAAAGCACTCAATATCACCAGTATGAGTCAATATTGACTTAAATGACTCTGGGTCAAGATTGCCATAATACCTTCCTTGTGGCAAGTCTATCATTGTCGGCGCAAATCGATGTCCTCCGAAATGACTGGATTTCCAAATCCGCACATTATCCAAGCCTAAACTCGAAATAATATTCTTAGCGTGGAAATAAAACGGATTTCCGTATCTTGCACAACATTTATCGTGACTACCATGAGTACAAACTAATATATCTCTTGTGGTAGTTGCATCTATTTCATATTTGAGATTTTTTCTCCACAACCATTTTTTGATAGTTGCCGCTGCTTGTTCGATATTTTCCAACTTAAACTCTCGTTTCAAGTAACCTTTACCTTCTCCTTTTTCTTGGTGATAAATCAGCAGCGTCGTAGAGTTTGCTTTATGCGATAAATCATTAGCAATTAACTGAAATTTAATCGGTAGTTTAGCTGTTTTTGCCTCTTCCATCAATAACCGCAAATTATCCGGAACCCATTTAGAACTAAAAGCATCCGAATTCCACGGAGGTGGGCATTCTACCAAAACATAAGTCTGATTATTGGTTGCAGTACCAATAATATCTTCCCCTACTTCTCGTGAATTATCAGAACAAAAATTTGTACTCATTTATTTTATATGGGTCGTGTATTTTTACAAACAGGATATTACACATAGATAATGTGACTATCGACTCCCTAAAGAATCATCCTTAGTACTAAGATTTCTCAATCATAATTCCGCTGCAATACTTTAAACTGCAAACAGAAATACTTATGTAGTAATCAAATTGATTAATTAACTGTTTTCCTAATAGGACTTTTATAACACTTTCTTGATCAAAATTCTCTTGTCCTAAAAAAAATGCTACCAACAGCTTGAGAAATTTTGCAACACATAAAATTTTACCTCTATAGATAGTTATAAATTCATCAGTTTTATGTATTCTTTCTACATTCTTCATTTGAGCCTTGGGGTTTTCACTGAGTATTTGCCTTGATTCTTCGCTGTTATACATATTTTTTCTGTTCCCTTTATACAGGTCGATTTTTTCCAAAAAACTTATCTATACCTTTAATACTTCAGCTTACAAGTGAATACCGGGAAGCATCATCATGGAAATCAAAAGTATATGTAAATTATTCATTAAAACCATTGTCAAAAAAGCTACTTTAACCGTAAATCAACCTCGACGTTTTGAAAATCCTTGGATTTTCAAAGCTTTTTGTTTATATATTTTTACTATATCTAAATTTGTGAATATGTTGCAAATTATTCTCAATAAGTTTATAAAAAAAATAGATTGTACGAAAAGCATCACCAAAAAGTAGAAATTCTACTCGGAGTGGGAAGCTTTGAGATTTTTGGCAATAGTCTAAAAGTAGCAGTTTTACACCAAGCATTTGTTGTCAGAATGAGAAAAGTTTTACAGGTCTACTTAACTCATGCTTGCTTAAGCTGATGTAATCCCAGATTTTCTCCCGAATTGGGAGTTAAGCTTTATATCCGAATGTAACCGATGCCTGTATAAAATGCAAGTACTTGATAATAATTACAAACTTTGTTTGCATATGTTCTAGATTATATTTGATTATATTTGAGATAAATGTAGGTAAGCTTCCGGGAATCGACTGAAACTCAATTAGCGTGCTACTCAACGGTTAATAGCCTAAAATCCTTTAAATACAGTAATTTGAGGATTCCATTAACTATTCTTGAATATACATTTAAACTCAACTTAACTTACCCTCAGTGACTATAAACCTTTGTTTTCTATCCATAGGAATTTCTAATTTTATAGATAATAATTATCATCTGTATCCGGAGATGGCACTCTGAGATTATTGATGAGAATTGAGAAACTTCCATAATTACAAATCTGCAAAATCAGAAATTCCACATATCATAATTTATTCTGATGAACTGTAAAAAAATATAAACATTTATCAAATAGCTTAGATTATTTTGTGGTTTCCCGCAATAATTGCTGCATTCGAGCCTACAAAAAACTATGATGAATTCTTATAAAATCTGACAACCTATGGTAACTAGCGCGTGTATGGGTAGACTGAAAAATCTACCTTTACCGTGCAACGGCGGAGTAACGACGACTCGTTTACTTAATTCAACAAAATTATTTGTTATCAAATGTCAAACGCTACAAAAGATTTTCGCGTTGATAGCCTAGGAGTTCAGATTTACGATTCGGAAGCTGAACTCGCTTTATCCGTCTCTTCCATCGTTCAACAATATTTACAGCAAATTCTCAAACACCAGCAAACTGCAACAATATTATTTGCAACAGGTAATTCTCAACTTCAATTTTTGGATACTTTAACTAATTTAAGTAATATTGATTGGTCGCGAATTATCTGTTTTCATTTAGATGAATATTTAGGTATATCAGCCGAGCATTCTTCCAGTTTCCGATATTATCTCCGAAAACGTGTCGAAAAGCTTATTTCACCTCAGAAATTTCACTATATAGAAGGTGATACTTTGCAGCCTTTACAAGAGTGCGATCGCTATTCTAAATTACTCACAGCACAACCGATTGACCTGTGTTTTTTGGGAATAGGGGAAAACGGACATTTAGCTTTTAATGAACCATCTGTGGCGGATTTTAATGACCGCTATATGGTAAAACTAGTTAAGTTGGATTCAGTTAACCATCAGCAACAAGTAGATAGTGGTTATTTTCCTAATTTAGAAAGTGTACCTAAATATGCTTTTACTCTTACTATACCGATGATTTGTGCGGCGAAAAAAATTATCTGTCTTGCACCAGGAAAACGTAAAGCTAAATTAATTAAACAATTATTACAAGGAAATATTACTAGAGAATTTCCAGCTTCTATTCTCCGCAATCAAGCTCAAGCGAATTTATTCTTAGATACAGATGCTGCAAGTTTAATTAACAGTTGAGTAATTATTGATAACTATTCGCCCATTCTTTATGATACAGCATCATATTATAAAGCAATGCGTGGGATGGCATCCCTGCCCATCCAAATCTGCCTCATCCATCCGGAAATATGCTGTAAATAAGAAATAAGCACTTATCTAAAACTGTAATATTTTTAGTCCCTTTTAATGGACTTCTGCGATCAGGCTGGGACTTGCAGTCCCAGTTGGGTAATAACGAAATCAAACAATTAATAATTATTTTGACGATAGCTTTCTATAGTATATGATGCAAGATATAAATTACCAAGGAAATAAAGATTATTTTTTCTAGTGCTATTTGCTATTTAAATATTTTATATTAGCTTAATTCTTTTAACGGAAATTCCTATTTATAATATTCCTGGGGAAAAGGTTCCCCCAATACCTCCGCACTCTTCAATAGGCATCTTCAACTTCCAATTGAGCAACAGTCACAGCATTAAATGCAAAGGCTGCAACCATTGGTATCGGACATCTCAACCAATAAGTAACACCTGCCGCTATCATTGTGGCAATTACTGCTGCAATCGACCAAATACGTTCTTCACAAGTTAATCCGTTCTCTGCTTTAATTGTTCTCAAAACTTTTGTGGGAATTGGTTCTGGCATTACTGCACCTGGAGGAAAAGCCCAGAAGTTATTACAGCGTTCGATATACAAATCAGTCCAACCATTATCTTGACACCATTGGACAATCCATTCATCGTTGTAATGTTTCATCGGATTGTTAGCAATTCGATTTAAATTTTTCAGCATAACTTGCCAATAATAATAAATAAAAACTTCTCGATTATTACTTATAGTTCACAATTCTCTAGGACAAGATTTGTAACTATCAAATGTAACGCTTTGTTAAGACAATATTTTATCGACTTACGTCTATAAAAATATCAAACAAAGCTTTCACTAATTACAAGAATAACAGCAGTTCTTTTATTCTTTTCTTAAATGATAATAAACTTTATTTATTCCTTGAAAAGTAAACTTTTCTCAAGATTTGGAGAGTAAAGCAACGATTTATTTAAACAAATGTAAAGTTAATTTGGGAAAATAAATCAGTCAGAATGCTCAATGATCAATCAGCGTGAGAAACTGGTTTCCCAGTAAAAGTCCAAGATATGAGATTATATACTACAGAATTTAAGGTAAACTTGACGGGAGTTGATATCAGAGATGGCTGACTCGCAGTAACATTTATTAATACAAACATGATTACGGAGTGTAGATGAGATAACTTTGCGAATAAGCTAACCTTAACAACTGTAAAAATGGTGTAGAAACTAATTATTTTTGATAAATGCAAATCAAGCGTGTTGGTGTAATTGGTGGTGGACAGTTAGCATTAATGATGGGTGTTGCGGCGAACAAATTAGGAGTAGAATTAATTATCCAAACTCCAGATTGCAATGACCCCGCAGTTGAGATTGCTAGCGATACTGTTTTTGCAGCGGTTAATGATGCTCAAGCCACAATTAAGTTAGCAGAAAAATGCGATGTCATCACTTTTGAAAACGAATTTGTTGATATAGAAGCTTTATCTCAAATTGCTTCACAAGGTGTTTGTTTTCGTCCTCGAATCGAAGCTTTATCTCCTCTACTAGATAAATATCATCAACGTTGTTTTTTGCGTGATTTGGGTATACCAGTTCCCAAGTTTATATTACCTGAATCATTATTTGCGATTTCATCTGTTAATCAAAGTATATACACCAAAAGTTATCGTGATTCGGAATGGAAATTAAGCTTTCCATCTGTTTTAAAAGCTCGTCGTCACGGCTATGATGGTCAAGGTACTTTTATTATCAATAATTTAACTGATTTAGAAACAAAAAACTGTTTGAATTCTAATTTTTTGTTAGAAGAATTCATTCCTTTTCAAAAAGAATTATCCATAATTGCAGCGCGTTCAACAAGTGGTAAAATTTCTCCTTTTGTAGTTGTAGAAACCCAACAAGAGCAACAAGTTTGTCGGCGAGTTATTGCACCTGCGGACATCAGTCCTCAGACAGAAAAAACCATTCAAGATATTGCTTGTACTGTACTAAATAGCTTGCAAGTAGTAGGAATTTTTGCTATAGAATTATTTTTGACCGATGGCGATCAAGTATTAGTAAATGAAATTGCACCTCGGACTCATAATTCCGGACACTTTTCTATAGATGCTTGCTTTACTTCGCAATTCGAGCAACACTTAAGAGCCGTTTGCGATTTACCTTTAGGTAATGTGGCGATGAAAATTCCTTGTGCTATTATGGTAAATTTGTTAGGTTATGAAACACGAACAACTAACTATATCGACAAACGCTCTACCCTCGCAAAAATTCCTGGAGCCTATCTTCATTGGTATGGGAAATCAGAATCTCGTCCCGGACGTAAACTGGGTCACATTACAGTTTTATTAAATGAATTAAACCGTGATGAAGCAATGACAATTGCCCGAAATATAGAGTCTGTATGGTATTCTCAATAAATCAGCAATCAAAGGATAATAAAAAATATTTATTTATTACACAATAACAACAGTGAAAGTTATAATAGACTTGTTGCACTACGACGTTGGTGACTGCCATACAGTTTTGTGATCTATGACTTTTATGATATGGGAACTGAATAGTTTCGTGGCAGTATACCGGGCTTGTACCCGGAAACTTTAAACGATGTAATTCGGTACCCCCCTGGTTTAACCAGGTCATAAACTTAGGTAAAACGGCGTTGCGGTGAACTAAAATTTTAAAGTTCCTCTAGTCACTTGTTGACTTGAGGGCTTTATTTTTTTGAGTTGATTTTTAATGTTCATTTTTTTATATAGGAACAGACATCTCAAAACGGGACATCGTAAATGAAAAATTAAAATTAATGTCAATAAAAACTGATAATATAGTTGAATATTCTTATACTAAACGAATAGTACCGTGTTTCGAGCATCGGTATTGCAAATAGATTAAAATTTAACTTTAATTGATCAAAAATTATCAACTACTCCACAACATAACTCCTAACTCTCAATGCCAGTAGTCCCCATTCCAAATCGAAAATCTTGCTGATGACAACCTTGCCAAAAAAATTGAATCTCCATCGTACCGTATTGAAGAATGGCATAATACTACTGGTTTCGGAAAATTCCGCCGCTGATATTATTGCGGCTCGAATATTTATCCGTGCTGGAAGTTGTGATCAAAAGCCGGAAAAAGCCGGTTTAGCCAATTTACTCAGCGCTGTACTCACAAAAGGATGTGATGGACTTTCTAGCTTAGAAATTGCCCAACGTGTAGAATCTGTGGGAGCGAGTTTGAGTGCGGATGCTGCGACAGATTACTTTGTTTTATCCTTAAAAACCGTGAGTGCTGATTTTACTCAAACTTTGGAACTAGCAACACGAATATTGCTATCGCCAACTTTTCCAGCAGAGTTGGTAGAGATGGAAAAGCGGATTGCTCTACAACAAGTGCGCTTGCAAAAGGAACAGCCCTTTAACGTCGCATTTGAGCAATTACGACAAATTATGTACAAAAATCATCCTTATGCATCATCGGGGTTAGGGGATGAAACAACTATTAGCAGTTTGACTCGCGAAGATTTAGTAAAATTTTATTCAGATTATTTTCGCCCAGATAATATAGTTATTAGTATTGCCGGTCGTATTTCCCCAGAGGATGCAACCAAACAAGTAGAAGAACTTTTTGGTGATTGGCAAAGGCTAGATACAGCATTGCCAACTATAGATATACCATTTCCTCAAACTAAACCGCAACAAATAATTACCCCCCAAGCAACACAACAATCGATAATTATGTTGGGTTATTTAGGTGCTTCAGTGCAAGAAGCCGACTACCCTGCTTTAAAGCTGCTTTCTACTTATTTAGGAAATGGGCTTTCTAGTCGCTTATTTATAGAATTACGAGAAAAACTTGGTTTAGCCTACGATGTGTCCGCATTGTACCCGACAAGAAAGTTTTCCAGTTCCTTTGTAGTCTACATGGGTACCGCACCGGAAAATACAATCACCGCTTTAGAAGGGTTGCGAAGAGAAGTTGATTTACTTTCTAGTAATAAACTAGCAGAAAGCGCTTTACAAACTGCAAAAAACAAAATACTCGGACAGTACGCTTTGGGAAAACAAACTAACGGACAAATTGCTCAAATATATGGTTGGTATGAAATATTAGGATTAGGAATTGCCTTCGACCAAAAATTTCAAGAAGATATTACAGCTTTAACCCCTGTAGAAACTATTAACACAGCTGCTAAATACTTAAAGGAACCATTCGTATCTATAATCGGTCAAAAAGAAGCAATTAACCGTGTAATTGCGTAACAGTAGTCTAAACTATTTAGTTGGCATCAATTACTGACAATTTGCTGCTTTTCTTAAGCATTTATACTGCTGTAACAAATTAATTTTATACTGGTTAATAGATAGTATATTTGTAAGAGACTTGCCGGGGGCAAAAACCATGATAGGTAGTAGAAAAATAAGTATTTTCAAGTACTTAAACTCTCTCGTGTCGTTTCGCTTCCTTCCGATAAATAGGATTTATTGGTTAGTTTTACTTTCTTCTACTCCTCTGCTATTTGGTTCCCAAATTGGAATATCAATTGCAGCAAAGCAACAAACAATTGCTCAAGTAGTCGTAGAGGCTAATATTAACCGCCCTAACCTGAAAATAGGTAGCGAAGGAGTACCTGTAAGAGAATTGCAAGGAGCTTTGATACTGTTGGGTTTTTATGAGGGTGAAGTCAATGGTGTATTCACCGAAACAACTCAAAAAGCAGTTGTACGTTTCCAACAAGCAGCGGGTTTAAAAGCAGATGGGGTTGTCGATACAAATACTTGGGAACCCTTTTCCCCAACGCAACAGTATCAACAGAAGTCGCGAATACCCCTACACCTCCCCCTTTTGATACCTTCCCCGTACCTACAGAGTCCTTCTCTGACGTTAGGGTGGTAAATAATTCTACACAGCAACAAAGACCTATAACACCTGCTGTAGAGACTCCTGTGAGAATTGTTCAGCCTGCACCAGAACCAAAACCTGCAACCCCACCTAAAAGCAATCCTCAAGCAAAACCTGCACAGTCAAAACCTCGTACTACTACTGTGCAGCGTAAACCTGTACAGCAACAGCAACAAACCGCGACTACACGTACTCGTCAAACTACACGCAATAGCCAAAGCAGTACATCTTCGGTGCAAAAACCTCCACAATCCAATATACAGCGCAAGGATTACCGATTTTGCGTCCAGGAATGCGAGGTTCTCAAGTTGTTGAGTTGCAACAAAAATTATCTAAATTGGGATTTCTCAAAAGTATTGATGGAGATTTTGGTCCGGTAACAACAGAAGCAGTAAAAGCATTTCAGAAACGTAACGGTTTAGAACCCGATGGTGTTGTTGGAGGTGCTACTTGGAATCTTTTAGATAAAGGTAGACGTAATTGATGATCGAATACTTCAGTTAATTTAATATTCAACTATTTTTTCTGGTGTGTTACCGCTGTCATGGTAATGCACCATTATTGTTTCTAATATCAAGTTTGGTAAGTAGCGAGGGAGCATCGGATCGCAATTAATTCACAACTTCCACCATTAAGAAGTAATAAGTTCAGGACTTACGCACCAACCAGCGATTGTGTGTGAGACTTGCGGCGATTCCTGTAACTAAAAGTAATCAACCAAATTTAAGTCGCAACTACAACCCGCAATAGGATAATATATATCCAAAATTAGGAGGTATCATTAGATGCCATTACTTGGAAAGCGTTATTTTTCTATGAGAACAACATAAATAGATAGTGAAAGTTGATTGTGAATACCTCAAGCAAATCAATAATTTTCTTACACAAAGCCTATGATGCATTTTTTATTAACTTGGCTTGGTACTGCGGTGTCATTGCTAATTACCGCTTACATTGTTCCTGAATTCGTGATTAAAAGTTTTGTTGCAGCTTTGGTTGCGGCTGTAGTTATAGGATTAGTTAATGCTTTTATTCGTCCTATTTTAAGCATTTTAACACTACCAATAAACTTACTTACCTTTGGATTATTTACCTTTGTCATCAACGGATTTACCCTTTGGCTAGCAAGTATACTTACTCCTAATTACGGTTTTACAATCGGTGGCCCTTTAGCTGCTTTACTTGGTTCAATAGTATTAGCAATAGTTTCTAGCGTAATTAACTATTTATTACGAGCAGTTGATTAAAAAGTAATGATTACAGGTTAAATACCAGTTAAATTAGCCGTTAAGTTGGGTTAGACGCACCTAGAATACAACATTCAATTAATTATTATGATTGCGTCGTAACCCAACATATTTATATTTGTATTTACATCCTAAACTTGAGCAAAAATATTTTGACTAACTCTTTGCACAACCCAAACCATTGTAGAGACGTAATATACCTAATATATAAGAGACGTAATATATATAAGAGACGTAATATATTACGTCTCTACATTCTTAATTCGTACTATGTTTAGTATTATACCTAACTCTAGTTCCCGCCCAAAGTAGTTTCTCTCGTAAAACCTGATAGTACGAATAGTTTTCTCGTAAAATAATGAACTTAGATCGACATTCTGCCATCCGTACATCTACGCGGTGTGCAGGCCAGATAGAAGTTGCTAATACACCATCAGTCCACAATTTAGTACTTAAATCAAAATCCCCCAAAGGCCAAATGCTAATCACCGAACCCGGAGGTAAAACAATGGGACGACTAGAAAGACTCATCGGACAAATAGGAGTAATGGTAATCGCTTCCATACCATCATGCATGATCGGACCGTTAGCAGAAACCGTATAACCTGTAGAACCAGTAGGTGTAGAAATAATTAACCCGTCTCCTTGATATTGATCAACCACCTCATTATCAATTTCCATTTCCAAAATTGAGGTAATCATCCGGTGTGCGGAAGCGGGTTTGATACACATTTCGTTCAAAGCCAGGTAGGTTTCGGTTATCGGTTCCAAATTAGAACCATGTCCCTCATACACCGCTGCTTGCAACATCATTCGTCGCTGTATAGCATAGCGATCTTCTAGCAGTCGATTCCAAACTAATTCGGTATCCTGAAATTCTTCTACGGACTCAGTTAAGAATCCTAAATGACCCCCTACATTTACAGCCAAAATCGGAATGCCAGCAGGGGCTAAATGTCTGGCAGCAGTTAGAACTGTACCATCACCACCAAGTACTATAGCAAGGTCAATTTGTTGAGTAGCAGAAGCCAAAAAAACCGGGTATGGATTATCTTTTGGACCGCTAGGACCCATTAGTACATGGCATTTCAGATGTTCTAACTGGCTGGCACAGATTTCGGCCCAACGTTTGCTTTGGGGGTCTCGCGCCTTATAGGCAATAATTACTTGGTTAAGCTCCACGAAATTACCACTTTAGGAGATTAAATTGCTCCATATCAACAGTATCGCGATTTCGATAGATTGCCAGTACGATCGCTAACCCTACAGCTGCTTCAGCCGCAGCTACAGTAATTACAAATACGGCGAAAACCTGACCTTTAATTAATGTTGAATCCAAATAATTGGAAAAAGCCATTAAGTTCAAATTAACTGAATTGAGTAACAATTCAATCGACATTAACACTCGTACCGCATTACGACTGGTGACAATTCCATAAATACCGATACAAAATAGAGCGGCAGATAGTAATAAAAAGTACTGAAGTTGCATGATTATTTGCTGTTCCTATTTCAACTCAATTATTCATTGATAATTGCTATTTATCTTCACTTCGAGCCGATACTAATTCTCTAGGGCGTTCGGGCAATTGTAGAACAGTTTGCGGTAATTGGTCTGAAGTTTCTTCGGGAGGTAAATACTCGCGACGAGCTAGGATTATTGCTCCTACCATTGCCATCAATAGTAAAACGGAAGCGAGTTCAAAAGGTAACAAAAAGTCGGTGAAGAAATGTTCACCAATTAAAACAATCGAGTTATTAACAGGAGTTCCAGTTGAATAACTCCAAGGGGTTGCCAAAACCATCGTACTTAAGAGCGCAAACAATCCTAGACTAACTAATCCTGTTAATGCTTTTCTTGCCCAAGTTTTCGGTAAAGGAACAAAATTTTCTTGTTTGTTTACCAACATAATGGCAAACAAAATTAGTACGTTTACCGCTCCAACATAAACTAGTAATTGGGCTGCGGCGACAAAATCCGCATTCAACAGCAGATACAATCCCGCGATACTAACGAATACTCCCCCTAGCAAAAAAGCAGAGTAAACAATGTTATCAAACAGCACAACTCCCAGAGCCGATCCAATCATCATCGCAGCCAGGATGGCAAACGAAATTATCTGTACTCCATCAGCTAAATTCACTTTTTTCGTCCTTCATTGTTGATTATTGGTTGTTAGTTGTTAGTTGTTGGTTGTTAGTTGATGGTTGTTAGTTGTTAGTTGTTAGTTGATAGTTGTTAGTTGTTAGTTGTTAGTTGTTAGTTGATGGTTGTTAGTTGTTTTTTTTTAAATTCCTAACTCCGGTGGTACTAACTCATAACTCATAACTCCTAACTCCTAACTCATAACTCCTAACTCCTAACTCATCACTCCTAACTCATCACTCCTAACTCATAACTCCTAACTCATAACTTTTTTTACTTTTCTTTTTCCATAAGGTCTTGTGGAAAAGCACCAGCACGGGGAGCATCCGCTGGTAAATCGTGGGGTTCCATTACTCCTTCGGGAAGGTAAACTAATTCGCGTAACGGCGTTACCATTGGGTCATTTGTAACTTTGTAAGGTAGACGACCAAGAGCAACGCTATCATAATTCAATTCGTGACGGTCGTAGGTTGCAAGCTCGTAATCTTCCGTCATCGATAGACAGTTCGTCGGACAATACTCGACACAATTACCGCAGAATATACAAACTCCGAAATCGATACTGTAGTGATTGAGCTGTTTCTTTTTACTGGCTTTGTTAAATTCCCAGTCCACAACAGGCAGATTAATGGGACATACGCGGACGCAAACCTCACAAGCAATACACTTATCAACTCGAAATGAATTCTACCGCGAAAGCGTTCGCTAGGAATTAGTTTCTCGTAAGGATACTGTACCGTCACGGGACGACGCTGCATATGGTCAAAGGTAACGGCTAAACCTTGACCGATATAACGAGTGGCTTCCCAGGTTTCTTTGCCGTAATCAACAACTTGTTTGAGAAATTTCAACATCACAGTGTCTCTCTCTTTATAAGTAAATAAAGTTAGGAGTTAGGAGTTAGGGGTTAGGAGTTAAGAATTCAGAAATATATTTTTAACTCATAACTCATAACTTACAACTCTTAACTTCTAGGTTATCCACCAAAAGCAACGGGAAAAGCTAATTTTAAGGCTGCGGTTAACAACAAGTTAACTAAGCCGATGGGTAGTAAAAATTTCCACCCTAAATCTAACAGTTGGTCAATCCGAACTCTCGGCACTGTCCAGCGCAACAAAATTGCTAGGAATACCAAGAAGTAGGCTTTGAGTACGGTCATTGTGATGCCTAAAGAGGCAGTTACTATCTGTAATACGGGATTAGTTTCACTAACTCCCAACAAACCAGCAATTAAATTGATGGGAATTGGAAAATCCCAACCACCAAGATACAAAACCGATACTAATAAAGCAGATAGTACTAAGTTTACGTAGGAACTTAAGTAAAACAAAGCGAACTTCATACCAGAATATTCGGTTTGATAACCTGCGACGAGTTCTTCTTCTGCTTCTGGTAAATCAAAAGGCATACGTTCGCATTCTGCCAGCGCTGCTATCCAAAAGATCACGAAACCTGCTGGTTGTCGCCAAATGTTCCAGCCCAAAATGCCGTAACCCGATTGTTGATTGACAATATCGATAGTGCTAAGGCTGTTGGACATCATGGCGATCGCTAATACAGCCAGAGCCAAGGGAATCTCATAACTAATAGATTGTGCTGCGGCTCGCAACCCCCCTAAGAGAGAGTATTTGTTATTTGAGGCATAACCAGCCATCAATAAACCAATCGGTTGAACGGAAGAAAGAGCAATCCACAGGAAAACTCCCATACCGACATCAGTTATTAACAAATTCTGTCCAAATGGCACAATTAAATAGGACAGAAATACTGGCAGCACAACGATGATCGGACCAAGGGTAAACAGCCAGCGGTCGGCTTTTGCCGGTACGACATCTTCTTTAAAAACTAGCTTCAAACCATCCGCAACTGGTGCAAGTAATCCCAAAGGTCCGATAAATTCCGGACCAATTCGCTGCTGGGCTGCGGCTGAAATTTTTCGCTCTTGCCAAACACAAACCAGCACCCCTACTGTGGCACCAATCAGCATCAAAATCATCGGTAACGGCATCCAAATGGCTTTAGCTGTACCCGCAGGCAGTCCTAAATCCATCAAGCTTTGAATAAAATTTCCTTGGAGATCAATTCCTGAATTCATTTTTATAATGATTGAAGTTAACTCAAGCTTGACACTACCCACGCTCAATAAAACGCGGGATTACTTATATTTCATGCACATGATGGTTATTTACAACTATCTCTAATTATTAATAACTGTAAAGTAACCAAACAATATTTTTACCTCAAAAAGGTAAAATTTAAGATTTGTGAAAATAACCATGCCTAGTATATCGCTCTGTGGCTTGGTATTCTCTACCCGAACGAGAGTTTATAGTTATCTTATAGATAACTGAGTGAAGGTGGAACATGATATGAGAAAGCTCACCACCGTTCTTGATGCTGTTGATACAAAAACATAGCTCCTCGGCTTTCTTTAACTCAATCACAGACGTAGCACTGCTACAGCCCCGTGAGCGGGGAACGGGAACAGGGGAAGAATTAGCCCTTCAAATTGGGTACAAGCCTCTAAATTAATTCATGGAAACAAATCTCCTCATCTTAATTATGGGATTTTCCTATTCCCAATTCCCAATTCCCTATTGCCAATTCCCTATTGCCAATTCCCTATTGCCAATTCCCAATTCCCAATTCCCTATTCCCAATTCCCTATTCCCTATTCCCTATTAATCCCGTTCAGTTATATGGACATATTCAACTTGATGATGACCTTTATAAACCTGACCAGGACGGAAAATTCGGTTTTCTGCAATCTGTTCTTTCCAATGCGCTAACCAACCAGCAACACGAGCCATGGCAAATACTGGTGTAAAAAAGTCTGTAGAAATGCCTAATTTCCTATACACTAAACCAGAGTAAAAGTCAACATTAGGATAAATACCTTTATGACCTAATTTTTCCTCTACTACTCGTTCCATTTCTTGGGCAATGTCATAGTATTTGTCATACCCAAATTTGGCAAATAGTTCTTCTGCTAAGTTTTGTAAAATCTGAGCGCGTGGGTCTTTTACCTTATAAACACGATGACCAAAACCCATTATTTTAGTTTTGCGCTCAATACAATCTAAAACGTAAGGGCGGACGTTTTCTATAGAACCAATTTCTTCTAGCATCCCAATCACTTCTTCGTTCGCACCACCGTGTAAAGGTCCACCCAAGGTTCCTACTGCACTTGCAACTACTGCATAGGGGTCTGTAAGAGTGGAAGCTGTCACCCTAGCGCTGAAAGTGGAAGCATTCATGGTGTGTTCGGCATGAAGTATCAAGCAAACATCAAATATCCGCGCTGCTAAGGGGTCTGGTTTTTCCTCATGGAGCATATACAAAAAGTTGGCAGCATAGTCTAGCTCATCATGAGGACGCACGGGGTCATCACCTCGTCGCATTAGTTCAAATGCTGCTACCATAGTCGGAATACTAGCTAACAGACGTACCACAGCATCTCTAATGTAAGCTGGATTATTTAAATCGCGGCGGGAATAAAATAAACCCAATGCTGCTGCTGAAGCTTGCAAAACATCCATGGGATGACCGCTTTCGGGAAAACACTTCATCATGTCGCGAATGCGGTATTTTATCCGTCTATTTTGTTGAACTTCACGTTCAAATAATGCTAGCTCTTCTTTATTCGGTAATTCACCCCAAATTAGTAGATAAGCAGTTTCGAGAAAAGTACTCTTTTTTGCTAGTTCTTCAATTCTGATGCCACGATATTCCAATATTCCCTTTTGCCCGTCAACATGACTGATACTAGACTGGGCTGCGGGAACACCATCCAATCCGGGCTTAAATTCGGACACCATCATGGCAATACCATATGAACGTTTGAAAGATTTTATAGAGCTAACTTACCAGAAAGTTTCACCATCATAACAGTATCCGTTAATACAAAACTTCCTGGAAGAAGGATTGGATAGCTATCACAGCAAATATCTAGGTGGTGTCAGCCAAAACATCTGACAACGACCCACAAGAGAACCGTTTTCTGGTGTTTCTATTCCGATAGTACCTGCTTTTTTCAGGACTAAGCTATCTTTAGCTTCACCCCAAACTAAAATTTCTGCCCAATTGCTTAAACAAGGTTCGTGTCCCACCAGCCCCAAGCGTGTGGAAGATGGATAATTTTTGGACATTAACCATTGTACAATCCAATCTTGGATACTACCTTCAGGAGCAAGGTAGGAACATTCTTCTAGTTGCGAACTTAAACCTGTGGAAATTAATATTTCCGCCGTTTGTTGCGCTCTTACTAAGGGACTTGTAGCAATTAAATCAAAACTTAAGCCCAAGTTTTTTAAACGTTGAGCAACTTTTTGCGTTTTTTTTCGTCCATCTTCGGTGAGGCTTCGTTCTTCATCTTTGATCTCGCTTGTAGCAACTTGTGCGATACCATGACGAATTAAATATAGTTCCACGGCATTTAATTTTGGATTTTAGATTTTAGATTTTGGATTGACTGTCCACTGTCCACTGTCAACTATCAACTGTTTATTATTCATCAGAAGAAATCGGATTATCTTTAGGATTGACCAATTTCAATAATTTTTGTTTAATTTGGGTATCGTATACTTCCCATTTCATTTTGGCGTAACCGGAGTCTTCGTTGCTTCCAGACAAGAAACCCATGGGAATTTCAAAGCCTCCTGCACTGGTACGTCCACCACCAAAAAAACGACCCGTACTGTCTTGTCCGAAGGCTTCCTTGATAAATTCATCGGGGTCTAAAGTTAGTTTATTTGTTCTCAAAGAACCAATCACTACTTCTAATTCTTCATCTTCATCGTGAACTATACCATAGACAACAGCGGTGTGTACATTGTCTTCTGTGACTAAAAAATCAGCCGCTTGGGGAATTGCATCTCTATCTTCATAGCGCAAGAAACCAACACCAGCAATTGAAAAGTTATTTTGCACAATCCGATTTTTTAATGAACGCTCAATCACATCCATAACTCGCTTGGAACGAGTTGCCCGTAATATGGTGTTAAGTAACTGACCGTCATAAAATCGACTTAGATAAGCTGCGGCGATGAAATCTTCTTCTTTAGCCTGCATCAGTCGATTTGTATCTGAGTGCAAGCCATGCATCAACGCTGTTGCACAATTAATGTGTTCGCTGATGCTGCTGTCTAGCTGTAATAACCCATTCTGTAGATATTGAGTAAAAATTGTTGCTGTTGCCCTGACTCCGGGACGAATGTCAACAAATTCTGATTTAAAATCACCTTGTAAATTGTGATGGTCTACAACTACAACCGCTGGGATTCCCGCTTCTTTAACTACATCCATTAAAGCAGAAGTGGTGCCTTGATTATCAATTAAAACGTAGCCTTGATAAGATGATAAATCGCGTTTCTTAAAACTTTGTAAGGGAGTGCGTGTTGCTGGTAAGTTGGTCAACTTGACTAGAGCAATATTTTCTTGATGAGAAAGAGTCCCACCATAGACGATATCGCATTTAATATCGTATTGCTCGGCAATCAATTGATAAGTCCAAGCTGAAGAAAGAGCATCGGGGTCGGGAAAATCCTGTAATATAATTATTTGACGCTCGTGTTTATGTGCATTAAGCGTTTGCAATAATTGTTCTGATTTTTGGACAGCTACAGAATTAGCACGCAAGCCTGCTCCATAATTACCGCTATCGAGTTCCACTGTCGCAATAGACCTTTTTTTTGATGGAAGCGATTCTTCTAAGGATTTTTGATTATTTTCAACAATTTTTAAGTCTGGTGTCAATTGCAATTCTTTAACCTGCTTATTGTAATAATTTAGTTGCATTGAGAAGGTTTATCGTAGCTCGAAAGGTTGGATTCCAAAAATTTTAAAAAACAGCTAATATTTTCACCTGCCACATACTACAATTTTCGCACTCCTATGTACCAAAGTGCTAATATCTCATATATTTATAAATAGTCAACTTAACATATTTCAATCATAGCTAAGTCACCATGGGTAATTGGTAATGGGTAATTGGTAATGGGTAATATGCTTACTTCTTACTTTCTGCTCGCTGCCTCTTGTCTGAGCAATCTTACCGGCGACTTTTAAAAAAAATGTTTATAAAATAATTCTTAAACCTTACATCTCTTAGTTTTAGTCCTCTAAAAGATTAGGGGAGCTTTTAGCCAGGGATTTTATTCCCTGGTTTATGATCCATTCATGGGCTTAATATTTTATTTATAAACACGCTCTAAAGCACTAAATTAGGCACAAAACGTTTTTAAACAAGGGTTTTGAGCAGTTTTTATTATAAAATGCTTGTTTTTATAACGGTCTCATATTAAATTTTTATATCATTTGACTTTTTCTGATAATTAATTTAGATGCACCCTGCTTGCCCTTTTGTAAACATGATGTAAAATATTAAAGTTCTTGTCGCTCACCAATTTAAATTGGCTTGGCAATAATAATATAGCACCACTCCGATCCAGTCATCGTGTAGCTGCATAATTCAAAAGCCTATTTTTATTTTGCCAACTCTTTGACGACTAAATTTAAACGGCAATATTCTAATTGTCCCTCGCAACCTCAGTTGTTTTGTCTGCCTTGCATCACATCTTAACTGCTTGTATCAAAGCAATTTATGCCGTACTCCTGACATATAGATTTACGTCAAAGTCCTATAACATATTTTTGCCATTCTTGATGCAAACCACTTTTCAGATGTTTACTGACCTCAAAGTAGAGGCTACTATAAGGTCGGCGTGGGGTATGATGCAATGGCATATGAGCTTCTTGCGGTGTCCGATTTCCTTTCTTGACATTACAGCGAACGCAAGCTGTAACGATATTTTCCCAGCTATCGCCCCCACGACGCGATCGCGGTATGACATGATCTAGTGTTAAGTCATCGCCCTTGTAGCCGCAATATTGACAAGTGTGACCATCGCGATGCAATATATTCCGACGGGTTAAAGGAATTTCCTTGTAAGGCACCCGCACGTAATAGCGTAACCGGATAACAGTAGGGAGTGGAAAACCTGAGTAAATAAATTTACCGTTATGTTCTACTCGTTCTGCTTTTCCTTTAATTAGCAAAATTGCAGCACGACGCCAGCTCGTAATATTGAGCGGTTCGTAAGAAGCGTTTAAGACTAAAACCTTTCCCATTGATAGTCGCTCAAGGTATTAGTTTTACATATATTAACACGAATTGGCTCTAATTTGCGAACGAGTTTAACTTATACTGGTGACTTAATTTTAGATTTTAGATTTGAAATTTTGGATTAATTTTGGATTGAATAGCAATTACAACTCTTGTATTTTAATCGCGAATAACGGTAAACTTCCAGATCGACCCGAGCAGCTTCTAGAAACAAGAATAGAAACATAGTTGTGAATGGGAGATCATAAATGTTAAGTAATGAACAAAATAAAAGTGTCAGTTCGATTGTTCCTTGTGATAGTTATGCTTGGTTGTCGCAACGTGCTTGGGTGGAAATTGATTTAGGGGCATTATCGAATAACATAGTTGAGCTACGTAAATTGCTATCACCGCGCACTCAATTCATGGCTGTGGTGAAAGCAGATGCTTACGGACATGGGGCTGTAAGTGTGGCTCAAACAGCGTTAAAATCAGGAGCGAGTTGCTTGGGTGTTGCGACAGTTCCAGAAGGAATTGAGCTCAGAGAAGCTGGGATTAAAGCCCCGATTTTGATTTTAGGTGCTACCTATACGAAAGAACAAGTCCAGGCAATTGCTTGTTGGCATCTTGAACCGACACTTTGTAGTGCTAAACAAGCTTTAATATTTTCTGATATTTTAGAAGCGATAAATTTTGATTGCTCATTACGGGTACATATTAAATTAGATACCGGAATGTCGCGCTTAGGTAATGATTGGCAGCATTGTGCCGAGTTTGTTCAATTAGTTGCACGGCTGCCTCATCTTCAGATTGCCAGTATTTATTCTCATCTGGCAACTGCCGATGATCCTGATAATACCATGATGAAACTGCAACATCAGCGCTTTGAAAGTGCGATCGCCACTATCAAAGATATTGGCATAGAAATACCCTGTCTGCATTTAGCAAATTCTGCCGGTACTTTAAGTGATAAATCTTTACATTACGATATGGTTCGGGTAGGTTTAGCTGTTTATGGACTTTATCCATCAGTTCATTTAGGTTCGACAGTTAACTTAAAGCCGGTTTTACAGGTAAAAGCGCGAGTGACTCACGTCAAAACAATTGAAAAAGGTGTTGGTGTTAGTTACGGACACACATTTATTGCCAACAAGCAAATGCGTTTAGCCGTTGTAGGAATTGGTTATGCAGATGGAATACCCCGCAATCTTTCTAATAAAATGCAAGTTTTGCTGCGGGGATTAAAAGTACCTCAAGTTGGTGCGATTACTATGGATCAAATAATGATCGATATCAGCGCTATTTCTGATGTACAAGAGGGAGAAATCGTGACTATTCTGGGGTTTGAAGGTGAACAACAGATTACTGCCGAAGATTGGGCAAATCAATTAAATACTATTTCTTGGGAAATTCTTTGCTCTTTCAAGCATCGTTTACCTCGCGTAAATCCTCAAATAAAAAAATAACTCTTCTCAAAAATATTTTTTATGATATGCTTATTAACTGAATGCGGATGTGGCGGAATTGGCAGACGCGCTAGATTTAGGTTCTAGTGCCTCCGGGCGTGAAGGTTCAAGTCCTTTCATCCGCATTTTTTTATATTTTTATTTTTTAGATATCTTGATGATAGAATCAAGCTGATTATTGTATGTGTTTGCATGATTTGATGTCAGGAACAAATACGCTTCATTCTTTACATCTAAAACTGTAATTTTTTACAACATAGTCTCAATACACGTTTCTGAGTTTGATATGGTTGAAATAACCGGCATTGAGCAAGAAAAATCTGGATATTATTAGGCAACACCATAGCATTTCCCAGCACTTGGGGTTGGAATATAGCGAGTCCATGGATAAATTTTAGAGCGTAATACTTAAATAAGTAGTTAAGATTTGCAAAGTATATAAATCTAACTCTAAATCTAAATCTAAATCTAAATCTAAATATTAAGATTGCGGCTAACGCAACAGCAACTAACTGAAATTTCTGAAAATTAGCTAGTATCATGATTTAAACTCTTCTTTGAGCATAAATCAACAATGGTGAACAAATTTGTTTAAAAAGAAGAATTGCATCAATAATCAAGAAAAAGCTTGAATATACTAAGTTTTACTAAGTATTTATGATAACTAGTTTCTGAATGTTCGCAATTAACTATATAAAGAAAGCTAACTTGCAATCGATTTAAAAATCATATTTTTTTGTAATGTATAAAGTTAAACTTTCTATTTACCGATAGCTACCTTAATATAAAGGCTGCAATCTTTGTCTGCTTTGGGAAACATCTAATTAAATTTGATTATGTGAGAACAAATAATAAGGTAAAAATTTTTTATATCAGTGACTAAGGAATAAATTAACTGTATTATACTTAAGTAGTAATACGGTAAATTTAATTTAATTAAACAACATTAATAGCTAAATAATTTAAATTGCCTGAGTAAGCAAAACACTCACTACCTTTAAGTAGTCTTTACAGTTTTTTGACTTCTTATCTAGAAATCTCTGTTAACCTCAGTACAAGTAAGTTATGTAACCAAAATATAACTGATTATCTTTAAACGTTTACTAACTAAGATTTTGTTACTTATATAGATAAAATACTGAGTTTTATTTGTTACTGTAACACTCAAAATTTATTTTTTATATCAGGGAAAATTCGCAAAAAAATAGATGTAAATTGATCCAATTTAGCAGTGGTAAGAGCAAAATGAGTACAACTCCCGTAGATGGTTACAAATTATTTCAGAAACTTCATCCTTTATCATTGTTGGCACAGTTAAGTAGTCGTCATGCTACAGGTTACTTAAAAGTATTTACTAAGTCAAATTCATGGAGTATCTATTTGGAGGAAGGAAAACTTACTTATGCTTCTTGCTCGGATAACTTATTTGAACGACTTGATACTCGCCTCCGACAATTGAATCAGCAAATACCGACTCTGAATAGTTCAGCACGTATACAAATGCGGATGAAATTTGAAACTAAGGATGAGTCAGTTTCTCAACCAGATTATCAAGCAATTTGCTGGTTAGTTGATGGTGATTATATTACTTATCCTCAAGCAGCAACTTTAGTAAATGAATTAGCAAAGGAAGTATTAGAATCGTTTCTGACAATCCAAGAAGGAAGTTACGAATTTAGGAATGAAAATCCCTTAGAAGATTTACCAACATTTTGCCATTTGGATTTACGTTCTTTGGTAGAAAATGCTCAAAAAGAATTAAGAAGTCGTCGGATAAACCAACAAAAAGCCACATCAGGGGAGCATTCATCTATAGTAAAGGAAATAAACCCGCCAACTATTGAGATTAAGCCTAATGAGGATGTTGAAAACCAGCTAAAAAAACCAACTCAAAACGAAATTGTCAAGGATAATAAAGATCATAAAAATACAAATATTTCAAATAGTACCAAAGAACGGCTATATACAGTTGCCTGTATTGATGATAGTTTAACCATCTTGAAATCCATTAAACGTTTTTTGGACGAAGATAATTTCTCAGTTGTAATGATCAATGATCCGGTAAAAGCTTTGATGCAAATTTTGCGTAGTAAACCGGACTTAATTTTATTAGACGTAGAAATGCCAAACTTAGACGGTTATGAATTGTGTTCCTTACTACGAAGACATTCAGCTTTCAAAAATATTCCGATCATTATGGTAACTGGGAGGACTGGATTTGTAGATAGAGCAAAGGCAAAGATGGTAAGGGCTTCTGGTTATTTGACCAAACCTTTTACACAATCAGAATTGTTAAAGATAGTCTTTAAACATATCAGTTGATCGATTAACATTTACCGTAAATAAATAGTAACCTGATTTAATAGATACCGATCAATTTTTGAGGATAAATAAAAATGAGTATTACTTTGCTCGGAACGATTTTAGTAGTAGAAGATTCACCTAGTGAATTGGAATTAATCAGTCATTTTTTAAACGAGAGTGGATATAAAGTCATAAAAGCTACAGGTGGGAAGGAAGCATTAGAAAAATTAGAACTAGAAAAACCAGATGCAATTATTACTGATGTAGTAATGCCGGGAATGAGTGGTTTTGAGCTTTGTCGCTCATTGAAAAAAAATCCCGTAACTCAAAAAGTTCCCATCGTGATTTGTAGTTCAAAAAATCAGGAAATTGACCGTTTGTGGGCAATGAGACAAGGGGCTGATGCTTATCTGACAAAGCCTTATACTCGTGAAGAACTTTTACGTGTGATTAAATCCATCGCAATTTGAGCCAATGAATAATTCAAGCATTGTATTAGCTAACGGGCAAAACCAAGACCCAAAAAATTTGGGAGATGGTTATCTGAAGTTTTTTATTAATCCACAAACTCCTGCTATTGTGTCGATGAACCAGACACAAGAAGCAATGGTTGTGTCTGTAGAATCCGTTACAGCCATGCCGAATATGTCCTTCGGTATTTTGGGGTTAATGAATTGGCGAAGTCGGATCATTTGGGTAGTTGACTTACCCAAGATACTCAATTTACAATCCCCTCAGAATCGTCCCCGACAATATAGTGTAATCATTGTTCGGACTGAATCTATGGTTTTAGGTTTGGTAGTGGATGAAATTATCGGTACTCTCAGGTTTAACAACGATGAAATTCGTTCACCTGTAGGTCAGGTTGCATCTAGTTTAGTTCCCTATTTACGCGGATGCGTTGTGCAACAAAAAGAAATATTACTGGTATTAGATGCACAAGCGATTGTGCATTCTTCTAATCTCGGCAGTGAGTAGGGTGTACTACAAAATTTATCGACGTTTAGTGTAATATTTTACCACTCCGGGGCAATTAATTTATGCTTAATAAAACAGATGCGGCTAAAAGTCGTGATGCTCAAAATCAGACATCACTTATTTTATCTTCCGACAACAGCGATCGCGCAGTAGAAATATCTTCAATCCCAGATAAATTAGCAACTGTAGATCATCGTGCTGAGTCCAATAGTTTAATCACTCGATTTAAACGGCTGAGCTTGAGTACCAAAACGGCAATTTTGGCGATCGCCATAGCCACATTGCCTGTATTCATTATTGGTACGGGTGCCTACATAGTTGCTAGTCAGGCTGTAAACAATAAGACTTCTCGTTTACAGGAAGCACAAGCAAAAGGTTTTGCGGATAAAATCAACCGTTTCATGTTTGAACGGTACGGAGATATTCAGATATTAGCAAATCTGCCGAGTATCAGAATTTATGGGACAGCTTCTAGCGAGCAAAGAGAGGTGCTGGATAATTATGTTGATACTTATCAAGTATATGATGGCATTGGCATTTTTAATTTGAATGGGGATGCAATCGTTGAGTCAGAAGGAACTAATTTTGGCAATCAAGGCAATTTAAATTATTTTCAAAGTGCTAAAAATACCGGCAATGCTGTAATCAGTCAGCCAGTGTTTTCCAAGTCTAGTAATAGTTTCAATATTTATAGTGCTGCTCCAATTAAAAATGCTCAAACTGGAGCGACTACATCTGTAGTCATAGCGCGGATGCCGGTTAAATCTTTAGAAAACCTAGTTAAGAATTATTATGCCAGTGACGGGCAAGAATATCATATTGCTGATGCTGAAAATAAAATTTTTCTCAGTCGGGAAGAAAAGTATGTCGGCAAGAAGCTGACAGAAGAATATCCAAAGATACTTCAAAAAGCTGATTCAAAAAAAGCTTTGACCTATCTTATCAAACATGAAAACCATTCAGAAGCAGAATTGGTAAGTTATGTACCTGCCTCAGAACAAATTCAGGTACAAGGTTTACAGCCTTTGAATTGGGATGTGGTTTTAGCAACTGATGCTTCTAGTGCGTTTGCACCGCAAAGAAATTTGCTGCTCACTATCGCGTTGGGGACTGGATTAACGGCTGTTTCCGTAGCCTTGCTTGCGGCTTGGTTAGCAAAACGCGCTACTCAGCCGATTTTAAATGCTACAGCAGCAGTGGCAAAATTGGGTAAAGGTCAATTTAATACCCGTTTGGATGTGGGAGCAGAAGATGAAATTGGGCTGTTAAATGCCAATATTAATCAAATGGCATCCCAATTGCAACTGCTAGTAAAAGAACAAGAAGTAGAAGCACAAAGAGAAAAGTTAAAAGCAGATATTACCCTGCGTATCCGTAGAAGTCTCAAAGCAGAGGATATTCATAAAACAGCGGTTCGAGAAATTCATCAAGCTTTGAAAACAGATCGGGTTGTGATTTACGAGTTTAATCCCGATACTTGGAATGGAGCAGTGATTTCCGAATCCGTAAGCGCTGGTTTTCCCAAAATGATGGGGGCTTATATTGAAGATCCTTGTTTCCGCGAACGTCAAGTGGAAATGTATAAAAACGGTCGAGTTAGAGCGATCGCCAACATTCACGAAGAAAAGGGCTTGAAGCAAGCGAGTTGTTACGTAAAAATGTTGGAACAGTTTGCAGTTAAGGCTAATTTGGTTGCACCAATTTTAATTCAAGACCAATTAATGGGTTTATTGATTGCTCATAGTTGTGAAACTCCGCGAGATTGGCAGCAGCAAGAAGTTGATTTGTTCAAACAATTGGCGACTCAAATCGGTTTTGCTTTAGAACAAGCCAAGCTGTTGGCAGAGGTTGAGCAAGCCCGACAATTAGCTCAAACTGATTCCGACGACGAAAGACATCAAAAAGAAGAACTGCAAATGCAGTTGCTGGAATTGCTCAGTGAAGTCGAAGGTGCAGCCATGGGTGACTTGACGGTACGGGCTGATGTTACCGCAGGTGATATCGGTACAGTTGCCGACTTTTTTAACTCGATTGTCGAAAGCTTACGGGACATCGTAACCCAAGTTCAAACTTCTGCTACCAAAGTGAATCAAGCTATTGGAGACAACTCCGGTGCGATTAACCTGCTTGCAGAACAAGCGCTTGCTCAAGCTGCGGAAATCACTAATACCTTAGATGCCGTTGACGAGATGACGCAATCAATACAAGCAGTAGCAGCAAATGCCAGGGAAGCATCTGTGATTGCGAATACCGCGAGAAGCACTGCTGCCAATTCCGGAAAAGCAATGGAGTTGACAGTACAAAACATTTTTAGTTTGCGTGAGACAGTAGGAGAAACTGCCAAAAAAGTCAAGCGCTTGGGTGAATCTACGCAACAAATTTCTCGTGTGGTAGCATTGATTAACCAGATTTCCATGCAGACCAATCTGCTGGCAATTAATGCCGGAATTGAAGCAGCACGTGCTGGCGAAGAAGGTCAAGGTTTTGCAGTAGTAGCTGAAGAAGTCGGCGAACTAGCAGCCAGAAGTGCCGCAGCCACTAATGAGATAGAACAAATCGTGGAAAATATCCAGCGTGAAACTACTGATGTTGTCCAGGCAATGGAAGTAGGAGTATCCCAGGTGGTACAAGGGACGCAAATTGTGGAAGATGCTAAGCTGTCATTAAGTCAGATTCTAGAGGTTTCGCGCCAAATAGACGACTTAGTACAGTCAATTTCTACAACTACCAATCGTGGTGTAGAAACATCTGAGCAAGTAAGCGCTTTAATGAAAGAGATTGCTGCTGTTTCGCAGCAGACTAGTACTTCTTCCCGTCAGGTTTCCGAATCGCTGCAACAAACTGTTGCAATTTCCCAACAATTACAAGAAAGTGTCGGTACATTCAAGGTCAGTTAAGAGTAATTGGTTACTAGTAATTGAGTTTGTAGTTATAAATAACTAAGAACTGATGACTAAATAGATTTTAGATTTTAGATTTTGCGGAAAGTTTGGGGTGTAGATTCTCGAACCCCAAAACTTTCCCAGACAGATGAAGGGATTTTTAAGAATATGCTTCTAACTTGAGTTATCTGGATATTTGAAAATTCCTAAATCATCAAATCAGCAATCCAAAATCCTTGCATCGTAGATTGGTAACTTCCCGTAAGCGCAAAGCGTAAGCAGCGTGCAAAGGCATATTTATTCATGGGGACAATCCAAAATCCTTGCATCGCAAATCCAAAATACTAATAACTGATGACTAATGGCTAGGGACAACTAATATGTCACAGGACAAAGAATTTGAAATCCAGATGCAGTTCCTGGAAGAAGCTAGCGACTACCTCAACACGATTGAAGGGGTATTGCTAGAAATCGACACCAGCGATCGCATCGATTTGGAAAAGATTAACGCCGCGCTTCGAGCCGCTCATTCGATTAAAGGAGGAGCGGCGATGATGGGATTTCGCTCTCTGAGCGATTTGGCTCACCGTCTGGAAGATTCGTTCAAAGTTCTCAAAACGAGGAAAAGCTCTTTAGATGTAGATACTCAATTACAAAGTCTACTTTTATCGGGAGTCGATTGGCTGCGGCAAATAGTAGAATTGCATGCAGAAGGTCATGAATTAGACGAGCAGTGGTTAGCAAGTTTTTGCTATCCAGTTTTTGAAGAGCTGCATCAGCGTTTGGGAGATCCTAGCCCAGAAGATGCTTCTTCGATGTTATCACCTGAAGATGGGCAAGATATTATACCCTTGCTATTTGAAACGGAAGTAGAAGGGTGTTTGCAGCGTCTGGAGTCAGTATTAGCCGATAGCGAGCAACCTTGTCTGAAAGAAGAAGTTGCGATTATGGCGGCGGAGTTGGCTGGTTTGGGTGAGATGCTGCAATTGCAGGCTTTCAGCAGCTTTTGCGAGTCAGTTACCTCATTGTTGGAAATTGTCCCCCAGGAACAAGTCGAAGAAATAGCCCGTGCAGCCCTTGCTGGATGGAGGCGTTGCCAAGCTTTGGTATTAACTTCCCAGATTGAAAGTTTACCTACACACTTAGAATTGGGTGGTATAGAGGAAACTGAAATCGTAACTGATATCGAAGTAGAGCATCTGACACAATTGCTAGAAGTAGAGGAAATAGAAGATACAGCGGCAGAAAATTGGCTGGTTGAAGATATCATTACCGCAGATTTTGAAGCTTTGGAGGCGGCTTTTGCTCAAGAAAGCGCTGCTTCTGAATTTGATGAAATTGAGGTACATACACCCGCAACCGCTCAAGAATTTGCTACTAACGTAAATCAACCATTTGTCGAACGCAAGCCTGAACCAGTTGCGGCTGCTAAAAGTGAAATCTTAGAAAATACAGTCCGGGTTCCTAGTAAGCAACTCGAAGAAATTAACGATTTATTCGGCGAACTGATTATTCAACGCAACGGACTAAACTTACAAATGGAAAGATTGCGTAAACTAGTTCGCAGTCTCAGCCAAAGGGTACAAGTTCTTGACCGCGAAAATCAACGTTTGCGTACTTCATACGATAAAATTGCGACTCAAGCTACAATACCATATCCTGTTCCATCTCTGGCGATGATTCCAGGAGAAGGTACGAATATTGAATCCGATAGCATCAATAATGAATTTGATGCTTTGGAAATGGATCGTTACAGCGAAATGAGTCTTTTGTCCCAAGAAGTGATGGAAACCATCGTCATGGTGCAGGAGGTGACAACTGACGTACAAATTAGCCTTGACGATACAGACAACGTTTCGCGGAAATTAAATAAAACCTCAAAACAATTACAGCGTAAGCTGACTCAAGTGCGGATGCGTCCGTTATCGGATTTAACTGACCGTTTTCCCAGAGCTTTACGGGATTTGTGCGTAGAATACGGTAAAAATGCTCAGCTAAAAATAGAAGGTGGGAGTATTTTAATTGAAAGGAGAATTTTAGAAGCTTTAAATGACCCGTTAATGCACCTGCTGAGAAATGCCTTTGACCACGGTATTGAAGACCCCAATACCAGAATACAACAAGGTAAGCCGGAACAAGGTGTAATTGAAATTAAAGCCATCAACCGTTCCAATCGTACCATAATTACCATGCGCGATGATGGGAATGGTATTTCCCTAGATAAAATTCGCAACCGTGCGATTGCCATGGGGTTGGATGAATCTTTGATTAATCAAGCTACGGATGAAGAAATATTATCGTTAATTTTTGAGCCTGGATTTACCACTTCTGACCAAGTTACAGCATTATCAGGTCGCGGTGTAGGGATGGATGTGGTTCGTAACAATCTCAAACAAATTCGGGGAGATATCAAAGTTGATACGTTACCCGGAGTTGGAACTACATTTACGCTGTCAATGCCGTTCACTCTATCAGTTTCGCGAGTTCTGTTGGTAGAAAGCAGTCGAATGTTACTAGCTTTCCCAACGGATGTGGTGGAGGAAATATTTTTACTTGATGAAGAACAAGTATTGCCTGTGGGTGGTGGACAAGTTCTGAATTGGCAAGGAAAAACCTTACCATTGATTGGGCTTGGTGATTATTTACAGTTTAATTGTCCTCGTTACAATAATCCCGACTTGGAAACTCCTCCAGCAATTAATGCTAGTAGTGTATTAATTATCAACAATAGCAATCAATTAGTAGCAATACAAATTGACCGTTGTTGGGGAGAAATGGAAGTTGCGATTCGTCGGGTTGAAGGAGATATACCGTTACCAGCGGGTTTCAACAACTGTACAATTCTCGGTGATGGAAGAGTAGTAGCTTTAGTTAATCCTGGGGAATTGCTTTACTGGATAGCTGTTAACGAACGTACTCCTAAAAACAATCAACTACCATCAACAAAGTTAAAAACTGCTTTTCTACATCAAACAGAGGAACAAGCTCTAGAACACGTAACTAAGGGCAAGGGTACAATTTTGATTGTAGATGATTCGATCAATGTCCGGCGCTTTTTAGCATTAACTTTGGAAAAGGGTGGGTATCAAGTAGAACAAGCAAAAGACGGTCAAGATGCGTTGGAAAAACTTCAAACTGGTTTAATTGTACAGGCTGTAATTTGCGATATTGAAATGCCTCGCGTTGATGGTTACGGCTTTTTAGGTCGGGTAAAATCAAACAGTGATTTAAAAAATATACCCGTTGCGATGTTGACTTCTCGTAGTAGCGATAAGCATCGACAATTAGCTATGCAGTTAGGTGCCTTAGCCTATTTCTCTAAACCTTACAATGAACAAGAATTACTCCGAACTTTGGAGGGAATGATTTTTTCTGTCGCTGGAGTTAGCAAGGGTTAATGATAGGATTATTTGAGTTATGAGTTGATTAATTAGTCGATTCATAACTTGATTTTTTATTTGAAAATAAATATTTTGATTTTGATTTTGATTTTGATTTTATTGATTTGCCGTGGGGTTAGAAGTCGGGTTTTTATAACTATTGTCTGTTACTACAGATATTTATCCCAAAAACCCGACTTCTGTGATAATTGTCGTGACTTTCATACAAAGAAAGCAGAGGAATAGGAGTAATCAATCAACCCGATATCTTTGAGATATTGGGTTTTTCCGATTTGATGTTTTATTAAAAATCAAGAGTACTTATATCAAATTCGTTGGCATCGGAATGATATATGTGTGAATGCAGAGTTTTTTTGCAATTTTGCATAGAAATCTGGATGCAGCTTAAGTCTTAATTACTCCTAACACCCTAAACAGATTAGCGATATAATTTCTTCTTTTTCTACTCCCTTAAATAAGTAATTTTCTGCTGAAAAACAAACTTACAGCTATTAGCTTGATTTTTGATTCATAATTATTGATTTATCATGCCATTATTTAACTATGAAGTTCGAGTGATTTAATATACATAAGTTTTGACGAAAATATTGTAAATTGATGATGCAAACAATAATGAAGATTAAGTAAAATTTCCTATCAGCCAGGTGCGGCATTAAAGTACTTTGATGATTTTATTAATTAAGTAAAAAAGCCATTTTTTTTGACAAACTGACTCAAAAATACAAATATAAATTAATTTTACTTTGTTTTAAATTAGCTTACTAAATCTGCTGAATAAGGTTTATATTTAATAACTATAATCAATAAAATCACTAAATAATTTCCGATATTTACTTAACAAAAATCTTAGCAAAACCAATGAATTATACTTCTAAAGTATCGCCACAAACTTTTTCTGTAAAAACAACTTCATCGAAAACGCGAAATACTTGGCTAAAAAAGTTTTATAACTTGCCAATTAGCCGTAAACAATTGATTGCATTAATTTTCTGTCAATTGGTATCTATCTTGGGTATAGGTATCGGAGGTACGTTGATTATTACTAGAGGTTTGCGGAATCAGTTGCTCGAACAAACCAAATCAGAGATTGGGGTAGCGGATATTAATTACAATATCAAAATCGATCAAATGGGTTTTGGTTTTCGGGGACAATCCGATAATGAGGCAATTATTACAGCAGCTACATTCAAGGCTGCTAATCGCTCTTTAAACAGCACTTTGATAACTTCTGTTGAGCGAATTTTGCAAAACGAAATCAAAGCCAGAAACATTGAATATGCGGTTTTGGTAGGTACAGATTTAAATATTATTGCTAGTGCTAATACTAACCGTACAGGTGAGACTTTTAACCCCAATAATTTAGTCAGTCAGGTTTTACAAAATCCCCGACAAATTAAAGCAAATGCGATTATTAATGCTTCAGAATTGAGTAAAGAATTTCCATCTTTACCCGAAAATCTGAAAAACAAAGATGCTTTAATTCGCTATACTGTCACACCTGTAAAAAATCCTCAAACCCAAGAAGTTATTGGTGTTTTGGTTTCTGGAGATATTGTCAACGGCAAAGATTCTATTGTTAAAAAAACTTTGCAAGCAACGAATGACGGTTATAGCGCGATTTATTTAAACAAACCCACAGGAGAATTTGAGCTAGCAACCTCTCTTCAAATTAGTTCCGAAGCAAATAGAGCTATACCGAATGTCTCTTTACCACCCGAAAGTAAATCTTTATTAGCAGCAGCAGCACAAGCTAAAGGTAAAATTGTTACCGGACGCATCAATGTAGAAGGTATAAATTATACAGTCGCAGCCAAGGCTGTTCCCAACCAAATTATTCAAGTATTAGACAATCAACAAGCCATTTACTCAGAAAAATCTCCTGCTGTTTTGGTGCGAGGAACTCCCGAAACAGCACTGAATAATCTGTTAAATCAGAGTTTACGAGAACAAGCTCTAATTATCTTAATAGCTTTGCTTGTGGTTGGTTTTTGGGCGGTAATTTTACGTCGAGCCATGATTCTTCCCATCGAAAACCTGCAAGAAACTGCACAGAAATTTGCTTCGGGCGATCGCACTTCTCGTGCAGAGGTTTTTGCTACTGATGAAATTGGGGATTTAGCTGTTAATTTCAATACGATGGCTGATAGTATTATTACTCAAGTGCGCCGTCAAGAATTGGAAGCAAAAGTGGCACTGCAATTAAACGAAATTACCAGTCGGATTCGAGAAACTCTCAACGCCGAAACAATTCTCAAAACAGTCGTCACAACTACACAAGATACTTTACAAGTAAATCGAGTTGTTTTCTATAAATTAGAAGAATCAATAGGTGAAATTATTGCGGAATCGGTTGATTACAGTTTAAATGCTGTTTTAGGGATAAAAGTTGACAACCCCTATCAAGTTAAGGAATATCCAGATGAATATGAATTTGGCAGCATTAAAGTAGTTGAAAATATCCAGGATTTACGTTTAAACCAATCTTACCTCGAACAGCTTAAAGAGTTGGATGTTAAAGCGTTTTTACTAGCACCAGTTTTTGTCAGCAACAAATTACACGGTTTATTGGTTGCTCATGATTGTGCGGGTATGCGTTCTTGGCAAGAAATAGAAGTAAACTTATTTAGACAAGTAGGAATTCAAATTGGCTACGCTTTAGAGCAAGCAGAACTTTTAGAGCAGATACAGCAAGGAAGAAACACAGCCGAAACTACTTCTCAAATTGAACGAAAGCAAAAAGAAAAACTGCAAATGCAGCTTCTGGAATTGCTGAATAATGTTGAAGGTGCAGCAATGGGAGATTTAACGGTACGTGCTGATGTCATTGAAGGAGAAATTGGTACCGTTGCTGACTTTTTCAACTCAATTGTGGAAAATTTGCGGGAAATTGTCACCGAAGTCAAAACATCGGCTTCTCAGGTGAATGAATCTTTGGGTTCTAATTCTAGCGCCATCGCTCTTTTAGCAACGGAAGCTAAAACCCAAGCAGCGGAAATTAATCGGACTTTAAATGCAGTTGATAACATGACAGATTCGATCAAAACAGTAGCACAAAATGCTCATCAAGCTGCTATAGTCGCTAACTCTGCTGCAACTGCTGCGACACAAAGCGATACAGCAATGGATTTAACTGTACAAAATATTGTTAATTTACGAGAAACCGTTGGTGAAACGGCGAAAAAAGTCAAACGTTTGGGTGAATATACTCAAGAAATTAGTAGAGTTGTAGCATTAATTCACCAAATTTCCATGCAAACCAACCTATTAGCAATCAACGCTGGAATTGAAGCAGCACGTGCTGGTGAGCAAGGACAAGGTTTTGCGGTAGTTGCTGAGGAAGTTAGTGAACTTGCAGCCAAAAGTGCTTCTGCAACTAAAGAAATTGAGCAAGTAGTAGAAAACATCCAGCGAGAAACTAGTGAGTTAGTAGAGTCGATTGAATTTGGAGTTACTACCGTAGTCGAAGGAACCCGTGTTGTTGAAGATGCGAAATATTCCTTGAATGAGATTTTACAGGTTTCTCGTCAAATTGACTCTTTAGTAAATTCGATTTCCCAGGCTACTGCATCTCAAGTGCAAACATCTCAAGCAGTTAGTGATTTGATCAGAGATATTGCTAATATTTCCCAACGTACTACAACTTATTCTGAGCAAGCATCTGTATCACTACAGCAAACTGTAGAAATTTCCCAGCGTCTGCAACAGAGTGTCGGTACTTTTAAGGTTGATTAAGAAAATGAGCAGTTAGGAGTTAGGAGTGAGGAGTTAGGAGTGTTAGCGCAGCGTGTCCGTGAGGACATGGAGTTAGGAGTTAGGAGTTTTGAGTGAGGAGTTAAGAATTATTTAGGTAGCAAAAAAGTAAACAAACTACCTTTACCAAGTTGAGAAAAAACTTGAATTTTTCCCCGATGTGTTTCTATAATCCGATTAGATAAATGAAGCCCTAAACCACTACCGGAACGTTTATTTCTACCTTGACGGAAACGTTCAAAGATAGTTTTTTGGTCTTCTTGAGCTATTCCATAGCCAGTATCTTCAACTTCTAATTTTACCCAGCTTTGCCCTGTATCAGATATTGATTCTGATAAACGAACTTTCACTCCACCTTCATCAGTGAATTTGATGGCGTTACCAATTAAGTTACTCACAACACGTCGCAACTCCAAACAATCTCCATTTATCACGCTAGCATCTTCAGCTTGTTGTAAATTATTCTTAAATTCAATGGTTAAATCCCTTTCTTCTGCTAAAGGACTTAATTCTTGAACTACTTCCTCAACTATGGAAAGTAGATTACAGCTTGCAAAATTCAAAGTTTTTTTACCAGCTTCAAAACGTGATACTTCTAACAGAGTATTCACCATTTCTAATAAGTTATGATTGCTGCGAATCATTGCGGCGATCGCTTTTTTCATTTCTGGGGAAATCTTGCAGAATGTTTCTTGTAAAAATAAATTCAACATTCTATCGGCAGCTACTAAAGGTGTTCGCAAATCATGAGTTAAACGGGATACGAAGTCTTCTCGCTGACGTGTCATTTCTTTCTGTGCATCGATACTATGTTTAAGACGCAAAAGACTGCGTACTCTGGCAAGTAATTCCTCTGTGTCGAAAGGTTTACGAATAAAATCATCAGCACCTGCATCTAAACCTTCAACAACACTAGCATCGTCAAAAGCTGTAACTAATAATATTGGAATGTAATCATTCTCAGGATTATTACGGATGCGACGAGTCACTTCATAACCATCTATTCCCGGCATCATGACATCTAAGAGTATCAAACTTGGAGGCAATCGCTGAATTTCTGCTAATGCTGTTTCACCATTTACGACTAACTTAACTTCGTATCCTTCACTTTCTAAAATAGCTTGGACTAAGTGTAGATTATCAGGAATATCATCAACCGCTAAGATTCGATCTACTATTTGCAAATCTTCAAGTGACATAATAAGACTTTTTATAGAATAGATATTTTTTATCCAGAATTAATTATTAATTATCTCTGCTGGTGTTTAGAATCCCTTTTTTGTTTATAATCTCCTTTTTGATGATTGTTTACAAGCTGTTTTAAAGAAGAATCATAGTTAATTTCTGTAATTTCTCGTTCTGAAATAGATGACACTTGCCGTAGTAATTCTACACGAAATATAGAACCTTTTCCTAATTCACTTTCAATGGTAATTTTTCCCCCCATCATATTTACCAATGCACTAACTATAGGTAAACCCAAACCCGTACCTCCGAATTTACGATTTGTACCTTGATCGAGTTGTCTGAAAGGTTCAAAAATATGTTGTATATTATCAAGGGCAATTCCAATTCCTGTGTCTTCAACTGCTAATTCAACACGATTATGAGCAAGTTCTGTGATTTTTACCTGAATACTACCAGTTTCTGTAAATTTAATCGCGTTTGAAAGCAGTTTATCTAAAATCTGTTGCACACGCAACGAATCATTATATAAAATAGAATTTTCTAAATTGATGTCAATGTTTATGGAAAGTTTTTTCGCTTCTGCTAAAGAACGCATTTCTTCAACGGTTACTTTTACCAACTTTGTGATATCGAATATTTCTGGTTTTAAATCTAAGTTTCCTGCTTGTAATTTAGAAAATTCTAAAATTTCGTTAACCAGTAGCAATAAATTTTTTCCATTATTAAGAATACGTTCGATCATCTGCTTTTGCTGATGTGAAAGTATATCTGATTTAGGACGCAGCAACAATTGAGAAAACCCAATAATCGCATTCATGGGAGTCCGTAATTCATGAGATATTGTTGCTAAAAATTGCGATTTTAACTCCAATGCTGCAATTAACTTGAGATTTTGTAAATTGATTTGTTGTTTTTGCTGTTCAATTTTTTGAGTTTTACTGATGATTAATTGCTCATTTTGCTGTATTTGCTGATTCGCTAAAACTAATTGTGCTTTAGTTTGATAGATTGTGATCGCGTTACGTGTGACTAAATCTAAAATTTCTGCGGACAATGTCGATTTATTAACGTAATCTGTAGCTCCTGCTGCGATTACTTTTTCAATGATTGCTCTATCACTGTTTTCAATTAGAACAACTACAGGAACTGGAATTCCTAAACTACGTACTTTTCTCAACAATGTTAAGGTTTGAGTTCCAGATAGATAATTATCCAAGAAAATACAGTCATAGTAAGTATGTTGTAAAACATCAATCGCGTCTTTGCTTTTCACTACTTTTAACATTTCTCTGCTGGCTCCAGCATTAGTGAAAGCACGACATATTGATGTTTTATCTATTTGATTATCTTCGATAATTAAGATTTTCAGCTTCTCATCCATCGTTTTTTCAACTTAGGCTATTAGATGTTAATTTATTTTCGTGAGATTTTTCCAGTCATTTGGTCAATGGTTATATTTTTTAGGTTATTCTAATTTTTATGTATATCAGATTTATCATAAGTTAAATTGCTTATTTTTAACACAAGCAAAATTTTATGCTGATAATCTATATATACTTTAGCTCTTGAATTATATTAACTACCGTGAATCTTTATACCATAAATTAATCTCAAAAAATTTTTTTAAACCTTATTTTATTTCTTAAATATTGATTTATTAATTATTATTTCTTCTCTGACAACTTTTTTAATTATTTTATTTCACGAAAGTAAAAAGCCTTTCTTAGTCGTCGGCGGAATTGCAACTAATTACTAGACGCAAAAATCTAAATAATGGTGCCACTAATCTAACCATTGACCTCAAAGTATTTATTAACCGCAATCAATCATAAAAGATTACAATCAACAGACAAATTAACTAATTTTACAATATTTTTTGTCAAAAATTATACTATATTATAATTGTGATTCTATTTTATGCAAATACATTTTTATTCGTCGTCAGTCCTGAGTATGAGTTTTCCCAGCATATTTGTAGCTAAAGGGAAATAGAAGTTTTTCTTAAGTCCGGCAGAACAAAACTTCAAAAAATCAGGATTATTAATTTTTGACAAATTCCCAAGGTTTCAATGGGTAATTGAAATTGTCAATGATTAATGAATAATTAAATTAGTAAAAACCGATAATTCGCAATAATAGCAATATATTTAAAGCATTATATATTTATATATCTGAGTGTGTATCTCCAGATATATTGTCAACTATATCAAAAGACTAAACAAAAATTTTGCAATTACTTCTATCGATGGATGTATGCTTGAGAAAAAACATCTATCTTAAGTTGTGAATGTTAATTAAAAAACTTCAATCAATAAGATTTCCTAACTAAATATATTAAATAAAAATCATATGAGTGTAGCAATGAGTGAAATCAGTATTGTGTTAATTGAAGACCATGATTTAACCAGAATGGGAATAAAAGCTGCATTGCAGACAAATAGCGAACTGCAAGTAATAGGAGAAGCAGCTAACGCGACTAAAGGGCTGAAAATGCTAGAAACGATGAAGCCAGATGTAGCACTTGTAGATATTGGTTTACCCGATATCGATGGGATTGAACTTACCCGTAAATTTAGAGAATCTCAAAATAATCGGGGAGATAATTCTACAAGAATTTTGGTTTTGACGATGAACCACACCAACGATACCGTACTTGCAGCTTTTGCAGCAGGAGCAGATTCCTATTACATGAAAGATACAAGTATTGATAAACTGACAGAAGCAATTTACGCAACTCATTACGGCAACTCTTGGATAGATCCTGCGATCGCGAGTATAGTATTACATCAGATCAGACAGGAAACCTTCGACAATAAAACCTCGTTACAAGCCAAAACAGTAAAAATTGAAGCGCTTTCTTCTGAATACGAGCAAGTTTTAGAAACTTACCCTTTAACTCAAAGAGAATTAGAAATTTTAGAATTAATAGTAGCCGGACATAGCAACGGAGAAATTGCTCAGCAATTATATATCACAGTTGGTACCGTTAAAACTCATGTTCGCAATATTCTTAACAAACTTTGCGCTGATGATCGTACTCAAGCAGCTGTAAGAGCATTACGTTCTGGATTGGTAGCATGAAATTAGTATATTTAAAATAAGTTAGTCAGCGATTGAAAGTCCCTGTCTTATAGCCAAAGTCCATTCCTAACTCCTAACTCATAACTCCTAACTTCTACACGTTTACTTTGCTATAGTGTTGGTTTGTTGCCTTGAATATCTATCATACGCGCTTAGTAATGAACTACGAAACAGCTCATCAATTTCTTTTAAACCAAACTATAGCAAGCGAAAACAACGAGGATGCATTACTAACGCGAATGCGACAAGGAAAAGCGCCTATACCCGGTCAAATTACTTCAATTTTGCTGGCATTAAAAGTAGTCTTTGAAGCCTTAAAACATAATACCACCATTGAAAAAGAACTTGCTTACGCTTTATATTTATTAGCTATCAAAGCTCAACAATTATTTGCAGCGGGGCTGAAAGCTGGTGTAAATTGGCCCCCAATGCTCAAAGAAGACTTGTTAAGAATCGCAAACGCAACCGAAAGTATTCTTTGTGGTGAATGGCATAACGTGCATCAATAGATAGTTGATAATGGTTGGTGGATACTTGATAGTGGTTATCAACTAACAACCATCAACCAACAACTGTCAACTGTCAACTATTAACGATTTCGTAATTCTTCCTCCAACTTATCTAAATCAGATTTAAGAAAAACCGTCATCTGACCAGTATAAGCTTTACCGTTTTTAGCTTGTGCCACTTCTACCCAATAAGCATAACGATCGCCGACACGTAATTCTCCTGTCAACCCTTCTCTGATGGGAGTTTTAGCAAAACGGGCTGCATTAATTGCGCTTTGGTTGGGATACTCGTAAATGACTTGAGCGCCTTTATAATCTTGATAAATATCTAAACCGTAAATTATCCGCAAAGACTCTTTCAATCTATCCAAACTCATACCATTGATTGCATCATACATAGAGATGCGTTCGGTACGAATTTGGCTACGGTTTTTGGAAAATGTGACTCTACCAGGTGCTGACACCATCGCTTGAAAACTGAATCTTTGAGCAGCGGTATCAGTTTTCGTCACCAAAAAGCGTTCCCCACTCCGAGGGCTTAATGTCGGATGTGCTTTAATCCAAGTTTCTACTTGCTCTGTAGCTTGTCCAGGTAAAGCCGTAGCCGCACTATTATTAGATATCAAGAATGCTAAGGGTAAAATTAAAACTTGTAATAGAGATTTTTTGAGCATTTTTCAGTTTTGAAAGTTTCTATATATAGAATTCCCCTTTTTTTCAATTAATTAACGCATTCACTGAGAAATACAAGACAAGGAGATGGGGTTCGGGGGAGAAATAAATAAGAATTATCAACATAATTCGTAATTGATACTCTATTGAATTAATTACGAATTACGTTGGGGTAGCGTCTCCCGGAGGGAGATACTAGGAATGACTAATTCCACAGATCAACTGTCCACTGTCAACTGTTTAGTATGTGATTTTTGTAGAGTGAATAAAACCGTTTTTCTGAAGGCGATTTTCAAGGATTTTTCTGTAAACCGCTTCGTATCCATCGACCATTTTGTTCACGGTAAATCTATCTTCTACATACTTGCGACAACCATGACGGCTGAGTTCCAAAGCTTTGGGAATCATTGCTGCTATTTCTTCATAGCTTTGACAAACAAAACCACTTACACCATGACTTACAACTTCTGGTACCGAACCCAAATTAGTTGCAATCACTGGTGTACCTGTAGCCATTGACTCAATCATGACTAAGCCAAAAGGTTCTTGCCAAGTAATAGGGAATAAAGTGATTGCAGCATTTCCTAGAAGTTCGGCTTTCTCGTTGTGAGTCACTTCGCCTAAAAATTGAATTTGTTTACCATCAATATGAGGAGCAATTTCTTGCTCGAAAAATTTACGATCAACCTCATCAACTTTTCCTGCCATTCTCAAATGCCAACCTGTTTGTTTAGCGATGGAAATAGCATGATGTGGTCCTTTTTCTGGTGAAAATCGCCCTAAGAATGCCAAATAAGGTGGATTTTCGGGTTCAGCAATGAATGGATAATTCTTTTCATCAATGCCGTTATAAACAGTTCCTACATAGTTCAGGTCTACCTGCCGTTGGGAATCACTGATACTAACGTATGGTTGCTTGTAGTGGTGGGTGTATATCTTTGCCGTATCTTGATTAAAGCTATGGTGCAAAGTATGTACAGTAGGTGTTGTCACCAATCCCGCTGAAGCCAAAGTCAAAACGCCATTATGGGAATGAATTAAATCAAATTCCGCCGCTCGTTGGTAAACCTGGCTGATTTCGAGCAGTTCATAAGCATCATAGTTTGAAACGTTAGGGTCTAAACGCAAAGCGCGATCGCAAACGGCTTCCAACTTAGCAAGAGTCAGCGAATCACCTGAAGCAAACAAGGTTACTTCATGCCCCCGACGAACTAATTCATCGGTTAAGTGAGCAACTACCAACTCTATTCCTCCATAAGAAGGAGGCGGAACTCGTTCCCTTAAAGGGGCTACTTGAGCAATTCTCATAAATTATTTGTGTTTGTGCAACTAAAAAAGTCTGTGTTAAATCAGTTATCAGTTATCAATTATCAGTTGACAGTTACGACGGTCTATGGTGTTAGATAAAGTCGGAAGCATATTAATAGATTATTTGTTCACTGTTCACTGTTAAACAAGACTCAGATTTTCACTGGGTAGAGAAAAAACATTCACCCATGCCAAAATCAATTAACCATGCTGACTTGTAATAAGTCTATTTTTGGTTAATCAAATTTTGACTAATCTTTCAAATTATCTCAGATTGTCAACAATTAATAACTATTAAGCAACTACATTTACAAATTACAGCTTGTTTGTTTCTTTGAACATCTATCCTGGGAATCATAGAAAATATTCTTTTTTGTATACTAAAATACAGTTTTTTAAACCACTTTACTTTTAGTTAATTTATTTCGGAGTTTTAGGAGTTTTTCGGAGGTTTTCAGAGAAGAAAAGAGAGTCCTATTTGTGTTTAGGCATCAAGGTTTTGCTTTTGCCATCTTGATGGTGTGTAATCGAATATGCTGGAATTGTGTCCAGAATGATCAAGAATCGGAAGGGAAATCATGAAAATTGCGACTTGGAATGTGAACTCAATTAGAACTCGTTTGGAACAGGTTATTAATTGGTTGAAGGAAAGTGCTGTTGATGTGCTTTGTTTACAAGAAACTAAAGTTGTAGATGAACAATTTCCCCAAAAACCTTTTCAAGAATTAGGGTATTATCTTTATACTTATGGACAAAAATCATACAACGGTGTAGCAATAATCAGTCGTCAACCTTTAAAAGATGTTTCCTTTGGTTTTACTTCAGTCTTAGAAAATATCGATTCAAAATGGGACGAACAAAAACGAGTAATTTCCGGTGTAATTGGTGATATTAGAATCATCAATCTTTACGTACCTAACGGTTCTGAAATAGGTAGCGAAAAATATGAATATAAATTGCAATGGTTGAAAATATTAGGGGATTATTTGCAAAAACAGCAAGAATCGACCGACGATATATGTATGTGTGGAGACTTTAATATTGCTTTAGAAGATAAAGATATTCACGAAAAAGCCGACCCTAAAAATCATATCATGTCATCTGAGGCGGAACGGCAAGCTTTACGAGATATTTTAGCCTTGGGATTTAGCGATGCATTTCGTAAATTTACCTTAGAAAGCGGACATTACAGTTGGTGGGATTATCGTGCAGCGGGATTTCCCCGTAACCGAGGCTGGCGGATCGATCATCATTATCTCACACCCGATTTGTGCGATCGCGCAAAAAGCTGCATCATTGATATCGAACCCAGAAAATTAACTCAACCAAGTGATCATACTCCTGTTATTGTGGAATTTTAGAAGACCTTCGGAATGACCAGAGTTAAGAGTTTAGTTGACAGTTGACAGTGGACAGTTATGATGAATTTTCACCTTTAACATTTAACCTTTAACCTTTAACCTTTTATGAAGTATTCCTTAGTTGCAAATGCATCTCAAGCACGTAGAACTAAACAAGAATTTGCTCAACCAGATGAACAATTATCTTATGAGTTGGGTAAAGCTGTACAGGAACTGCCACCGCTTTATACTAGATTATTAGCAGGAACTATCAGCGCCATTATTTTTGGTTCAATTACCTGGGCTTATTTCTCAAAAGTAGAAGAAGTCGCGAGTGCATCGGGGAAAATCATTGCTTCTACACAGGTTAGACCTGTAACATCTTTGGGTAATGGGTCAATTGTCGAAGTGAATGTCAAAGAAGGTGATAAAGTAGAAAGAGGTGAAGTTTTAATTCAACGTGACCCAGATTTGCAGCAAGCGGATGTTGCTCGTTTAGCGAAAAATGCTAGCTTGATTCGAGAAGATTTACGCCGTTTGGATGCGGAGCGTACTGGTGTGAAAACAGCAGGGAATCAGTTACAAGATGAATTGTTGCTGTCTCGCTTGCAAGATTATCAAGCACGTCAAGCTAGTGCGGAAGCAGAAGCAAATCGTCAAGCAGCCCTTGTAGAACAAGCAAAGGTACGTTTTACTCGTTTGCAAGAAAATTTTGCTAATGCTAAAACCAATTTAATTAATGCTAAAACAAATCTGAAAAATGCTCAAGAACTTCGTAAACAAGTTGGAAGTGGTGTAACATTAGCGAAAACCAGAGAGAAAAGTTTACGCGGATTAACTACAGAAGGTGCGATACCCCGACTGGATTACTTGGATGCACAGGATAGACTTAACCGTGCTAGTGCTGAAATAACTAGAGCTGAAGATCAAATAGTCAACGCTGATAATAAAATAACTGAAGCCCAAGACAGAGTTACATCTTTAGACAAAGATATAGCTGCTCAACAGCAAGAAATTAGTCAAGCACAAGCAGCATTTGAAGCAGCTAGTAGTCAAGCACAACGTCTAGCTTCGGAACGTCAAAGTGAAATTTTGACTCAAATTAATCAACGTAAAGAAGAATTGAGCAACATTGTCGGTCAATTAGAGCAAGCGAAAAAACAGCAACAATTAGAAACTATCAAGTCTCCAGTAAAGGGGATAGTTTACGATGTCAAAGCAAGTAAAGGTCCTGTACAAGCAGGAGAACAGTTACTCTCAATTTTACCTCAAGGAGAAGAATTATTATTAGAAGTCAAAGTTCTCAACCGCGATATTGGTTTTATTCGTCAAGGAATGAAAGCAAAAGTCAAAATGGCAACTTTTCCTTTTCAAGAATTTGGTACCATTCCTGGTGAGGTAGTACGTGTTAGTCCTAATGCAATAGTAGATGAAAAATTAGGATTGATATTTCCCACGACAATTAAGCTGAATAAAAAATCAGTTGTATTGCGTGACAAGGAAGTAATATTTACTCCTGGAATGGTTGCAAATGCTGATATTGTAACTCGTAAAAAGTCGATTTTGACATTCTTGGTTGAGCCTGTGACACGACGGTTTAGCGAAGCGTTTTCTGTGAGATAGTTGTCAAAGGTCTAAGGTTAAAGGTTAAAGGTTAAAGGTTAAAGGTTAAAGGTTAAAGGTTAAAGGTTAAAGGTTAAAGGTTAAAGGTTAAAGGTTAAAGGTTAAAGGTTA
>JAAUSO010000078.1 GCA_012033205.1 Richelia sp. SL_2_1 | reverse complement strand
TGCAAAAGAAGTGAAATAGTCATTCGATTTTAGATTTTAGATTTTAGATTTTGGATTGAATATTAAAAAAAAAATCCTGGAAAAATCGAAATCTGAAATTAAGTTATCAACTTACCGCTCCCCATAATCAAGCGGCAAAGTAAATGATAAATAGCTAAAAACAAATGGCAAATGACTAATTTAACAAGGAAGCAAAAATGGTAGATTGTGGAGTTAAAAACTGGCAGGGAGAAGAAGTCGGACAGAAAACCTTGGATTTAAAAGTTGCCAAGGAAGAAACTGCTTCTCACATCGTACATAGAGCCTTAGTTCGACAAATGGCTAATGCTCGCCAAGGAAACGCGAGTACTAAAACCCGTGCCGAAGTAAGAGGAGGGGGTCGCAAACCCTGGCGGCAAAAAGGGACAGGACGCGCCCGTGCCGGTTCTACTCGTTCACCCCTGTGGCGTGGTGGTGGTGTCATCTTTGGGCCAAAACCCAAAGAATATAACTTGAGGATGAATCGTAAAGAGCGTCGTTTGGCTTTACGGACAGCCTTTGTCAGTCGAATCGATGACATGATTGTCGTTGAAGAATTCAACGAACAATTACAGCGTCCCAAGACAAAAGAATTAATCCAAGCTATTACTCGTTGGGGTTCTCAACCCGAACAAAAAACTTTGTTGATTTTGTCCGAACGTGTTGAAAATATATATTTATCAGCCCGTAATGTAGAGAATCTCAAACTGATTGCAGCCGACCAACTTAATGTTTTTGATTTGCTGCATGCAGACAAAATCGTAGTCAGCGCATCAGCATTAGATAAAATTCAGGAGGTCTACAACAATGGCTAAATTTGACCCCCGTAATCTTCCCGACCTAGTGCGTCGCCCGATTCTCACCGAAAAGGCGACAATCAACATGGAGCAAAATAAATATACTTTTGAAGTTGTTCCCAAAGCAACTAAAACTCAAATAAAAGCAGCAATTGAAAGTTTATTTGATGTCAAAGTTGTAAAAGTAAATACCGCACTACAACCTCGGAAAAAAAAGCGGGTTGGGAGATTTATCGGGTTTAAACCTCAGTACAAACGAGCAATTGTCACCCTAGTATCCGGGGATGAAGACAAGATTCGTCAGGTTCTATTCCCAGATGTTTAATGGGTAATGGGTAATGGGTAATGGGTAATGGGTAATGGGTAATGGGTAATGGGTAATTGGTAATTGGAATTAAACTCCTAACTCACAACTCCTAACTCCTAACTCACAACTCCTAACTCACAACTCCTAACTCACAACTCATAACTCATAACTTTCTCCTCCCTCCTTGAGCAAAATACTTTGTAGATAAATTTAAAATTATGGGTATTCGTACTTTTCGTCCATACACCCCCAGTAACCGTCAAGCGGAAACTTCCGACTTTTCGGAAATTACCAAATCTAAACCGGAAAAATCTTTAACCGAACATATTCATCGGGCAAAAGGTAGAAATAATCGCGGTGTAATTACCAGTCGTCGTCGCGGTGGCGGACACAAACGTCTTTATCGGATTATTGATTTTAAAAGAGATAAGCGGGGTATGCCCGCAACAGTGGAAGCGATTGAATACGACCCCAACCGTAATGCTAGGATTGCACTCGTTGTTTATGAAGACGGCGAAAAGCGTTATATCTTGCAACCCCACGGCATGAAGGTGGGTACTCAAATTATCGCCGGTCCAGATTCTCCCATAGAAAATGGTAACGCCTTACCTTTATCAAATATGCCCTTGGGTACCAGCGTTCATAACGTAGAATTGGTTGCCGGAAAAGGCGGTCAAATAGTACGTTCGGCTGGTGCAAATGCTCAAGTCATGGCGAAAGATGGTAACTACGTTACCTTAAAATTGCCTTCAGGAGAAGTCCGGATGATTCGGCGTGAATGTTACGCCACCATCGGACAAGTAGGTAATATTGAAGCCAGAAACCAAAGTTTGGGTAAAGCCGGTCGTAACCGTTGGAAAGGTCGTCGTCCCAAAGTTCGAGGAAGTGTAATGAACCCTTGCGACCACCCCCACGGTGGTGGTGAAGGACGCGCTCCAATTGGTAGATCCGGTCCTGTGACTCCTTGGGGTAAACCTACCCTGGGTAAGAAAACTCGTAAGCCCAAAAAAGCAAGTAGTAAATTGATTGTCCGCCGTCGTCGTAAGTCTTCCAAACGCGGTCGCGGTGGTCGTCAGTCTTAGAATTTTGGATTTTAAATTTTGGATTTTAGATTGAAATATCAAGTTGTTGCGATTAATTGATTTTTTAGTGGAAGTATCTTGCTACCGTTTAAAAAATTATTGTCAAACTAAATCTAAAATCCTAAAATCTAAAATTCAAAGTTGCAATCCAAAATCTAAAATCTAAAATCCAAAATTGATTGTCCTATGGGTCGTTCTCTTAAAAAAGGTCCCTTTGTTGCAGACCATTTACTCAAAAAAATCGATAAGCTCAACGAAACCAATAAAAAAGAAGTTATCAAAACTTGGTCGAGAGCTTCCACCATTTTACCAATGATGGTTGGTCATACAATTGCCGTTCACAACGGAAAACAACACGTTCCAGTTTTTGTCAGCGACCAAATGGTGGGTCATAAATTAGGAGAATTTGCTCCTACCCGCACTTTTAGAGGTCACTCTAAAGATAGAAAAGGAGGTAGATAACCACAGACGCTAATAGCATCATGCAGTTAGCAACTAGGTGAAATTTATTATGGCTACTGATACTAAAGAAGTAAAAGCGATTGCTCGATATATAGGTATGTCGCCCTTTAAAGTACGCCGCGTACTTGACCAAATTAGAGGACGTTCCTACCGAGAAGCATTGATAATTTTAGAATTTATGCCTTATAGAGCCTGCGACCCAGTATTAAAGGTTCTTAGAAGTGCTGCGGCTAATGCCGAACACAATGAGGGATTAGACCGGGCATCTTTAATAGTTTCCACGGCATTCGCCGATCAAGGTCCCGTATTCAAGCGCTATCAGCCTAGAGCGCAGGGTCGTGCTTATCAAATTCGCAAACCCACCTGTCATATAACCGTTGCCGTTTCCGCTGACCCGGACGCGGTGTAAGCAAGCACTCAGAAACGATTTAGAAAGAGTGCGAATATATTTTAGAGGAAGTAAAAGTGGGACAAAAGATTAATCCAATTGGATTTCGCCTGGGAATCACAAAAGACCATCAATCTCGTTGGTTTGCAGATCCTTCTCGATATCCAGAACTACTTCAAGAAGACTACAAACTTCGTCAGTATATAGATAGTAAGTTGGGTAGAAACGCTCAAAATAATGCCGGTATTTCCGAAGTCAAAATTGAGCGTAAAGCAGACCAGATTGATTTAGAAGTATCCACTGCTAGACCTGGTGTAGTAGTAGGTAGAGGAGGACAAGGTATTGAAGCATTACGTCTGGGATTACAACAAGCTTTAGGTGGTAATCGTCAGATACGGATCAATGTCGTTGAAGTAGAGCGTGTTGATGCTGATGCTTTTTTAATTGGTGAGTACATCGCTCAACAGCTTGAACGCCGAGTTTCTTTCCGGAGAGTGGTGCGTCAAGCAATTCAAAGAGCGCAACGAGCTGGTGTACAAGGAATCAAAATCCAAGTCAGTGGACGCTTAAACGGTGCAGAAATTGCTCGTACAGAGTGGACTCGTGAAGGTCGGGTTCCCTTACATACCTTGCGCGCTAATATCGATTACGCCTACGTTACCGCAAAAACCATTTACGGTATCCTCGGCATCAAGGTTTGGGTATTCAAAGGAGAAATTATCCCCGGAGAAGAAGAATCATCAACCTCCAACCCTAGAAACGAACGCGAACCCCGTCGTCGTCAACAACAACGTCGTCGTCCTTCTTTTGAAGACCGTTCAAATGAAAATTAGTGGTTAGTAGATAGTGGATGGTGGATAGTGGATGGTGGTTAGTAGATAGTGGATGGTGGTTAGTAGCTAAACAACCAACAACCAACAACTAACAACTAACAACCAACAACTAACAACTAACAACTAACAACCAACAACCAACAACTATTAAGTCATGTTAAGTCCGAAAAGAACTAAATTCCGTAAGCAACATCGCGGACGGATGACAGGATTAGCAACGCGAGGTAGTAGTCTCAACTTTGGTGATTTTGCTCTCCAGGCTCAAGAACCATCTTGGATTACATCTCGTCAAATCGAAGCCTCCCGTCGAGCGATGACTCGTTACATTCGTAGGGGTGGAAAAATCTGGATTCGAGTATTCCCAGATAAGCCCGTGACAATGCGTGCCGCAGAAACCCGAATGGGTTCTGGTAAAGGTAATCCTGAATATTGGGTAGCTGTAGTTAAGCCAGGAAGAATTTTATTTGAAATTGCTGGTGTCGCCGAAGAAACTGCTCGCGAAGCTATGCGTTTAGCTTCACACAAGCTACCAATAAAAACTAAATTTATTTCCCGTGCCGAACTAGAACCAAAAGCATAAATTATGCCTTTTCCTAAAATTTCAGAAGCTAGAGATTTGAGCGACGAGCAATTAGTGCAAGAAATTGTTGCCACTAAAAAGCAGTTATTCGATCTGCGCTTACAACAAGCAACCAAACAGTTAGAAAAGCCCGCCAAATTTAAACACGCTCGTCACCGTTTAGCTCAATTGCTAACAGTAGAAGGGGAACGTAAACGGGCTAATGGTTAGTAGATAAGATAGTTGTTAGTGGAAAAATTAACAACCACAAACTAACAACTAATAAGTAACAACTAATAAGTAACAACCAACAACTAACAACTAATGGCTATTAAAGAAAGAGTTGGCTTAGTAGTCAGCGATAAAATGCAAAAAACCGTCGTAGTCGCCGTGGAAAGTCGAGATAGTCATCAAAAATACGGCAAAATTGTAGTTACAACCAAACGCTACAAAGTTCACGACGAAGAAAATAACTGCAAAGAAGGCGATCGCGTCCGGATTCAGGAAACCAGACCCTTAAGCAAAACTAAGCGCTGGCAAGTTAAAGAAATCCTCAATAGCAGGAATAATTGATAACAAGCGGTTGTTACATCCTTAACAACTTTACAATGGAGATAAATTGTGATACAAGCCCAGTCTTACCTAAATGTTGCTGATAACAGCGGTGCGCGTAAATTGATGTGCATCCGTGTTCTGGGTGCCGGTAATCGAAGTTATGGCAGCATTGGCGATCGCATTATCGCTGTCGTTAAAGATGCCCAACCAAATATGGCTGTGAAAAAGTCTGATGTGGTAGAAGCTGTAATAGTCCGTACTAGAAAAGGCGTGAATCGCGAAACCGGCATGACCATTCGTTTTGATGATAACGCCGCAGTTATCATTAACAAAGACGGAAATCCCAGAGGAACACGGGTATTTGGTCCTGTAGCACGAGAATTACGGGATAAAAACTTTACGAAAATAGTTTCTCTGGCACCGGAGGTACTGTAATGTCAATTAAGAAAAACGTGAAGCCTAAATTTCACAAAATGCACGTCAAAACTGGAGATACCGTTCAGGTAATTTCCGGAAAAGACAAAGGCAAAGTCGGTGAAATTGTGGAAACAATGACTAAAAAGAGTAAAGTTATTGTTAAAGGTGTAAATATTAAAACCAAGCACGTCAAGCCTCAACAGGAAGGTGAATCGGGAAAAATTGTTACTCAGGAATTTCCTATTCATAGTTCCAACGTTATGCTTTATTCCACCAAGGAAAACGTAGCTTCTCGCGTTTGTTATACCTTTACCCAAGAAGGTAAAAAAGTGAGAATGTTAAAGAAAACTGGGGAAATCATCGATAAATAGTTAGGAGTTAAGAGTGAGGAGTTAAGAGTGAGGAGTTAGGAGTTAGGAGTTAGGAGTTAGGAGTTAGGAGTTAGGAGTTAGGAGTTAGGAGTTAGTTAATAAATAAACCTTTAACCTTTAACCTTTAACCTTTAACCTTTAACCTTTAACCTTTGACCTTTGACCTTTGACCTTTAACCTTTGACCTTTGACCTTTAACCTTATTGAATAACTTGTATTTCCCTGACCAAGCCCAGGGATTAGGAGAAAAAATGGCAGTAGGATTAAAAAGTAGATATCTGGAGACAATTGTCCCCAATCTGATGAAACAATTTGAATATTCAAATATCCATCAGGTACCGAAGGTTCTAAAAGTAAGTGTTAACCGAGGATTGGGGGAAGCTTCTCAAAATGCCAAAGCATTAGAAGCATCTTTAAATGAGATCGCATTGATTACTGGTCAAAAGCCAGTAGTCACGCGAGCAAAAAAGGCGATCGCAGGATTCAAAATTCGAGAAGGTATGCCTGTAGGCGTAATGGTAACTCTTAGAAGCGATAAGATGTACAACTTTCTCGACCGTTTGATAAACCTGTCATTACCGAGAATTCGTGACTTTCGCGGAGTCAGTGCCAAAAGCTTTGATGGTCGGGGAAATTATACTCTAGGAGTTAGAGAACAATTAATTTTTCCAGAGGTCGAATATGACAAAGTTGACCAAATTCGCGGTATGGACATCTCCATCATTACGACAGCAAGGAATGATGAAGAAGGTCGCGCTTTACTAAAAGAAATGGGAATGCCCTTTCGGGAGCAATAAGTTAATCTAAATAGAGGAAACGATGGCGGCAAACGACACAATTGCAGATATGCTGACGCGCATCCGCAACGCTAATTTGGCTCGGCATCAAACAACACAAGTGCCAGCAGCCAAAATGAGCCAAAATATAGCTAAAGTGTTGCGGGAAGAAGGCTTTATCAATGATTTTGAAACAGCCGGAGAAGGAATAGAGAGTCATTTGGTAATCTCTTTGAAATATAAAGGTAAAAATCGCCAACCAGTAATCACTGCCCTCAAGCGGGTAAGCAGACCGGGTTTGCGAGTATATTCCAATAAAAAAGACTTACCAAGAGTATTAGGCGGTATTGGTATTGCCATAATATCTACATCTTCCGGCATCATGACTGACCGAGAAGCACGTCAGAAAAATTTAGGCGGCGAAGTACTTTGCTACGTTTGGTAGTCAAGAAATTTTGGATTTTAGATTTTAGATTTTAGATTTTTCTAGATTCCTACTAAGAAATTTGTGAGGTAGAACTTATAATTTCCTCAATCCAAAATCCAAAATTCAAAATCTAAAATTGGGACATTTAAGGACAAAAAACCATGTCTAGAATTGGTAAACAACCAATAACAATACCTGCAAAAGTACAAGTCACAATTAACGGTGGCAAAGTATCTGTAAAAGGTCCAAAAGGCGAACTTTCACGGGAACTTCCAACTCAAGTTAGTGTTTCCCAAGAAGGAGATACTTTAACTGTATCCCGCCAAGACGATTCGAGAGTGTGCCGACAAATGCACGGCTTAAGTCGTACTTTGGTTTCCAACATGGTTGAAGGTGTTTCTAAAGGATTTCAGCGTCAATTGAAACTTCAAGGTGTTGGTTATCGAGCGCAAGTCAAAGGTCGTGATTTAGTTCTCAACGTTGGATATAGTCATCCCGTGGAAATTGTTCCACCAGAAGGAGTTCAATTTGCCATTGAAGAAAAAGGCGTTGCGATAGTTGTTAGCGGTTACGACAAGGAAGTGGTTGGAAATACAGCCGCTAAAATTCGTGCGGTTCGTCCACCAGAACCTTATAAAGGTAAAGGCATTCGTTATGATAACGAAATTGTCAGACGTAAAGCTGGTAAAGCTGGTAAAGGTGGTAAAAAGTAAATTATGAAAACTACCCGTCAACAATCAAAACAGCGTCGTCATCGACGCATCAGAGGCAAAGTATTTGGCTCTTCCGAGCGTCCTCGCTTGCAGTGTATCGCTCCAACGAGCATATTTATGCTCAAGTCATAGATGATACCAAACATCAAACTTTGGCTACAGCATCAAGTTTAGAACCGGAATTAAAATCTAAATTAACTTCCGGTTCTAATCAAGCGGCTTCCACTGAAGTTGGCAAGACATTAGCTGCAAGAGCCTTAGAAAAAGGTGTTACTCAAGTCGTATTTGACCGTGGAGGCAACCTTTATCATGGACGTATCAAAGCATTAGCTGATGCTGCACGAGAAGGTGGTTTAAGTTTCTAGAGCCAATTGACAAGTAAAATCAAGAGAACATTCAAACATGGCAAATAATCGTCGTAAAACGAGCCGAGCTAAAAAAGAAGAAACTAACTGGCAAGAGCGCGTAATTCAAATCCGACGAGTAAGTAAGGTTGTCAAAGGAGGTAAAAAACTCAGCTTCCGGGCAATTGTAGTCGTCGGTAACGAACGCGGTCAAGTTGGAGTAGGAGTAGGTAAAGCCAGTGATGTCATTGGAGCAGTCAAAAAAGGTGTAGCTGATGGCAAAAAACATTTGCTAGAAATTCCCATTACCAAATCCAACTCTATTCCTCATCCAACTAATGGTGTTGGTGGCGGTGCTAAAGTGATCATGCGACCAGCATCTCCCGGTACTGGTGTAATTGCTGGTGGTGCAGTACGTACCGTACTGGAATTGGCAGGAATTCGTAACGTTTTAGCAAAACAACTCGGCTCTAACAACCCTCTCAATAACGCCAGAGCCGCAATCAACGCTCTTGCAGTATTGCGAAACTTCAATGAAGTTGCCGAAAGTAGAGATGTCAGTATTGAAAAACTTTACGCCCAGTAGAGTGGTAATTGCGAGCAATCGTGTAAAAAAAAATATAAGTAACCAACATGAGACTACAGGATGTTCGCCCTCAAGAGGGTTCTAAGAAACGTCGCCGACGTGTCGGACGCGGGATTTCAGCCGGTCAAGGTGCTAGCTGCGGTTTTGGTATGCGTGGTCAAAAATCTCGTTCCGGTAGTGGAACCAGACCTGGTTTTGAAGGTGGTCAACAGCCCCTTTATCGTCGGATACCCAAACTTAAAGGTTTTCCCGTCGTTAATCGTAAAAAATACACTACGATTAATGTAGAGAAGTTGTCTTCACTCCCAGCAAATACAGAAGTTAATGTGACTTTGTTACGAGAGAATGGTATTCTCACTGCCGTACAAGGACCATTAAAAATTCTCGGAGATGGAGAATTAAACGTTGCTCTGAAAGTACAAGCCGCAGCTTTTACGGAGACGGCTCGTAGCAAAATTGAGGCAGCTGGTGGTAGCTGTGAAGTTGTATAAGTAAGTGAGCCATTCAGTCAAAATAGCGCACTAAAAAATGCAATGAATACAGCCCCGTGCTGCCTGGTTAACATTCATCGGTAAATCGTCATTATGATAAGTCGAGATAGAGCTCCAACTGCTCAAGAAACTTTTATGCAGATGGCGCAAGCAGCAGGTTTGAGAGGTCGGCTGTTTGTCACCATCGGTATTTTACTTTTGATTCGTTTGGGTATTTATATACCTATTCCAGGCATAGATCGGGTGCGATTTAGTGCTGCTATGCAAGGAGGTAATGGCTTAGCAGGAATTTTGGATATTTTCTCTGGTGGTGGATTCTCGGCGTTGGGAGTTTTCACTCTTGGTATTTTACCCTTTATTAATGCTTCGATTATCATCCAACTACTTACGGCTGCCATCCCAGCTTTAGAAAAATTACAGAAAGACGAAGGCGAAGCTGGAAGACGCAAGATTTCTCAAATTACCCGATATGTCGCTTTGGGTTGGGGAATTGTTCAAAGTATATTTATTTCGGCAGTTTGGCTTAAAGGCTTTGCAATTGATTTCGGTCCGGTTTTCGTATTTGAAACTGCTTTAGCTCTTGTCGCTGGTTCGATGTTCGTGATGTGGGCTTCCGAAGTGATTACAGAAAGAGGAATTGGTAATGGAGCATCTTTACTTATTTTCCTCAATATTGTATCTTCTCTACCTACAACTTTAGGCAGTACTATCAGTTTCGCTCAAGTTGGAGGTCGTCAAGCAGTTGGGCAAGTAGTTGTATTACTGCTGCTTTTCTTGGCAACAATTGTTGGTATCGTTTTTGTTCAAGAAGGGATGCGTCGGATTCCGATTATTTCTGCTAGACGACAAGTCGGGAGAAGAGTTCTCGCAGAACAGCGTAGCTTCCTACCCCTGCGACTTAATCAGGGTGGAGTAATGCCAATTATTTTTGCCACCGCAATTTTGAGTTTACCTCTTTTAATTGGTCAATTTACTCAAAATCAGCAAATATCTGAGTTTACAAACACTTATCTGAATCCTGGTGGTTCCGGTTGGTGGGCTTATGCACTCATATACCTGTTTTCAATTATTTTCTTTAGCTATTTCTATTCTTCCTTGATTGTTAACCCAGTTGATATCGCTCAAAATTTAAAGAAAATGGGTTCTTCGATTCCGGGAATTCGTCCTGGTAAAGCAACCAGCGAATATTTAGAAAGAGTTTTGAACCGACTTACCTTTTTGGGTGCTGGCTTCTTGGGATTGGTTGCGATTATTCCTACCGTGGTGGAAAGAGCATTGGGAGTACCTACTTTCCGAGGTTTGGGTGCTACTTCTTTGTTAATTTTAGTAGGTGTTGCTATTGATACAGCTAAACAAATCCAAACTTACGTGATTTCTCAACGTTATGAAGGGATGGTGAAACAATAGTGACTAGAATAATTTTTTTAGGACCACCCGGAGCCGGTAAGGGAACTCAAGCTAAAATTTTAGCCGATCATTGGGGGGTTCCCCATATTTCTACTGGTGATATCCTCCGCGAAGCCATTAAAGAACAAACGCCTTTAGGTATCAAAGCTAAAAGCTATGTAGATAGCGGTCAGTTAGTTCCTGACTTATTGGTGCAAGATATGGTAGAGGAACGCTTACAAAGAGCCGATACTACTTCCGGGTGGATTCTTGACGGTTTCCCTCGTACAGTTTCTCAAGCCGTTTTTTTAGATAATTTGTTGCAAAAAATCAATTTAGACGGCGTGATGGTAATCAATTTAGATGTACCAGATGATGTAGTTGTCGGTCGTTTGCTCGAACGTGGACGAAAAGATGACTCTGAGGAGATTATTCGTCATCGTTTAGAAGTTTACCGTTCTGAGACTACACCTTTGATCGATTACTATGGCGATCGCAAACAGTTAATAGTTATTGATGGCAATAAATCTCCCCAATCCGTTACTTCCAACCTCAAAGATTTAATTGTCAGTTGTTAAAAAAAGCAATTTTTTTTAGAAGTAATCTGAATATATTGATTCATTTTACTTCTAAACTCTCGCTTACCATCCGTTCTCAGTCATAGTTCGGGAATAAGCAATAAAACTTTAAATAAGATATATTAATAAATTGTTGATATATATTCTAAAAGCTCAAAAATTTGCTTTCATTACTAGCTGCAATCAAAAAAATACTGTTGAGTTGAAGGAAAAACAAATTGTCCAAACAAGATTTAATTGAAATGGAAGGCACGGTGACAGAATCCCTGCCTAATGCGATGTTCCGTGTAGACTTAGATAATGGCTTCAACGTTCTAGCTCATATATCTGGTAAGATTCGCCGGAACTATATCAAGATTTTACCTGCGATCGCGTCAAAGTTGAACTGACACCTTATGACCTAACAAAAGGTAGAATTACTTATCGATTGCGTAAAAAGTAAGTTTATCTTATGTGGAATATTATACTACAATCTCAAAGTTTTTGTTTTACATCAAATTAACTGAAAAGTTTGCGAAATCGTGTTATAATTTACTATTTGGAGTTGATTGAAAAGGCAATGAAAGTAAGAGCGTCGGTGAAAAAAATGTGCGAGAAATGCAGCGTCATCAAACGGCGTGGTCGCGTAATGGTTATTTGTTCAAATCCCAAGCACAAACAACGTCAAGGATAAAGCCGCTGTTAATTTTAGCGTCGAGACAGACAAATCTGAGAGACAAAGTTTTTGACGTGAAGATTCACCATTCGGATGTATTAGAGTACATAGACATCCGAAATTAGCAAGCGGGTAGAGATGAAAAAAAACACATTAGGAGACTTCTATAATGGCACGGATTGCCGGAATAGACTTGCCACGCGATAAGCGTATTGAAATAGGTCTAACTTACATTTTTGGAATCGGCTTAACAAGTTCGCACAAAATATTAGCTGCAACAGGTGTTAATCCTGACACTAGAGTTAAAGACTTGAGTGATAGTGATGTCACAGCCTTGCGAGCAGAGGTAGAGAAAAACTATCAAATAGAAGGTGACTTGAGACGTTGGGAAGCGATGAATATCAAGCGCTTGGTTGATATTGGTAGTTACCGGGGTCGTCGCCACCGTATGGGCTTACCAGTCAGAGGTCAGAGGACTCGTACTAATGCTAGAACCCGTCGTGGAAGAAGACAGACAGTAGCTGGGAAGAAAAAGGCACCGGGTAAATAAACTAATACTAATAAGTCTAATTAGTGATTTTTCAATGCCGGTTGGATATTCAACTTTCTACCTTAACTCAACTATAACGATATGGCACGACAAACAGGAAAAAAAAGCGGAAGCAGAAAACAAAAACGTAATGTACCTAGTGGAGTAGCCTACATCCAGTCTACTTTTAACAATAGCATCGTCACAATTACTGATACTAATGGAGATGTGATTTCTTGGGCTTCTGCTGGTTCAAGTGGTTTTAAGGGAGCCAAAAAAGGAACCCCCTTTGCCGCTCAAACAGCAGCAGAAAGCGCAGCGAAACGAGCTATTGACCAAGGAATGCGTCAGATAGAAGTAATGGTAAGTGGTCCGGGAGCAGGTAGAGAAACAGCTATTCGGGCAATTCAGGGAGCAGGATTGGAAATAACCTTAATTAGGGATATTACCCCAATTCCTCATAATGGTTGCCGTCCACCCAAGCGACGTAGAGTTTAATCCAATTTTCTGAAGGGATAACTCCGGGCATACAGGGAGATATTTCTGTATTTGTAACTTGCCTGAATCTAATTATCACTTTTTAATTGGCGGCAATTTAAAATTACATCTGCCTTGAACGATGATTCTCCTCAATGGCAGGAGTAATCGTGGAAATAAAATAGCTGACATCAAAAGCTGTTCAAGTTGACATCTGGACAAAAAAAGATACAAAGCTTCCGCAAAGTGTAAGGAAAGAATATTGAGTAGTGTCTTAATTTACAGACATTCTGATTATATTCTCAGTAAAGCGGACTTTAAATTGATTGAGGGCGGGCAAAATTAACAATGCCTGCCGGGATAGGACCTGATTAAGAAGGGAGGTTACTCCGTGGCGCAGTTTCAAATTGAATGTGTAGAATCTAATACAGAAGAAAGTCGGAGCCACTATTCTAAATTCGTTTTGGAACCGTTAGAGAGGGGTCAAGGAACAACAGTTGGCAACGCTCTCAGACGGGTTTTACTATCTAATTTAGAAGGGACATCAGTTACAGCAGTCAGAATTGCCGGTGTAACACATGAATTTGCTACCGTAAAAGGTGTGCGGGAAGATGTGCTAGAAATCTTGATGAGAATGAAAGAACTTATTCTCAAAAGTCACTCTTCTCAGCCTCAAATTGGTCGTTTATTAGTCAACGGTCCGGCAACAGTTACCGCAGCTCACTTTGATTTACCCAGTGAAGTAGAAGTTATCGACCAGACTCAGTATATAGCTACCTTAGCAGAAGGCGGCAGACTGGAAATGGAATTTCGGATTGAGAGAGGTAAAGGCTATCGCACGGTAGAAAGAGGTCGTGAAGAAGCGACATCTTTGGACTTTCTGCAAATAGATTCAATTTTCATGCCGGTGCGGAAAGTTAATTATAGCGTTGAAGAAACTCGTGGAGAAAATGGTTTCCCTAAAGACAGACTGCTTTTAGAAGTTTGGACAAACGGTAGTATTGCTCCCCAAGAAGCACTTTCTTCTGCTGCTGGGATTTTAGTGGAATTATTTAATCCGCTGAAAAATATCGAAATTAACCCAGAAGATACAGTTTCCGAAATCGACCAAGATCCAACAGCCCAAATACCCATCGAAGAATTGCAGCTTTCCGTGCGAGCTTACAACTGCTTGAAGCGGGCGCAAGTAAATTCGGTGGCGGACTTATTGGATTATACCCAAGAAGACCTTTTAGAAATCAAAAACTTCGGTCAGAAGTCAGCAGAAGAGGTTGTAGAAGCTTTACAGCGACGTTTGGGGATTACTCTGCCAACAGAAAGAGCCTCAAAACACGCTTAATTAAGCTTTAATTAATTAGATAATTAATTTAGATAATTAATTAGATTCATTAAATTGCTCGCAAATAACTTCACAATTGTGCTATGCGTCACTGTTCTAAACTCAAAAAACTCGGCAAAGCAGCCGATCAGCGCCGTGCTTTATTGCGAGCGCTTTCCACCGAACTAATTCGTCATGGACGAATAACCACCACTATCACCAGAGCTAAAGTGGTACGATCAGAAGTTGATAAAATGATCACCTTAGCTAAAGATGGTTCTTTGAGCGCTCGTCGTCAGGCTATTGGCTATCTTTACGACAAAGATTTGGTTCATGCTTTATTTGAACAAGTCCCCACTAGATATGGCGATCGCAAAGGAGGTTACACCCGTGTTTTGCATACAGTACCTCGTCGCGGTGATAACGCCCAAATGGCAATTATCGAATTAGTTTAATTAGTCAAGGATGTAATTTAGGCACAAAAGCATCCAAAATTTTGATTGTATGTTAGAAAGCTCCCAGCCAGTAAAAACTCAGAGGATTGCCTTGGTAATTCAATATCAAGGCACTCATTTTCATGGCTGGCAAAAGCAACCCAAATACTGTAGCGTCCAGGAAGAAATTGAAAAAGCAATATCTACTGTAGTCGGTGATGATGTCACCTTATATGGTGCCGGGAGAACCGATAGTGGAGTTCACGCAGCCGCTCAAGTAGCTCATTTCAATATCGCCAGTAAGATTCCACCATCAAAGTGGTCATCTATTTTAAATAGTTACTTACCTCAAGATATATTAATTAGGGCTTCAGCAGAGGTTAGCGACAATTGGCACGCTCGTTTTAGTGCAGCTTATCGACGGTATCGTTATACGTTATACAATGAAAAGCTACCCAATTTGTTTGTCAAACCCTTTAGTTGGCATTATTATCATGCTTCCTTGGATGAATCATTAATTAGAGCAGCACTCCAACCGTTGATGGGAAAACATCACTTAGCAGCCTTTCACCGTGCGAATTCCGAGCGTAACCATTCATGGGTAGATGTACAAGCCGTAGAATGTTATCGTGATGGAGCATTAGTACATATTGAAATTCAAGCAGATGGATTTCTATATGGTATGGTTCGTTTACTGGTAGGAATGTTAGTTCAAGTCGGTTCTGGCGAGCGAACCGTCTTAAATTTTACTAATATCTGGAAACAAGAGCGGCGAGACCAAGTAAAATATGCTGCACCTCCCCAAGGATTATGTTTACTGCGCGTCGGCTATCGGGAATTTCCTTTCCCTGCTAAAATTTGGTACGATACCTTGCCCAAATTTAATTTCCCAGATAATTCTGTAAATAAAATTTCCGATTGTATTCTAGGTGAAATCACTGCCTAGGAATGTATATATAAATGAAAAACCAAAATTAACAATCAACAAAATTGCAAAGTAATGAACAAAACATACCTTCCTACCCAAGAAACCGTCCAGCGTGATTGGTATATAGTAGATGCCGCCGACCAACGTCTCGGTCGTTTAGCTACTCAAATCGCGATGATTTTACGCGGTAAAAATAAACCGCACTTCACTCCTTATATGGATGCAGGGGATTTTGTTGTTGTCGTCAATGCGGAAAAAGTTGTAGTAACTGGGAAGAAAAGCTCCCAAAAGCTTTATCGTCGCCACTCCGGTCGTCCTGGTGGAATGAAGACAGAAACCTTTGAACACCTACAAGCACGTTTACCAGAACGGATCATCGAAAAAGCTGTGAAAGGTATGCTGCCTAAAAATAGCTTGGGACGACAATTATTTACAAAGCTAAAAGTCTATGCCGGACCTGCTCATCCTCATGCAGCGCAGCAACCCAAAGAACTCAAAATTAACACAATTCCAGGAGAACAAAATTAATGCAAGCAACAGATACTAACAGCGGTCGTGCCGTTTACTGGGGTACTGGTCGCCGTAAATGCTCAGTGGCAAGAGTACGTCTTGTTCCAGGTAACGGAAAATTAACCGTTAACGGTAAAGAAGGTGATTTGTATTTCCAATTTAACCCCAACTATCTGGGAGGAATTAAAGCGCCTCTGGAAACCTTGGGATTAGAAAACGAATACGACATTTTAGTCAAAGCGAATGGTGGTGGTTTGACAGGACAGTCTGATGCAGTTCGTTTAGGAGTTGCTCGGGCTTTGTGCCAACTCGACCCGGATAATCGCTCACCCTTGAAAACCGAAGGCTACCTTACCCGCGACCCCAGAGCCAAAGAACGTAAAAAATACGGTTTACATAAAGCTCGTAAAGCACCTCAGTACTCCAAACGTTAATATATAAACTGCTTGCATTTATATTGAAAACTTGGAGCTAGTTACGTCATAATTGTTATACATTCACCACGAAGAAGAAAATGGCAAAACCAGAGATTCATCCAGAGTGGTATCCAGAAGCCAAAGTTTACTGTAACGGTCAAGTTGTCATGACTGTTGGCTCTACTAAACCCGAATTACACGTCGATGTTTGGTCTGGAAATCACCCTTTCTATACAGGCAATCAGAAGATTATTGATACCGAAGGTCGCGTAGAACGCTTCCTGCGTAAATACGGTATGTATGACAGTCAAAATAAGAAAGACAAAAGCGACGACGACAAAAAATAGCAACCAGGCAAATGCTGCAATCAACGACTCAGCTTAACTGAGTCGGTTTTTTAGTATAAGCCTGGATAACTATTTTTTTAAGGAGCGTTGCACCATCATGGCTGAACAATATTTGCTGGAGAAACTAAAATCCGTCGAACAAACTTTTAATGAACTAACTCGTCGCTTAGCTGATCCCGATATCGCTTCAAATCCAGATGAATATCAGGAAGTAGCAAAAGCGCGTTCTGGGTTAGAAGAGGTAGTTAATACCTATGAAACTTGGAAAACTGCCCAAGAAGAATTAATTGGGGCGCGTCAAATTGCTAAAGAATCTCAAGGAGACTCCGAGTTGCATGAAATGGCAGCTTTGGAAGTTAAAGAACTCGATCAGAAAATAGAAGAACTTGAAACTCGTTTAAAAGTACTACTTTTACCCCGCGATCCCAATGATGAAAAAAATATCATGTTGGAAATTCGTGCCGGTACGGGTGGTGATGAAGCAAGCATCTGGGCTGGTGATTTGGTGCGTATGTATTCTCGCTATGCAGAGACTCAAGGCTGGAATGTCAAGCTGATCAGCGAGTCTTTAGCAGAAATGGGCGGCTTTAAAGAAGCTGTTCTGGAAATAAAAGCGATCGCGTTTATAGTAAGCTCAAATTTGAAGCTGGAGTGCATCGTGTACAGCGAGTACCAGTAACTGAGGCTGGAGGAAGAGTTCATACTTCTACCGCCACTGTCGCAGTCATGCCAGAAGTGAATGAAGTAGAAGTTCATATCGATCCCAAAGATATTGAAATGTCTACAGCTCGTTCAGGTGGTGCTGGCGGACAAAATGTTAACAAAGTTGAGACTGCCGCAGACCTTTATCATAAGCCTACGGGTATTAGAATTTTTTGCACCGAAGAACGTAGCCAGTTGAAAAACAAAGAACGGGCATTACAGATTCTCCGTGCTAAGCTGTATGAAATAAAGCTGCGCGAACAACAAGAAGCAGTCACAGATTTACGTCGTTCGCAAGTTGGTACTGGTTCGCGTTCTGAGAAAATTCGTACTTACAACTATAAAGATAACCGCGCTACTGACCACCGTCTTGGTGAAAACTATTCACTCAACCCAGTCTTAGAAGGCGACTTAGACCCAATCATGCAAGCTTGTATATCTCAAGACCAACAAGAGCGTTTAGCGCAACTTGCTGCTTCAGTTACAAATTAATCTCATTACCACAGAGTAGGGAATTTAGTTAGTTTTATATACAAAAATTAAACCTGAAAATATTCCCACTCAATAGCCATTCCTAAATCATCAGAAACCGCTTGTCGTGCCATAGCTTTTAATACACACAAGCGGTTTTGCAATGCATCATGTATTGCATCTTCCATCTCAGTCTGATAGTAAAAATAAATAAATTCGCGTTTTATAAGATGATTTAATAACTGCAAGTCTTTGAAGTCCGAGCAATCTTCAATTAATCGCTCTACTTCCTTTTGCCAAGTCGGGAAAAGTCGATAGCTAAAGAATCCGCTACAAACACCACCTTCATGGTTCCAATAAGAAATACAAGCCTGATATTTGAGTAAACGAATTTTCTTAATTGCTTTTACACTACAACCAGCAGCTTTGAGAACAACTTTCACCTCTTTTGACGAAACGCTCCAAAACTCTGGTTCAATTTTATTAGATGTAATTAAATTTTTGCCTCTACAACGGCGTAAGTTCTTTCTATTTTTTTGCTCCACATGATGCACCCCTTATAACAACTGATCAATAATTTTTTGAAATTCAGGTAGATGAAAAAATAATTAATTTACTTGAACTAAAGTCACAATTAAAATACTACAGTTAGATTATAATAAAAAGAAACCTCTGTCAAGAGAAAATTAAATTTTGTAGTATAGAATCGGCAAAACACAAATTTTTAATTAATGTAATTGAGTAGCTAGTCTTGAAACGTGGATACACAAAGTAGACAAAAACTGATAGAAATCATCAAATTAGCGCGGGGTTCAATGACTCAGCGTGCTTTTGGTATAGAATTAGGGGTTTCGGCAACAGCAGTTCAGATGTGGGAAAAAGGAGTGAAAACTCCAGACACAGAAAACTTGGATCAAATTGCCACTAGAGCCGGGTATACGTTGCAAGAATTATTATATTGTGTAAAAGGAAAGCCATTACCAGAGATTTCCGACTTAAATATGGTTTTAAGGCAAATAAATAATATGCCTTTATCAGAAGTTGCTCAAGTAGTTCAAGCGGGTGCAGCTAGATTAGCTGCGGCACCGGAATTATCAGGAAATCAGGAGAAAGCAACTTCTAAATAAATCTTGAGCCTGAATTCCAGCGAGCTTTGAGCAAATTTATCAGAAATTCCCAAACTAACAATACTTTCTTCAGCATCTTAAACCTCAGACCTTTGACCTGAAAAAAAAATTCTTTATCTCCAATAATTCCAACACAAACTTTGTAGTTAAATTTTGTTAAGATTGGACACAAAGGACAGCGGCGCGTTCCCTTGCTGTAACCATCCCTTACCTTGGAGATTCTTGATGCTACGACTAGAACATATCAGTAAAATTTATCCTACAGGCGAAGTTCTCAAGGATGTCAACTGGGAAGTAAAAGTTGGCGATCGTATTGGTTTAGTTGGTGTAAATGGTGCGGGGAAGTCTACCCAATTGAAAATCATTATTGGGGAAATGGAACCGACATCGGGAGAAATTATTCGTCCTAACAGCTTACATATAGCTCACCTTAACCAAGAATTTGAAGTAGATCCGACTCGCACCGTCAGCGAAGAATTTTGGACAGTATTTGAACAAGCAAACGCAGTACAATTAGCTTTGGCGCAGGTACAGCGAGATATGGAAAGCGCCGATCCCGATCAACTTGATAAATTAATTGATAAATTAGATAAATTGCAAAGGCAGTTTGAAGCCTTAGACGGGTACGGTTTAGAAGCCCGCATCGGCAAGATTTTACCAGAAATGGGATTCGAGCAAGAAGATGGCGATCGCCTAGTAAGTTCTTTTAGCGGTGGTTGGCAGATGCGGATGGGTTTAGGTAAAATTTTGTTACAAAAACCCGATTTATTACTGTTGGACGAACCGACAAACCATTTAGATTTAGAAACCATTGAATGGTTGGAAACTTACCTCAAAGGTTTGAATACTCCAATGGTCATAGTTTCTCATGACCGAGAATTTCTCGATCGACTTTGTAATCAAATTGTCGAAACCGAACGAGGTGTTTCTACAACTTATCTTGGTAATTATTCTTTATATCTACAACAAAAAGCTGAAAGTCAAACAGCACAATTAAGTGCATACGAACGTCAACAAAAAGAATTAGATAAACAACAAGCCTTTGTAGAGAAATTCCGGGCTAGTGCTACTCGTAGTACCCAAGCGAAAAGCCGCGAAAAACAACTTGATAAAATCGAAAGAATTGAAGCACCAATTGCTGGAGTGAGAACATTAAGATTTCAATTTCCCCCAGCACCCCGTAGCGGAAGGGAAGTAGTAGAAATTAAAAATTTAACTCATATTTATGACGATAAAATATTATTTTTATCAGCTAATTTATTAATTGAAAGAGGGGATAGAATTGCTTTTTTAGGTCCGAATGGCGCGGGTAAATCAACATTACTGCGTTTAATGATGGGCATGGAAAAGCCGACGGAAGGTGAAGTGAAATTAGGGGAACACAACGTTATACCCAATTACTTTGAACAAAACCAAGCCGAAGCTTTGGATTTAAATAAAACTGTTATGGAAACTATCCATGATGAAGTTCCCGACTGGAAAAACGAAGAAGTACGCACTTTGTTGGGACAATTTTTATTTAGCGGTGATACAGTATTTAAAAACGTCGCTGCGTTGAGTGGTGGAGAAAAAGCACGTTTAGCATTAGCAAAAATGTTATTACGTCAGGCGAATTTACTAATTTTAGATGAGCCAACAAACCATTTGGATATTCCAGCTAAAGAAATGCTTGAAGAAGCTTTACAAAATTACGATGGTAGTGTAATTATTGTTTCTCACGACCGATATTTTATTTCCCAAGTAGCTAATAAAATAGTTGAAATTCGCGATGGTGAATTCCGAGTTTATCTAGGAGATTATCACTATTATTTAGATAAAATTGCTGAAGAAAAAGAACAAGCAAAATTAGCCGCGATTGAGGCAGAAAAAGCAGCAAAAAAAGCTGAAAAGCAGAAAAAATCAGCAGCTAAGCGGAAATGAATTTAAAAGGGAATTGGTAATGGGTAATGGGTAATAGGGAATAGGGAATAAGGAATTGGGAATTGGGAATTGGTACAGCGAAATCTCCATTGCAATCAGTAGAGGCAATCTGATTCATAATTATTAATTAGATTGCCACTGGCTTGATTACGCCGCTTCGCCCATAATGAGGCAATTTAGTCACTTTTGCGTAAGTCTTATAACTATAAATGATGAATTAGATTGACAATTTATTTTAGTGTAAAAAAGCAGCAAAAAAATAAGAGTTCCCTACTATATATCAACCATTACCCATTACCCATTACCAATTACCTATTACCCATTACCCATTCCATAAAATACTTTAATATACAAATAATCAGCATAAATAAGCAAAAATGCACTTGCAGTTGTGAGTGTCAATGGTATTATTCGGATATTACGAAAAGTAAAGGGCAAATTTGTTATGATAAAAGCACCTGTTTCTCCCGTGGTGCTGGTAATATTGGATGGATGGGGTTACTGCGAGGAGACGAAAGGAAACGCTGTTGCCGCCTCTTCAACACCCGTTATGGATAGCTTATTGAAAGCTTATCCAAACACGTTGATAAATACCTCCGGAAAAGCGGTGGGCTTGCCAGAAGGGCAAATGGGCAACTCAGAGGTAGGACATTTAAATATAGGTGCTGGAAGAGTCGTACCGCAAGAATTGGTAAGAATTTCCGATGCTGTAGAAGATGGTTCGATACATCAAAACCCAGCGCTGGTAAAAGTTTGCCAAGAAGTGCAAGTCGTCAGAGCAAGCTGCATTTAGTAGGGCTTTGTTCTGAAGGGGGTGTACATTCGCACTTAAGCCATCTATTTGGATTGCTGGATTTAGCTAAGGCTCAAGGAATTTCGGACATTTGCATCCATGCTATCACTGACGGACGCGATACTAAACCCAGTGAAGCTGTAAAATCAATTGGACTTATTCAAGATTATATAGATCGCATAGGAGTTGGACGCATTGTAACTGTCAGTGGACGCTACTATGCAATGGATAGAGATAAACGCTGGAATCGGATCGAAAGCGCTTACAAAGTAATGACGCAAGACGATTTAACCAGTAAATGCTCTGCTGTAGAAGTAGTAGAAAAATCTTATGCAGAAGGAATAACAGATGAATTTATTGTTCCGGTGAGAATTGCTCCAGGAGCGGTAGAATCCGGAGACGGAGTAATATTTTTCAATTTCCGTCCCGATAGAGCTAGACAATTAACTCAAGCTTTTGTGAAGCCAGATTTTGACGGGTTTGAAAGACAGCAAATTAAACCGCTATCTTTTGTTACCTTTACCCAATACGAGCAAGATTTAGCAGTAGAGGTAGCATTTAAACCCCAGAATCTCGACAATATTCTCGGTGAAGTAATTGCGAGCCATGGTTTAAAGCAGTTTCGGACTGCTGAAACTGAAAAATATGCTCACGTTACCTACTTTTTCAATGGAGGTTTGGAAGAACCTTTTGCAGGAGAAGATAGAGAACTGATAAGTTCTCCAATGGTAGCTACTTATGATCAAGCACCAATGATGTCAGCAGAAGCTGTTACCGATGTCGTTTTAAAAGCCATTAACAAGGAAATCTATTCCTTAATAGTAGTTAATTACGCTAATCCAGATATGGTTGGACATACAGGTAACATGGAAGCTACTGTCCAAGCTTTAGAAGTAGTAGATAAATGTTTAGGACGGTTGTTAGAAGGAATCTGCAAAGTTGGAGGTACGGCTATAATTACAGCCGATCACGGCAATGCTGAGTATATGATAGATGAGGGAGGAAATCCCTGGACGGCTCATACTACAAATCCAGTTCCTTTGATTTTAGTCGAAGGAGAGAGAGTCAGAATTCCCGGACACGCTACCAATGTTATCTTAAGAAGCGATGGTAAGTTAGCCGATATTGCTCCGAGTATTTTGGAAATTTTACAGCTTCCTCAGCCACCCGAAATGACTGGAAAATCTCTTTTTCAGCCAACAGAGTATGATATCAAATCAACTCGCTCTCCCATGAATTTGGTGATGCAGAAAAATTAACCAGAAGAATTAAGTTAAAATTTGTTAGTTGCTGGTTGTTAAATGCTATTCCTTTTAGCAACAACCATCAACTAACCATTAACAACTAACTATTAACTATTAACTATGACTCTTTCAAATGTAATACAAGGCATCTGGGCATTTTCTGCGATTGGTTTAATCATTTTAGTATTACTGCACAGCCCTAAAGGTGATGGAATTGGAGCTATCGGTGGACAAGCACAACTGTTTAGCAGTACCAAGAGCGCTGAAAATACTTTAAATCGTGTTACTTGGACTTTAACGGTAATTTTTCTCGGCTTAACTGTAGTTTTAAGTGCTGGTTGGCTTCCTAAATAGGAGATGAGAAAACATCGAAAAATCAATACTCCCAAGAGTCTATTTAAACGAGTAAAAATAGTTTGGGGATTTGCCATCGCAATACTGCTCGTTATTTTAACTAACGTGCAGGTTCATGCTATATTTACAAATTTTAACTTGACAAAAGTACCACAATACATAGGAGATATAAAAATAGGAGTTGGGGAATCGGAAACTCTTAACAGAAAAAACTCTTTGATTGATACTATTTCTCAAGCTGCTTCTCTCCCACGACAAAAACCCCATGCTTTACCATCAACTTTGATGCAATGGAAAGACGATACAAATAGCGGTGATTATTTTACTGAAATTAAACCCACTAAATATGGTTATTTAACTTGGTGGCAATTTCCAGTTAAAGTTTATTTAGAAACACCAACAGGAAATAACAATCAGCAGTCCCAAGAATGGGTTAATACTGTCTCACAAACAGTACAAGAATGGAATAATTATTTACCTTTAACAATAGTTGAAAACCCAGAAGCGGCAGATATCACCATTATGCGAAAATCTCCGCCGTTGAAATTTACAAATGGAAGTCAATTTCCTCGCGCTCGTTCTGCGGAAACTCGCTATAAAATCTTTCCTAAAGACAATATTTTTATACCATAACTTTACTATATTATTAAGTCCCTCTCAAACAGGTAAATACCTTGTAGCAGCAGCTCGTCACGAACTCGGTCATGCTTTGGGAATTTGGGGACACAGTACAGATAAAGGTGACGCTCTATACTTTTCTCAAGTTAGCAACCCACCGTTAATTTCTCCTAGAGATGTCAATACATTAAAGAAAATTTATCAACAACCTACTAGCTTGGGATGGACGAGAATTATTAGTAATTAAAAGTAAGTAAATAACCGATAAATAAATTTTATAAAATGGCGGATTTGTAATTCAATTACATCATTCATAATAATTTTGTGTTTACGAAGATGTTAGTAAAAATTTTTACTATTTATTGTTATAGTAAAATGCTATTAATACGTAAAAGGATATTAAGAAATGGCAATTATTGAATCTCGTGATTTTACGCTAGAAGAACTTTTCGGATATTTTTATGTAGTCCGAGCTTACCAACGTGAGTATGTTTGGGAAGAAAAACACGTTAATGAACTTATGAATGATGTTTACATACAATTTTATGAAAACAAGTCTGGTTCTGATTGGGAATATTTTATCGGAAGCATTATCGTATGTGAGTCTCAAGGTGTGTACGAATTGATTGATGGTCAACAAAGAATGACAACAGTATGTTTAATACTTTGTGCTATCAGAGATTTTCTTCAAGATCTTGAACCAAATAAATCTTTAGATGCTCTCAAAAAATTAATTGCTTCTTCAAGTACTGACAGAAATGGAAATGAAAAATTTAGAGACAGAATAGAACTTCAATATGACGAAGATAGTCGAAAAGTTTTAGAAAATATTGCAAGACTACAAAAAATTGATCATATCCCACAAAACAGTTCAGTTGAACGAATCATAAATGCTTATAAAGCTGCCTGTGATTTTTTAAGAGAAGAATTTGGTGAAGATGAAAACGCAATTTCAGAACTAAGAAAATTTTATGCTTGTTTCATTAAAAATGTAAAGTTAGTACGTGTCGAAACGAAAAGTATGTCGCAAGCACTGACAGTTTTCACAACGATAAATAATCGTGGAGTAGGTTTAGATGGAATGGATTTACTCAAAAATTTAATGTTTATTCAAATTGAAAATAAAGATTTCGATAAACTTAAAAAACAGTGGAAGCAAATGTTAGATATTATATTCAAGTCAAAAGAAAAGCCTTTACGCTTTCTTCGTTACTTTATTATGGCTAAATATAATTCAGAACGTTTAAGAAAAGACAATATATATGAATGGTTTGAAAAAAATGAAGCACAATGTGGATATTTAGAAAAACCATTTGATTTTATGGATTTACTTTTGAAATCGGCACAATCTTTAGCTCATTTTAAAAATGGTCAAGATATTAAAGGTAATCAAAATCGTTATTTACAAAACATTTTATATCTTTCTAGCAGTCAGCATATAGTACTACTTTTGGCTAGTCAACATTTTTCTTCAGAACTTTTTATAGAAATATGTAGACATATCGAGAATTTTTTATTTGTCTATAATATTACAAGAGAAAGAACTAATAGCCTTGAAAATTTGTTCATTATATGGGCAGCAAAGTTACGTCAAATTCGAGACAAAACATCTCTCAATAAATTCATAGCAGAGGAAATTGAGCCTAAAAAACAGAATTTAGCTACTAGATTTGAAGATGCTTTCCTCAAATTAAACCAATCTTCTGTGAATAAAACAAAGTTACAATATATTTTAGCTAAATTAACTCAGTATGTAGATGAAGAAGCTTATAAAAATGATGAATCACATATGTATCTCAAAAACTATATAAATAAAAATGTTGAGATTGAACACATCCTGCCTCAAAACTACGACCAATTAAAATCAAATTTTGATAAGCTAGATGAGATAGAGAAATATATTAAACTTTTAGGCAATCTGACTTTAATAGAAAAACCGATTAATTCTTCAATTAAAAATAAATCTTTTGAATTTAAAAAAGAAACTTATAAAAAATCAAAGTATTTAATTACAAAATCAATAGTAGAAAAAGTAAATATTGGTGTAAGTACTTCTATTGATAGAGCGGTTAAAAACTTAGATTCTTATGAAGAATGGAACTCAGAGTCTATTGAATCACGTCAGAAATCGCTTACACAATTAGCAAAAAAAGTTTGGGATATTAAATATTAATTTGTATGTGGCTATGCTGTTAAACAAGGAGTTATATTCCCTGACGAATTTATAAAATATTACATCACTCTTTCGCTATATAGTCGTATCGTTTACACAATAAACAAAAAATTGTGTGATTACTAAAATAGCACAACCATTTTTTATATCGCGCTAAATAAATTTTCGACGATGCTTTTCCCCCAAGTTAATAATTGACAACGAAGCCATTTAAGTTTATCATCATCAAAATTCACTTGATACTTCTAACAAATGTAGCGCGATCGCGATCAATCGATTTGTAAAAAGCGATCGCGCTATCTGATCTAAACTCACACAGCTTTCTTGGTATGTTGGGGACGAAAATGTAAACTTCGTCTGTTCACAACTTCTTCATAAAGCTTCTCTAGCTGAGTTATATTCTTGCTGAGAGTATAACGTTCTAGTACTCGCTGTCGGGCTTTTTTCCCTAACATCAATACTAACTCTGGATGATCCTGAAACAGCGGTAATAAAGTCCGTAATTGCGATCGCACTCTATTAGTATCAAGTGTTACACCTGCTCCATCCTGTAATACTTCTCCATCAGCACCGACTTCAGTGGCTAGACAAGCCAACCCGCAAGCCATTGCTTCTAATAGGGATAAAGATAAACCTTCAACTAAGGATGGTAATATAAATACATCGGCTCCCCGTAAAATTTCGATGCGCCGATGATCATCAGCAACGAATCCCAGCCAAATAATGCCATATTCGGGACCATAAAACGGCTCCAAACTAGCTCTTAAGGGGCCATCACCAACTATTAGTAATTTAGTTTGCGGCTCCATTTCAGCTTGTCTCCAAGCACGTAGTAAAGCTTCAACGTTCTTCTCTGGAGCTAGTCTACCTTGATAGATAAACAAACGTTCGGCTTTAAATTCAGCTTTGATGGCTGAGAAACCGGGAGAATATTTATCAACATCTACTCCATTGGGAATCACGGCAATATTTTCAGCCGGTACACCCATACGTGCTAGCAATTCTCGCTGAAGTTGGGAAAATACGATTACACCGTCATAATTACCTAAAAAAGGTGCATACAATTGATACGCTAAAAGCTGTGTTCCGGATACTAATTTTGCTCCTTTACCAGCAAAAGGTGTATGGAAAGTAGCAATTAGAGGAATATCGAGCTTTTCACAGATTTCTGGTAACAAAAAATCTAGAGGAGATAAAGTCAGAGACGCATGAACGATGTCTGGTTTAATCCGTCGTAGCGAATCGGTTAAAACCTTAGTCGCTTTAAACGTAGGAATAGTATAAACCTGGGACTTATAGATAAAAGGTAGGGGTACCTCCTGACAATGTAACTCGTTTGAGCCTTGGGATACTTCCTGGGCAAAATGAAGAAAGCTAACTTCATGTCCCTGCTCTAACAAGCCATTTGTAATTTCTCTACTATAGGTAACGTTGCCACAAAAGGGCGTTTTTTTTCCAATCCAAGCTATACGCATTCTTGATTAGTAATCTGGAAAGGGGGTTTATTCGGTCAGATTTTCTGTGAATATGATTGATACGGATTTACGGTTGCACTCGCTGGCTTTGTGGATATCATAATATCTCAATCCTAATTACTGACAACGCAAATTTTTACCTTTTTAAAACTGATAAATCATAAATTTATTTATGCCATTGCTATGCTGTTAATTACTATACGTTTTTATATGAAAAACTCAGACCCTATGTATAGCGTCTGCCTGATGTATATTTGATTCCAAATATTAAGGAATATATGATTACAGATGTAAATTACCCATGTAATTTTACCATGCTAGTCAAAGCAATAGTCAAGGTAATTCATGGATTCAAGATAGCTATTCATGCCAAGGTCATAAATAATCATCACTTAATCGTAATAGGCATTAACCATTAGGGAGATTTATACCTTGTTAATAGACCACCACATAAAACAATAGCAGCTAATGCTAAAAATACTGTCTGCAATCCAAAAAAAGTTTCCGCGATACCCGCTAATGCTAAAGGTAAAGTTAGAGCAATGTTAACTAAGTTATTTTGCAGACCAAATACTTTACCACGCATTTGGGCTGGAGTTTCTGTTTGAATGGCAGTTTGTAAGGGAATACCGACTAAGGCACCAGATACACCTAATAAACCGATTAAAAACAGTACAACCCATAATTGTTGGGTAAATATTGCCAAACCAGTCAGTGAAATTACCATTCCCGCACATCCAGTTAAACTCAACTGGGAAGTTGAAAAATTTTCCCCAAATTGACCTAAAACTATTGCACCCAATGCGATACCAACACCACCAGATGCTAGTAAAAAGCCAAATTGATCCGCTGAGATGTTAGGTATAATTTCTGCGATGCGAACTGCTAATACTGTTAATGCAGCCAATACCGAAAACAGTATGATTAGCTGAATTAAAGCATTGCGGAGACGGTGATTTTTACCTAAGTATACAAAACCATCTTTCAAGTCAGCAAAAATATCCTTGGAAACATCTTTATTGAACTGAGGTTTCTCATCAGTCTTGAGCAATAGTAAAATTAATCCTGCAATCGCGTAGGAACCACCTACTAAAATTTCTTTCCCTAATCCACCGCTACCTACAAATTTTAGCCATAAAGCGTCTGCTGCGGATAAAAGCGGTTCTCCAATGGCGAATCCCACAATTACCGATGCCATCATCGTTGTAGTGTAAAGTGAATTAGCAGAAAGTAAGTTACGCGGCTTGACTATCAAAGGAATTACAGCTTGTTCTGCGGGTGCAAAAAACTGGGTTAAGGTGGAAACTAAAAAAGTTACTGCCAAAATAATCAAGAAACCAGGGGGAATATTACCTACACTATGCCAATCTTTAGCTAACCATAGTAAGGGTACAATTCCTAAAACTAAAATACCGCGCCAAATGTTAGTTGACACCAGCACAGTTTTTTTTGTCCATCTATCTACAAATACCCCAGCTAAAGAACCAAAAAGTACTGCGGGAATTGTAAAAGTCATCATTAAAGCCGATACCCAGCCGCTAATGCTGCTTCCTTCAGATTGAAACTGAGTATTAATCAAAGCAATCATCAGTACCAAATATACTTTATCTGCTAACTGACAAAATACCTGACCACCCCATAAAGCAAGGAAATTAGCATTTGTCAATATGGGTAAAAACCCTTGACTATTTGTATTTATAACTACTTTGTTTTTGTCATTACTTTCCTTAGATAAATCGGACTTTTCCAGAAATTTAGCAGTAGCGGGGGAATTTTTTTCTAAATTACTACTGTTACTGTCGTGGGAATATAATTCATCTTTGATTTTATTTTCCCAAATTGGCTCAACGTCGATTCGAGGTATTTCCGATACCGACTGATGATAATTGTGGTTATTTGTAGAATCGTTTTTAGAAACGTCTCTTGCTGACATTTCGTTTATCTTGTTACTTTACTCTATGGTGGACTTGAGAAAATATGCTTAATTAATGTCAAAGCCGAATTTCGACCCTACTAACCAAAAAATACCAGTTTATTGGTTTGTTAAATCAGTTTTTTGGCAAAATGCCGTATAAACCTGAAATATCTTCACAAATTTTTTAAATTTAGCCATAAATTGTCGCAAAATAGGAGTCTATTAAAGCTGCTGAACGAATTGAACGACCAAAATGGTATTGAGTATATTGTCTTAATAGACGTTCAATATATAACCAGTTTTTTTGTGCAGCGGTTTCTGCTATGATTTGCGATCGCGTTAGTTGCTGTAGTAAATCGAGTTCCTCAGCATTCAAACGACGTAGCACAGTGGGTAATTCTTCCTGATGAACAATAGTTTCGTAGATGGGAGATGAAGTCGAAGCAGATGAAGAATAAACCCCACCAGATTCTTTAACGGTAGATGCTATTTCTACTCTAACTTGTTCTTCCATTGTCGCACTTTGAGTTTTTGTTCGCAAATTTTCCCAAGCTGACATTGAAATAACTCCACCTGCATTAATACTAAAACCTACTAGAGATTTGGGATTAGTGAAATCTGGTTTAACGGCAATTCCAGTTAAACAACAAGTTTCTACTTGAGGTTTTAAACCAGCCAAAGCCAAAAGTTGAAAAACACCGTGTACAAGATATGCTAAAACATCCTGACTGGTACTAGATAATTGTTGTAAACGGCTCAGGTGTTCGTTAAACAGTTCAAACAGTTCATCTTGAGGTTGTTCACTTAGTGCTTGAGCAAGGACTATTTCTGCTAAATATTGAGAAGCTGCTAATTTACCTAAACCTCCTCCTAAACTCGGATACGTTTTAATAGTTTGTGCTTGAGTAATTTTATCTATACTTCGTCCTTTAGCAATCAGTAATTCATTGACCACAAATATTCCACTTCTACCACCAAGACTGGAATTGTGCTTGCGTGCGCCGGTTGCAATAGCTCTAATTAATCCAAACTCTCGTGTCAAAATTGTTACTATTCTATCAGATTCACCAAAAGCTTGAGTTTTTAAATTAATTCCAGTTGCTTTGTAGGTTCTACTCATTAATAATTAGTTGATGGTTGATAGTTGATGGTTGATAGTAGTTAGTTGATGGTTGATAGTGGTTATTACACCTCTAACCTCTAACCTTTAACCTTTAACCTTTAACCTTTAACCTTTAACCTTTAACCTTTAACCTTTAACCTTTAACCTTTAACCTTAACCTTTAACCTTTAACCTTTAAC
>JAAUSO010000283.1 GCA_012033205.1 Richelia sp. SL_2_1 | reverse complement strand
GCCGGATGCTTTTCTACCTTCGATGGTGCAATTGCTAATAAAATCGGAATACGAGTTCCATTTTTGTGGAAATACTCTTTTTCAAAAGGTTTACAAACTCCATTAATTTGTAATTCTTGTATTCTCTGAGCATCGAGTTGGGAATATTCCCCAGGAGTCATCCGATTCCAATAAAGCAAACCTGCTTCTAATTCCTCACGAGTGTAACCAAAAGTTTCTAGAAAAGCATCGTTTGCTTCGTAAATTTTACCCGTAAAGTCACCAAAATAAATTCCTACAATATTTGATTCAATAATTGCTTTAAACTTCGTTTCACTCTCACGTAATGCAGCTTCAATTTGTTTAGTTTCGCTAATGTCACTCATTGAACCTACTACCCGCACCGGATGTTCCATAGCATTCCGCACTACTAAACCTCTATCAAGTACGTAACGATATTCACCGTTTTTATGACGCACCCGATACTCGAAACTATAATAATTTTGATTGGCAAGTACAAGTTGTAAAGGTTGGAATAAACTATTTTTATCTTCAGGATGGACTAATTCCATCCACCATTCAATAGTCGGTTCTATTTCTTCTAAGGAGTAACCCAAAATAGCAGTGATTCCTTCGGTTCTAATTACACTATTAAAAGTAATATCCCAATCGTAAATTACACACTCCACTGCACGGGATGCTAATTGAAATCTCTCGTTACTTAAACGTAGTTCTTCTTGAATTTGTTTGAGATTACTAATTTCTACTTCTTTATCAATTAATTGAGGTGCAAATTTTGGAGCATTTAAAAATGCAGATTCAACTGTAGAATTTAAAATTTTTGCTGTTACCTGTTGCTTAACTAAATAATCTTGAAAACCGCTTTTTATTGCCTGCACCGCAATATTTTCATTTCCATATTCAGTGAGCATAATTATCGATGGCGTTGGTTGCTGCTGTTTTAATTTACAGAAAAATTCCAATCCATCCATATCTGGTAGACGGTATTCTATTAAAATCAAGTCAACCTCGACGTTTTGACACAAATCTAATCCAGCTTTCCCGGTTGATTCTGACAAAATTATATAGCTTCGCTGAGAATTTTCCCGCAGATAGCCTTCATACTTTTGGGAATCTTGTAAATTATCGTCAATAATTAAAACCGTTAGTTGCTGTACCATTGTAAATCAAAGATATTTTCAAATATTGCAAGTAACTACAAAATCCAGCAATTATTTATTTAATAATTTAATAATTTAATAATTTAATAATTTAATAATTAATATACAATTAATCCTCTTCAATTCTCTTTTCTAATCAGTAAATTAAATTTGAAGAATTCACAATTCACAATTAACAAATAATCATCAAAAAACAATACCTAACTTAACTTTTTTAACTCAACAATATACTAAGTAGCCAAACAAAATTATTTATATATTTACTCCTCATTTATACAGCCGTTCCCTGTTAAGAGTTAAGAGTTACTTATCTAAACGAAATCTTTAATTAAATGTTGACACAAGTAGTTAATCGAAACACAAACAAGCTTTAAACCTTCCTTAAAATTAATTTGACTTCTTCAAAAACCACCATTAATAATTCAGCTTTTTTACCTTAAATATTCAGAAAAAGAGATAAAAATTGATAAAAACCCGATTTCTCATAGAACAGAAAAATCCGGTTTTTTAAACTTTCTTCCTCCAGCAAACCTTGTTTACCTAGAGTATCCCTTGGAGCATCGAGAAATCATCATCGAATTGACGTTTCCTTAAACTGGTGAAAAGCTAATAATAAAAATTGATGCTTTTCTACTAAAAATCAATATTTATCTCTCCATCATCTTACTATAACTCTAATCAGTTGTAAAAAATAGTCATTTTTTCTTAATAAAGACTATACTCTACAAATAATTGACACTTAAGCAAACCATTAAAAATTTTAAAAGCTAATTTGATTGGATTTATAAGCAGGAGGTTCGACATGAATCAAAATTCTGGCTGGACTAAACTTTGCTTCCAAACGAGTTTCCACTTCTTCAGTAATACGATGAGCAGTTTCGACATCTTTAGCATCAACAATTAAATGCATTTCGATAAAAACTTGACGACCGACAATGCCGCGAGAAGCGATATCATGACAATTGACTACACCAGGAACATTTAAAGCAATATCGTAAATATTTTCCGGCGCAATCGCCATAGAATCTATTAGCCAAGGTAAATTTTCTTTGATTACAGTCCAACCACTAAAAAACACTAGTAAAGCCACAGGAAAAGCTAAAACTACATCCAACCATTCATAACCCAACCAAACACCAATTAAACCGAGCATCACACAAATAGTTACCCAAACATCACTCATAGTATGATGAGCATCAGCAATTAAAATTGGGCTACCAACTCGTTTTCCCACAGTTCTTTCGTAGAAAGCAACAAAAATATTGATACCCAATACTAACAGTAATAACCACAATTGTGGACCAGAAATAGTAACTGGTTTGCTTCCTTGAATAATTCTTTCAATTGCACCCTGGAGAATTTCAAAACAAGCAATTGCTAAAAATGCCGCAATTCCTAAAGCTCCTACAGCTTCAACTTTTTGATGTCCATAAGGATGTTCTCGATCGGGTAATGGAGAAGAAAATTGACTAGTAACTAGACCTAAAACATTATTTGCACTGTCAGTGACACTGTGTAAAGCATCAGCAACTAAACTCAGAGAACCTGTGACAATTCCTACTGAGGCTTTTAATCCCATCACAAATAAGTTAAGCAGTAGAGTCACGATTAAAACCTTTCTTACTACTGCGCGATTATCCTTAATCATAAAGTATTTTTAATATCTGGTGTCTTACATTCTAATGTAAAACTTCAGACCAGCATTAGAAGTATAAAATTGTTACTTATTAAAGAATAAATATTTTTTTAACTAGAAAATATTCACTAGTTTATTGAGATTTTTTATAATTTAAAGCAACTATAAACCTTTAAAAAATCAACTTTTTACTTTTGATGATAAAAATAATAATAATAATTCTAAGTACTTGTGCCAATCTTTAATGATACATTTCCTTTAGATAGGCACTCAACATGAAAATTGTTTCCCAGCCATGAATGTAAGTGTTTTTCTCACTACTCACTTACAAGTCAGTAGAGTTAGAGGGGGAACAGTTATATAACTGAGCAGTAAATATATCAATAATCAAGGCTTGACTACTGATTTTTTTGATTACTTAGTATAGACAATATAATACTTGTGAATTATTAGCCTTACAGGTAAATAATTTTAGTTAAGTGAAGCGTTAATTACCTAGGGGAGTAAATACTAGTAGGACATATTATTAATTATGATGCGCCATAAACAGGCAAAATAAAAATGTAACGAGATGTTTTGATAAATCACTCATGTCTGAAAATCATTTGACACTTAATCTGATTGAAGGTTCCGTATCTTTTAGCTTTTCACCCGCAGCAGCAAGGGAATTAAAAGCAGCTATCGATGAATTGATGCAGAAACTTAAAGCAGTTGCGGCTAAAACGAATGGTACGGTTGGTAGAGCAACTCCCCAATCGAGTATGGAATATCGCTATACAGGAGAAGTATTTATAGAAATTTTTTGTAATCCTAACATCTGGGCTAGTCCTTTTGCAGCAAAAGTTTTACTTACTGTCCGCTCTGACACCATTCGTTTGACAACCGAAGCTGAACTTACCCGCATTGTAGAAGATATCAATCAGTACTTAGAACAGGCTGCCACTAAGTAAGATAAAGAATTTTAAACAAAATAGTTCATGGCTAATTGCCGATTTGTGATTAGTCATGAGCAAAACGCGAGATAATAAATTAAAGTACCTTACAAGGATAAAATTTCTGATTGTAAAACGATAGAAATCAATAATTGTCAAGTAGAAACAAAAATTAACAAAGTATTTGCAATCAGTCAAAATGCAGCCAAAGCATATAAAATACGGATTTCAATTTTACATCGTATTTTTTATCGTTTTTAGGACGAGTTATTTTATTTTAGTAATATAGAGATTAAATATAATTTGACACCGTTATACAAGAATAATTTTGGCTTTATAATACAAAGAGTTTTTGAGCAACAACTTTAACATATACTAATTTTTATTTAGACTCAAAATCATCCACGGAGGTAAGAGTTATGGGCAAATACGATAAATTTTTTAGTTCAAAAAAAACATTGAAAGAGTCATTGACTCCAGAAGAAGCAGTGGCTGCCATTGCACTTGTAACCACAGTTGCTGATTCTTCCTTAGAAGATGTAGATATAGAATTTTTGGTGGATATACTTTGGGGATTCGAGATTTTTGAAGAATATTCCGATGAAGATTTATTAGAAATGCTTGAGAAACTTCTCAATCTCGCCGAACAACAAGGAGCCGGAGCGTTGTTTAATGCTGCTAACGATAAACTTGAAGATGAGTTTTTAGAGGATGCTTTTGCCGCTGGGGTAAGTGTAATCATAGATGAAGAAGAAATGCATATTCCTAAAAGCAAAACACCTTTACTCAAAAGTTTGCAGCAAGCTTTAGAACTTGATGATGAAGAAGCCCAAGAAATCATAGAAGATGTGATTGCTGCCTTTGAGGAAGCTGAGTTAGAAGAATTACTTGAAGATGAAGATGAAACGATAGTAGATATAGCTTTTAGTATAGAAGAATATGAATCACCATCGGAGAATTTTACAGTCCCAATTCCCGTAGATCCTCATCAAGGTGGTAAAGTTCAAAGTCAAGAAGGTGCAGTTAGTTTTTCTGATGATCAAGGTACTTTTTTAAGAATAGATTATTATCCTTTACCTACCAAACAGATGGAGGAAATGGAAGCCATTGGACAAGAAGAATATCTCAAATCTACTCTTGTCAATAAATATGTTCCTAAAGAGATAGTCGCTAATTTGCCAGAAGCTGAAGTCGAATACAGTGAATATATGGCAAAAACCTTAGAAGGTTCTTATTTCGTACTACTTTATATGCCTGGAGGTTCTAGAATTTATAAAACAGGAAATAATGGTACTGCCACAAAATTAGATGCTTATAGAGGATTAATCGCATTTATTAACGGTGAATTTCTCTATATAGTTAGTAGTCAACGTACATTTTTAGATGGCAAAACTCCTAGTTTTATGAAAGAAGAAGCTGTTGCACTCAAACAAATAATTTTGGATTTTATCGATACTATTGACTTTAATTGAAGTTTTGCAAAATATCCCTTGAGATAGAGGGTGGTTTTTAAAAATAAATCGCCTTCTTACTTATTCAATTTATATTCTTTTATAAACAATTTCATATTATTCCTTTTTATAATCTTTTATAATTATAAATCTATCATTTGAGGACGCGCTAGTTTACCTAAAAAATCTAACCCTTCACCACAGATTTTTCACATCTAAAAACCTGCCGTCAAAGGAAAAGATAAGCAGTATCGCGCAATAGATGATGCTATTCGTACAAGCCAATTCATCCAAAACAAATGTTTAAGGCGATGGATGGATGTTTTGGGGTTGAATAAATACGATCTCAATAAGTATTGTGCTGTACTTGCTGCTGAATTCCCCTTTGCCGATGAACTCAATTCAATGGCTCGACAATCTGCGGCAGAACTTGCGTGGACTGCGATAGCTAGGTTTTACGATAGCTGTAAGAAGAAGGTCAAAGGTAAAAAAGGGTTTCCAAAGTTTAAAAAGAATTGCCGTTCAGTTGAATACAAAACTTCTGGATGGGCGCTCTCGGAGAACAGGAAGGCGATTACTTTTAGAGACAAAAAAGGGATAGGAACTCTTAAGCTTAAGGGAACCTACGATCTTAATTTCTACAACATTAAGCAAATCAAGCGTGTCCGATTGGACGCCGTGCTGATGGGTATTATGCCCAGTTTGCGATTGATGTTGAGGTTAAAGTTGAAACTCAACCGACACTACAGGTAGTCGGCATTGACTTAGGGCTGAAGTATTTCATTGCCGATAGCAAAGGCAATGTTGAACCATCTCCCCAGTTTTACCGTTCATCTGAGAAGCAGTTAAGCCGAGCAAACCGCAAGAAGTCCAAGAAGTTCAGCCCTGCGAGGAAGAAAGCCAAGATCAGGCAATCATCCAACTACCATAAAGCTAGGAACAGGTATGCTCGTAAGCATTTAAGAGTAAGTAGGCAACGAAAAGAATATTGCAAGAGATTAGCATATAGTCCTAATCATGTGAAGTACCTACACCCATCTGAGTACAGATAGGGTATAGGCTTCTCAGAGACTCTTCAAAGAAGACATTTTCTGAGCTTGTTTATACAGGTGGTGCTTCCCACGATTCCTGATAATAATAGCTGC
>JAAUSO010000282.1 GCA_012033205.1 Richelia sp. SL_2_1 | reverse complement strand
CAAATTGGCGAGTTTTAGATCCCGATGGTTTTAGCAAAGTTGCCGAAATTGCCTCTCAAGCCAAAAGGTTAACTATCAAAAACCCAACAAATTTAAGATTTTAGATATTAAGGAAAATCCAAAATCCGTCTTGGAAAGTTTTGGGGTTAGAAAATCTACACCCCAAATTTTCCGCAAATCCAAAATTCAAAATCTAAAATCTAAAATCCAAAATTGACAGACGGATGTAACTACTGTTGCTCTTCTATGATTGATTGGTTGAAATTACGGTTAATTCATCGACAGAATCGGCAATACAATCAGCAGCGTAAGTTACATCTGCTACTATCCGCTGTAATTTTTCTATGTTTAACTTTTTTATTCCTCAATGTTGGAACATTATCCATATCTGCTGCAACATTAAAAGAAATTCAGCAGCGCGGTTATATAATTGTTGCAGTCAAAGATAACTTTCCACCTTTAGGATTCAAAGACCAAAGCGGTAACTTACAAGGATTAGAAATCGAACTAGCGCAACGGTTAGCGCAAGACTTGTTAGGTAATTCAGATAAATTAGATAATTTAGTTAGATTCAAACCCGTCACCAACTTACAACGTCTTACAGCAGTTATAGAAGGTGAAGTTGATATTGCGATCGCTAAAGTAACAGCAACTGCTTCACGGGAACGCATCGTCAATTTCAGTGTTCCTTACTATTTCGATGGCGGAATTATCGCAACAAAAGACACATCAATTCAAAAGTTAACAGACTTACAAAACAGTAAAATAGCCGTCCTGAAAAACTCCAGTACCATTGCTCCGCTAAGATATTACCTCCCCAAAGTCGAATTAGTCGGAGTTGAATCTTACTTAGAAGGACAAAGCCTCATCGAGAACAACCAAGTAACAGCCTTCGCCGCCGATATTACCAGCCTCAGTAACTGGATAAAGCAAAACCCCCAATATAGACTACTCCCAACCAAAATATCAACACAACCATTATCAGTAGTCATGCCCAAAGGATTACAATATGATGAGTTAAGACGACAAGTCAGCCAATTAATCGGCAGTTATTTAGAAAAAGGTTGGCTCAAACAACGCGCTGAATATTGGGGCTTATAGTTACTAGTCCCTACTTCCCCAAAATTGATAAATCGTAATTTTTTTCCATCAGTAATTTTAGTATCCTAAATATAGCTCTGGTCATTGATAATTAATTATGGATAGCAATCTAGCAACTATTTATTTATCTATTTTAGTCGGCTTGCTGTTAATTGCAGTAATCAGCGTATTTCGCCAAATTTTTAAATCTCGCAAACAAGAAGGCTCTTTTTCCAAACTGCGTTCTAAATTAACCAAAGAAACAGGTTCGATTGCAGAATATTACCAATTAGGCAGTATTTATTCACAGAAAAAACTATTTACTCAAGCAGTTAGCCTATTTCAAAAAGCAATCAAAGCAGCAGACGAACAAGAAGAAATAGATGCTGCAACATTATATTATGTAACCTTAGCTTACAACGGATTAGGTTATGCTTACTTTGCTCAAGAACAGTACGACTTAGCAATTCGTAATTACAAAGAAGCCTTAAAAAGACAACCCGATTACGTCACAGCCTTGAATAATTTAGGTCATGCTTACGAACGTAAAAAATTAAATGCTCAGGCTTTAGAAAGTTACGAAAAAGCATTAGAATTAGATGCTAAAAATGCCGTTGCTAAACGTCGCGCTCAATCATTAAGAAGATTGGTTACAGCTTGAATTATTCCGTAGGGTAAGAAGTCGGGTTTTTATAAAGATTTCTAGTTTTACCGATATTTAGATGATAAAAACCCGACTTCTAAATTCACCGTATCGTAGATCAACATTAACTCACAGCATACTCAGTAAACTTACGCATAAAAGGAGACTGAAAACCTAAAACAATATCTTCCTTTGGAACTCCTAACTTAACTAAATCTGCTGCAATATCATCTTCCGTACCATTCCATTGCAGCCAAATTTTTTCATTTTTAATATCTACGTGAATAATACAAGAATGCGTCCAATTATTACCTTCCCAGCCGACATAAACAATTTGATAATGATCGCGTTGTGTATCAAAAATTGTTTGAACTTCAATATCTCCGTAAGCTGATTTATGTTTACCGTGTTCGAGTAATATTTCCTGTATCAATTGACAGTATTTTGTTAGTTTATCCATTCTACAATCTCCTCACGTTAATTAACTAAAATTCAACCTTCTTAACAAAAACGTTACTTAACTTATTCAAATACCTTTAAAATCTCGAAATGTTAGAAAAATTAACCATTAAATCAACTTCTATTAACTTAACTTCTTCAGAACTACTTATTTTGCGACAATTAAGAACGTTAATAAATTAAAGCATTTATAGTCCAATCATCGGACAACTTTATTTTCTATAAAACGGAGAAAACTTTCCATGAAATTAGCTTACTGGATGTATGCAGGTCCTGCTCACATTGGTACCCTGCGAGTTGCCAGTTCTTTTAAAAACGTTCACGCTATCATGCACGCACCGATTGGCGATGATTATTTTAATGTTATGCGATCGATGTTGGAACGAGAACGAAATTTTACTCCCGTAACGACTAGCGTTGTTGACCGTAACGTTCTTGCTCGTGGTTCTCAAGAAAAAGTAGTTGATAACATTACCCGCAAAGACTCTGAGGAACATCCCGACTTAATCGTATTGACTCCCACTTGCACCTCCAGCATACTCCAAGAAGATTTAGAGAACTTTGTCCAAAGAGCGCAAATGGACGCGAAATGTGATGTAATGCTGGCTGATGTCAACCATTATCGCGTCAATGAGTTGGAAGCTGCTGATAGAACATTACATCAAGTTGTCAAATACTACATCGAAAAAGCCCGTAAAAAAGACGAACTTCCCCAGGGTAAGACAGAAAAACCTTCTGTAAATATCATCGGTATTTCCACACTCGGTTTTCATAACTTGCATGATTGCACCGAGTTGAAGAAATTAATGCACGATTTGGGAATTGAAATAAATGCTGTCATTCCTGAAGGTGCTTCCGTTCACGAATTAAAAAACTTACCTCGTGCTTGGTTCAACTTAGTACCTTATCGCGAACTTGGGATGATGTCAGCCAAGTATTTGCAAGCAGAATTTGGAATGCCTTATGTTGATATTGCACCAATGGGTGTAGTAGAAAATGCTCGCTGTATCCGTAAAATTCAGCAGGTAATTAATCAACAAGGTGCAGACGTAAATTACGAAGAATTTATCAACGAGCAAACCCTGCACGTATCTCAAGCTGCGTGGTTTTCCCGTTCCATAGACTGTCAGAACTTAACTGGTAAAAAAGCCGTTGTATTTGGCGACAACACCCACGCAGCAGCGATTACCAAGATATTAGCCAGGGAAATGGGAATTCATGTAGTATGGGCTGGAACCTACTGTAAATATGATGCAGAATGGTTCCGCGAACAAGTTAGTGAATACTGCGACGAAGTTTTGATTACCGACGATCATGGAGCAATTGGAGACGCGATCGCAAAAGTTGAACCTTCAGCAATCTTCGGTACACAAATGGAGCGTCACGTAGGTAAACGCTTAAATATTCCTTGTGGTGTCATAGCTGCACCAATTCACATTCAGAATTTTCCCATCGGTTATAAACCCTTCATGGGTTACGAAGGAACCAATCAAATCGCCGATTTAGTGTACAATTCCTTTACTTTGGGAATGGAAGACCATTTATTAGAAATCTTCGGTGGACATGATACCAAAGAAGTAATTACCAAAGGAATATCCGCTGAATCTGACTTAGGTTGGACAAAAGATGGATTAGTAGAATTGAACAAAATTCCTGGATTTGTCAGAGGTAAAGTCAAAAGAAATACCGAGAAATTTGCCAGAGAAAGAGGAATTAAAGATATTAACGTTGAAGTATTGTACGCAGCAAAAGAATCAGTTGGTGCTTAGTTAACGTTAGTTCCATGGAATGGGTGGAGCAATTAGAAATCGGGTTTTTATAACCCGACTTCTCAACAAAATTAAAACTGATCGAATTCACATTAAGCTAACCCATGAACAATACATCATTCATACTTCCTCCTAACTGGCAAGATTGGATAACAGTATTTAGCTACCTAGGATTTACCGTCTTTATTCTGGGCTGTATATTAGTCGCGCAAAACAAATAAAATCTCAAAAACAAGCAATACCTCTGTACTTCTTTACTCAGCGTCCTTCGTGTCTAGTAAGGTTTTTTATAAACAATTATTTCTTAAAAAACTTACAAATTAAATTACCCACACCATCTTCCCCAAATCGGACAATCTTACCATCATTTTGAATCTTAAACTCTCCACGACAATTATAAATTTCCGTCGGTTGTTTCTCACCATCAATACTAATAGTTGTGCGATAATTCCAATATCTCTTAGCACTACGTTTAATATCAAGAATACAAACTTCGTGTCCGTTAAAATCCTTGCAAGTTACAGCAGCATTCGCAGGAAAAGCCGATGAAAAAGTAATACTCAGCAAAAGCAATATTAAAGCAATTAATTTCATAAACTTGGGATTTTATATTTTATGTAGGTGGCTAGAAATTTAGATTACCTCTTCTTAACCACACTACGATAAAAATAAATCTATTACAATTATTCCGCACTTGCTAACGGAGTTTTTGATTTTAATATACAGCATATTTGCGGATGGATGAGGTAGATTCGGACGGGCAGGGATGCCATCCCACACATTATAATATCGGTAACGAGCGCCATTGTAGACTGAGCTATTCACCACATCAGAATTGAACACGGATTCAAAGGATTAAAGGATTACACAGATTTGTGGTGTTAAAAGCCCATATATGTATTACTAATTACTTAGTTTTCCAAATTTAGTCTAAATGGGATGAGATTAACTTTTTTGCCAAATACTCCTCAAACTTGGCAAATACAAGCTGATAAAGGACTTTGACTGAAAAATTGGCGAATTTGCAAGTGTGAATAAAATCAAATTTTTCCCAAAATTTTTCTCTAAATCGACAAACAATACAAATTAGTGTCCCAATTTTTGCCAAGATGATATTATTTCCTAAAATAAATCACTTAGCAAATACATAGGCATGAGTGAAACAACACTAGAAACTTCGGGCAAAGGTTTTTTGCTTCTACTTTTGCCATTATCGTTTGTAATTATTTTCCTAGTTAGTACCTGGCGATTTTTGTTGGGAGTGTTTGCCGTACTGATTGCATTCAATTTGTGGCGAAGCTTTCAATGGCAACAATGGTGTAACAAGGTTAATCCAGTTTTCCAGCAGTTAGTTAGGGAAAATCAAGGCAGAATTACCCCTATGGATTTAGCCTTGCGGGGTAATTTTCATGGAGGTAAGGCAAAACGCTATTTGGATAGTAAAGCTTCTGAATTTGGCGCGACTATTGCTAACTTGGATGATGGCAATAAAGTGTATTACTTTATGAGTGCCAATACTTTGGGTAGCATTCTCGACAGTAGTGAACCAGAAATCGACTTTAGAAACGCACCGGGAGTAACTTTAAACAAAGAATTTCTCGAACCAATTTCTTTAAAAGTTGAGCAGGAAGCATTAGTTGTTGAATTAGCAAATCAAGAGCAAAAGTTACCAAAAGAAACTCTAGAACACCTAGAAAAACCTTTAGAAAAACAACTGTTTTTAGGTTCTTTAATTCAATCAGAACTTGCTAAACGTTTGGGGGTTTATTCCAGCACAGTTTTCAAGCGTAGAGATGATCCAGAATTTCCCGAATGGAGTCGTAATAAAGATCCAGATGGAATTGCTTGGACTTTTTCTCCCGATACCAAGGAGTTTTTCCCCGTGGAAGACGAAACTTAGTTTCAAGCGAAAAAATTTGATTTTTATTTGTTTGGGTGCATTTATGTAACAGTTATCACTTATTAACAATAAATGCACTTAAATATTTTTTTTGAATCATCAAATGTGTTCACCTAGTGCAAGCTCGTTGCTATCGCGATTACTCCCTTCCCGGTAGAAGATTACTGAAAAAAAAACCGCAGAGACGCAGCGGAAAGTGTGGTCTTGGGGGTTTCCCCCATGAACAACTTTTCAAGAGAGAGAGCGCAGAGGAAAGAGGTAAAGAGAAATAGGTAATTTTCCAGCGGAATAGGAGTAGTCCACCGTAGCGGTAGACTTTGTTTATGTAGACGCGGTTTAAACCGCCGGATATTTCTAAAACACCCTCTAAAACTTAGATGGAACGAGATATATTTTTGAAACATAATTTGAAACATAATTTGAAGCATAAGAGGTTGAAATGAACGATGTTAGCTGTAATAGCTTATGGACATTTTCTCTAAAAATATTACTAGGATTTTTGAGTGTCAGCGCCACATCAATAGAACCGGGTTTTG
>JAAUSO010000077.1 GCA_012033205.1 Richelia sp. SL_2_1 | reverse complement strand
CATCCCCTTTTTATTCTCTCGGTGTAGGCAATCCCCAAATTATTCTGAGTCATCGCCCAATCTTGGGGGAAGTCGTTGCGGGTGTAAACCTTTAAAGCATTTTGAAAACGATTAATGCCTTTTTCAATATTGTCTGCTTTATCCCCTTTTATTCTCTGCCAGTAGGCAGCCCCCAAATTATTTTGTGTCATCGCCCATATTGCGGGAGAAGCATCTTTGGTAAAAATCGTTAATATTACTTCATAGCCAATAATTGCAAGTTCGATGTTATTGGCTGTATTACCCAAGGGAAACTGCTGAATCAAATTGCTAAATTCACAAATAGCAATTGCAATATATTTCGCTTCTTCAACTTCTGCTTTCTCAAAGATACTTGTTGCCCAAAGTCGCAGTATTTCTGCTAAATTAGCATCAAGTTTATCTATATTCGCTGCGAATAGAGGATAAACTACTTGAGTATCACCTCCACTTTCATTGGTGATTTGCAGTACTTCTGCTAAGAATTGCAAATAAACTTGTATCTCTTCTTCGCTAAGAGATTCTAAATTATGTTCCACGTTTACGGTTGCTGATGGTTTTGGAACACTTGATGATGAATTTAAAGCTTTATCCCGTACATTCGCTAAATACCTCAATCTGTTTGCTCTACTTTCATCCCCTTCATTTAAAGCTTTCTCTAACTCAGTTACAACCGTCTGCAAAAAGCCTACATCAAGTAAGTTTTTATTTTCTAATAATATTTGATTAATTTCTTCGTCAGTAGAGCAACTGAGTAATTTTTTAATCAATTCAAGGTATTTTTGCAGACGCTTTTTATCCATTGGAGGTATTTTTAGGAAGTAACTACACGCAGCCTGATTTTTACCATCAATAATATTACTGGAAAACTTCTCAGTAATAATACTGCCAATAAATTGTATTTATTCGCTAGCACAAGTAATTCGATAATTATCAGGAAACCGTTTTTATAGTAGCAATGTGCCGAATTTTATAACGGTACAATAGATTACATAAGCAAAAATCGGTTCATGGCTGACTTGATGGGATACGCGACATCGCATTCCACATTCACCTCTAGACCTACGTCCTACATTTTGCACGTAGTTGCGGTTTTGACATCTAGTTTTTCAGATGCAAGATGTGAATTTAAGTCTTTCTGAATTTTCAGCGCATTTTTTAGTTCTAAGAATAGGTGCGATCGCGAATTATACAATCCAGATTATATTAAGTAGGTTGGTGTTGAAAATTGTCGTTATGACAAGGCAGGAGGCAGAGGGCAGCTATGCTGGAGGGAAGAGGTTTTTAGCTAAATTTACGTTTCGTTACATACTTTTGTTTTTTACTGCCTACCTACTTAATAATTATTTTATACAACTAAAGCTTGAGCTTGTCTTTTCTCGTATTGTGCTTTTCACTACCGTTATAGAGGCGTTCGGTATATCACCCATAAAACTAAAAACCATTTCTAAGCACCTTCTCAACCCTCGTCGGAATATTCTCCTCCGCACAAGCTTTCAAAAGTACGATCGCAATTTTATTACCTTTCTTAGCAAAATATTCCCATATCTTTAGCCAATCTTTGCAGTCAAAAGTATATAGCTGTCTTATCCCAAGTTCTGTAACAAATCGACATTCCACAGCTTGTCGAGATATCTTCATGTTAGAAAGAGTTCTAGCCTTTTTAGGCGAATTGTCCATCAACCAATCGAGATTCACTTCAATGCAATGTAATCCTTGAGCATGGGAAATACGATATTCTCCAGTTGGTAATACCAATACTTCCAAACTCATATCATTTTCAAGTTGAATTTTAATTAGATTTGCTCTTTTAACTAGAGAATCACTTTTAAAAAAACTAGAATTTGGGACAAAAAAATCTTTTTTTGATTGATTCGCTAGTGCGTCTATAAACTCTTCCCATTCTTCAGGACATAAAGATAATCTATGGTTCTGTAATCTATCTTCTTCAAGAAGCCGCTGTAAATAAGTTGCAATTGTAGGTAAAGTAATCGCATTGATGACAACTTTAGAAGGAATTCGTACATCTATCGTTTCTAAATCATTCGATTGTACAAAGTCGATGACATCGGTTTTCAGTTGCCCAATCAACCGTGCTACTTGACGAGCGCTCATCACTTTCGTACCATCTGGAAGTTGATAAGCCACCCAATAATGATGTTTCCATCGCCACCTAGATAAAGTTGTGTTCGGTATTTTTAAATTACGACTCGGATAAATAATTTTTCTTGAACCGCAACTTTCTGCTGATTTGGATTTGAGAGTATTAGATAGATTCATGATTTATTCCTATAAATAACGAACATTTGCCCTCTCCTGTTCTTCCATCTAATCGTCGTTACCAGCGATTACTCGCAGCAATTTTTATCTAAAATTGATTGTTTTTAGATAGATATACTCACTCCTAACATTTCAAACTTTGTTGAGATGCTGTTTCTCTACCAGCAAGATGAACTGAAGCTAGTTAGCTTTTTAATAGTTCAAGAAAACTTACTTAACTGTAGTTTAACTTAATCTGAATAAACTAATACTACATAAATATTAAAATTTAAAAATATGCCTATCTTTTATGCTTTTACTTTTAAAAAATAATATTTTAGTGCTGCAAAAAATAAAAAAGTGACCTATTTTGAAACAAATTTGATGCTATTGAACTAAATTAAAAAAATAACAGCCTATAACTATCAAGCTGTTAACCAGTTATCAAGTGTTTGTATCGTAAAACCTTAATTTTTGGTGTATTTCAAAATTAAATCTATATTTTTAGCTTCTTGCTTTTTTCCTTGCTGTAAATAAAGGCTTTTAGCATGGTGAAGAGATTTTTTACCATCTATAATATTTTTCTGGCAGATTAGACTCATACCTCGCCCTTGATAGCCTAAAGCAATTTTAGAATCAAGAGAAATGGCTTTTTGAAAAGATTTTTGTGCATTCTTGCAATTAGCTTGATGCTGTACATTTTTATTTTGTTGAAGTGGTGGTATTTCATTCATCAGTTCATAACCCCGCTCAACATATTCCTGTGCTGTCTTTGGTTGCTTGGGCTTATCAGTTTTCTGAAAACTCTCCGTTACCGATTTGAACCAAAGATCGACACCAAGTATCATTCCAAACAAGCCAAATCCGAGTATGTACGAGAAGGGATTATTACTCATCAAAATTGACAATATCGTCATTTGGTTACGTTCTTTATTCCAGCGCGGCATAATATGTAGCTCCTTGACGTTGTTGTAACTCTTTATTCCAAGTGGTTCTTGGTTGTAATTTGGTTGCTCCCGGTAAAAGCTTTTGAATAGCTGCTACATTTTTAGCGGGCATAGCAATAGCTACATTAGGTACTGTCTTCAGGAAATCTATAGGTACACAAACGTAATGCTCTGCGATATTCAAGGAATGAATCCTGTCAATGGATAAGTAGAGAGTTCTATGGGTGTGAGGAGCGTTTAATATTGCTAGAGACAATGATTCAATCGGTGAAGTGGTTAACATCGCAGTTGTGATGGGATTATCCGAACTTTTTCCCATACTCAGGTGAAACCAACCAGCAGAACGTTTACTTCCAGGATATAGACTAAAACCATTCGCTGTTGTTTGTAATGAATGTAAGTAGGCTCCAGTGACTTCAGAAGAAAGATTTCGAGCTAGAAATACGGCACTACCCGACGTATCCGCATATAGCAAACCCCGTTGATTGAGTGTTTGAGTCAATCTTTGGGGAATACAGTAATGGAGTTGGAAATATTTCTCAACTTCTTTCCACAGATTTGGATTGGGTGCTGGTGGTACGAATACTCTTTGGGGATTTTGATGTGCAATCCTTAAAGCTCTATTAGCCACTTGATTAGTTACCGCAGCTAGCATTCGCTCTTCCCCAAATTTATCACGCAACCAGATCAGTGCATCATCAAATTGACATTGATTGACTTGCATTACTAAGTCAACGGCGTTCTTTTTGGACAATTGGTTATCTTGATTTATCCCTAGCTCGTAAGCAACCAAGCCTAAAGGCAAATCTTGACGTTCAATGCTTGTTTTCAATATTCGTAATTCTGACTCTAATTTTTGACGCAGTTGTTCGCTCTCTATTGCAGTTTGCTTTAACTCATTAAATTGCTTGAGCAAGCGAGAGCGTTGGTTGAGTTGGTAATTGATTATTTCAAATTCTGGATTCAAAATGTGAATAATTTGCTGTCGGTACTCTTCACTTGTTTCAGATATGTGAGCCTTGGGAAGAAAGCGTTCTAAATTTATAAGTCGAGAATCTTGATTGACGGCAGCATAATATTTTTTTAGCGTAGTGTAAGTAGCTTTACTGCCTTTAATCCCACGAGAAATACCCAAATGTGCAACAGCGTTTCCAAAACTATCTTGTAGTTCGGATAATTTGATTCGTCCCCCAAACAAAGCGCGACAATTGAGTTTACCTCGTTCGTCTAATGGCACGATGTAAGCGTGAATATGGGGCGTAATTTCATCGAGGTGTAACTCTGCTCTAACTACTCGTTCTCTCCAACAAGAATCTAACCAGTTAACCGTTGCTTCCACAAAATTATCTAAACGTTGTTTTTCATAGACTCCCGCTTCATGAGGTGCATTCGGACGGAAATAGGAAGCGCTTGCACTAAGCAACATTTCTAGAGCAAGAACAGCATTTGAGCGAATTTTCTGCGAACCGATTGTATGTCTTACCAAAGTTGCTAAATCTAAATTAGAAGAGTCTCCAATAATCCGTATATTGGTTACTTCCGGGTTTGCGTTGGGCGTATGTCTTTCTCTTGTAGTATGAGCTTCATTTCCCTTGAGCATTCCCCAGCTTTTGATTTTTTGGATTTTGCAGATTGCTAGCGGTATCATCGCTAAAAGTCTTATAAGTAAAATTGTATTTACGAATTCAATTTCCGTCTTAAATCTCGAATTGCAGCGCTACTATTACGCTCGTAAGCAATTCGGAAACATTCGTTTACAATTTCTAGAATATTAATATCTGGGAAGTAACGGCTGTTAGACTTGTCAACATACTTGTCATTTTCCAAACCGTAAATTCTTAGTTGTTCTTTTTAAATAACCAAACTTCTGGAACGCGGTAGGGTAGATAATCGTTTATATCTGTGTAACTTGTTACGTCTACTTCGATAGCCAAATCTGGAGGTGGTTCAACACTCCAATCAATTCTATCTTTACCTGCGATACGCCGGAGGCGTGACGCTTCGCGTATCGCCATCCAATTATCAATATAAAAGCAGTAATCCGGCTCAATACCGCTTATGGAAGATAATTCCATTGTAATTGGAGTAAATGACTCGTATTCTTGCTCTAAATAATCGAGCAAAACTTTAACCACATCTGCAATTAAGCTAGCTTTGCGCCCATGTTCTGGTAGCGGTGCCATTAACAGAATTTCTCCAGGTCGATATTTGATGCGAGGAGAAGAACGGTCTCCTAGCTGTGCGGACAAAGATTGATACTCATCCCAACTACCAGGTAATTTTAAAACCGTTCCAGGGGGTAAATGAATTTCTTTGGGCGTGACAACAGCAAACATTATGTCACCTCATAAAATAATACGTTAGTCGGAAGCAAAGTTTTTGAATTTACGCAGTAGATGCAACTAAATTTTAGCCTTAAAACAAGATTTTCATCTTGCGTATGGATTGATAATTACATTTATAAATTACATCTATTCTATGTATTTACTCTTAATAATGTCGATTCATCAATAACATTATGTAATATTTTTAGCATGAATTATCTGAAAATAGTGTAATTATACACAGCTTTGTTTTCATGGTTATATGCTTGAACCTTGATCATAGCAATGGCTATAGTCTTTTATTAAATATTCGGTTTTTATGAAATTAAGAATAGTTTTTTATACGATTAATTTTGGCTATAAATTTTTAATTTAAGAATATTCCTATTGCTAGATTGCCGCTTTTACTCCTCATTCGTTACTAAATAGAAATGTAGTAAAAGTTATTAAGAATTAAAAATGATGAAAATCAAAATCGCTGATTATGAATCAATCCTACTTGATTGGTCATTTGGAATGATAAGCCTTGTTAATATCGATTATATTCACACGTTTGAACGGAATTTTTTAACGGAAACTAGGGTTTAATTTCAGCACAATAATTTTTCAAGCTACAAGAAGAAAAAATTGTGTAGTGTGTTTACAAACTAACTTACCAACAGGCTGGGATGTATTTAGAATGCAATAAACGGAGCTAGATAATTTGATTAGTGAATTGGAACGTAATTATACCGCATTCAATGCTAAAAATATGACCGATTACGACCTTAAAACATTACTCCAAGCATTTTACACGTAAATAGTTATCAAAAATTATGTCATAAGGATTTGGTGAGGAATATATGAAGTAAATTATCCAAAAAAGGGTATTAGATAAAATTATGAATCCCTCATTTATCCCTCACAACTTACTCAATTACTACTAAATCTTTACTCACAATTTCTTCTTTATAAAACATGGGTAACAGTAATCGAAAAACAAAGCAAAAAAATAGTCATCCGGTTCAATTAACTCTCGCGGCTGATATTGGTGGTAGCGGTTTAAAAGCAATTTATGCAAGCGATGATGGAAAAATAGGGAGTTTATTTATGGAGCCGGAAGTAATAGCCGTACCCAAAGCGGCGATTGATGATTTGTTACAAAATAATTTAGGAGTATGTGAACCTACGAATGCGGCTTGGGTTGGATTCGGTGGTAAGTATGCAGCGGTAGGGTATTTAGCTGCATCACGCTTTTATGCTAATGCTGGATTAGGAGAACTAAAGTATGAACGAGGTTTATACAAAATTTTGGCAACGGTTTGGGTTTTAGCGCAAAAGTTGAAGTTGAGTAATTGTTTCAAGCTTGATTTAGCTGTGTTACTTCCAGCTAGTGAATATGAATCTAGAAAAAAGTTTGAACATATTCTCCGCTCGCTTCTCAAAAACTACGAAACCCCCACAGGTAATATGTCACTGGAGTTAGGGCGATTTAACTGTTATCCAGAGGGTGCGGGAGTATTTCTACTTCACTCGAAGCGAGTAGGGGTAGCGATTGGGCAAAGGAAAAGCGCAATTATCATGATTGGATATCGTAACGCTTCAGTTTTGGTAAGCTATCGGGGAGCATTAGACAGCGGTAAAACCTCGGATTTAGGCATGGTGCGGATGATAGAAACCGTTATGACTAAAACCAGCGGATTATCAGAATCTGATTTATGTAGAACTATAGTTGCAAGCGGGTACGACATCAATCCGACTCCTTTGTACAAGTTAACTCACAGCACTACGGTTTCAGCTCGCAATGAGGAAGTAACAGCGTTAGTAACGGCAATCAAAGAAGCGCGAAACCTTTATATGGCAACGCTAATTTCTTGGTTAAACAATGTAGTTCCCCGCGATGTTGATGAAATAGTATTTTGTGGAGGTACGGCAGATTATTTGAAGAAAGAACTCAATTCTCGTTATTCGTCTACACCTTGTATTTGGCACGGTGGGGTAGTTGTACCGGATGCAGTAGATATGTACAAATTAGGAACGAGACTTACAGACGCTTACGGGATGTTTTTGTATTTCATGTCTGGCTCAAGTTCAGTTGATGAGGTAGCTTAAGTTGAAAAAACGTAGAGTTGACTACAGTATTCGATTCCAACCTTTCGTAGGGACTCCAGAAGAAAAAGTTTTAAATTATCTGAGACATCACCAACTAAGTTCTGTTAATACTTTAATAATGCAGGCAATTCGTCCTTACTGGTTGCCTTTGGTGTTACTTGAGGATGATGTAATTCCGTTGAATGTTAAACAACAACTAGGAAGAGATGCGGTTAGGGAGTTATTGCTACACGCTGATTATATTTGCTCATCTTTAGGATTGGAGCGGTTTTATAATCATGGGAATTTAACTCAATCGAGCGAATCAAATAAAGTTAAAGCTGAAAAAAATTCTAATGTTTATCACAAAAATGAAACAAAGCTTGTCGGACAATTGGAAGTTGAAATCGGGAATGGGGAATGGGGTAGTTTAGGTTCATTTTCTGAATAAATTATTGTTATCCAAACGGAGATTTATTAAATGAGCGATACAGCAGGAAATCAACAAGTAGAAAAAAGAAAAATAGGTAGACCAAAGAAAAACAGTAATTCTTCTCATAATTCAATATCTACACCCGTAACAATGCAAAAACAACAAGATTCTTCAGAAACACTACCAAAAACTCAAAATGAGATCAAATTACCTACCGATAAGCTATCTACCCAAGATTGGGCAAGGGAACTGAGTGATGATTCAAATTTACCTCATATAGAATTAACAAAACCCAAATCAGATAAAGAAGAACCAGAAATTACATCCCAAAGAAAAGATACACTAGTAGATAAAGCCTCAGTTACGACTCCAATATCTGCTAAAACAAACAATCATGTTAGCAATCAAGAACAACTAATCAAAGTTCCGACTACAATTCACATTGTAGATGGTGAAAAAGGAGGCGCGGGTAAATCATTTGTTAGTAGAGGCTTAATAGAATACTGTGCTTCTATAAAGCATAAAGTAGCAATTGTAGATGCAGACAAAAGCAATAAAGATATTTCTAAAATTTATCAAAACGTATATTCAGCCTTTTTTAGTGATGATGACAAGCAAGTAAAGCAAGCTGACCAAATTTTTGATTTGGCATTTGAGAAATCAGTAATCGTAAATTTACCCGCTCAAGTTTACTCAAAGGTAACAAATTGGATAAAGACGAATGATTTAGATGAGATTGGTAAAGAATATCAAATTAATTTTGTGAAATGGTTTGTATGTACTGGAGGGGTAGATTCCGTTGATTTCTTTATCAAATCTCTAAATGATTTAGGAGACAGAGTAACTCATGTATTTGTGAAAAATCTGGGATTATGCGATGAGTGGGATTATGTTCAGGAGATGCCAGATTTTATCACGGCTAAAGAGAACCATAAATTTATAGAGATGGATTTCCCTAAATTTCCATTCTGGGAGCGTAACGTAATTGACAGATTGGGGATTACTTTTGAAAGTGCGCTTGTTCATCCTGAATTGAAGGTGATATCAAAGCAGCGAGTAAAGAATTTTCTCAAAGAAGCTCATGCAGCATTCGCCCAAACGGGGTTGGTTAAATGACACAAGAAGTTGCTCCAGCTAATAAAAACCCTAGTCATGAGGAAGAAAATGAGCAAGTTAATAAATTCTTGGCTGAAGCTTTGAAAGGTAAAAGCGAAGAGTTTAAAAAGCAGGTATTGAGTTTTGCTGTGAGTTGTGGTTTATCTCAAGATGACCCTTTGTTTCTAATTTTGGTAGCTACCGGACAATTAGAAGCAATGTTAAAAAATGCGCCGGAAGTTCTGCAATTATTATTTGAAAGTTGGAATCGAGATTTGGCTCGCAACTTGCAAGAAGTTGAAAAAGTTGCAGTAGAGCGTCAGAAAGTTGCTATTGATAGAGCTGCTCATGCTCTAATTCTTAAAGCACGGTTTACGGAAAGCAGGAAACTTTTAACTTCCGTACTTCCGGCTGGTTTGTTATTATTTTTCATTTTAGGAGTTGGGGCGATTATGGGAATTTTAATGCCTCCCTGGATTGCTGGAATATTAGGTGGTGGATATACAAAGGTGCAATCAAGCACTTTGACGTGGAATGAGTTGGAAGCAATGAAATGGGCGATGTCGAGAGAAGGGAAGTTCGCTAGAAATTTGATTGATTGGAATCGCGGGTATCTGGAAAACGGGGAATGCGTCAAGGATGCTCAAAGATTAGGGGTAATTTTATCCCAATACGGGCGTAAATCAAAGTCAGGACACTGCGTTGTTTGGGCTACTCCACCGACAAAGCGTAAGTTCGTTGATTGAACCCAAACAATAAAGTTCTAAACTGAGACGTAAACTCATAAACTAGGTCGTAAAGTTCTAAACTAACTGTCACATACTGCTCCCTTTGATTATTGAGTAGTATTTTGACCTTTAACCTTAAATATTGATGTAGCTGTTTTTAAGTAAAACCTCCGAGCTAAATAACTTTTTGTAAAAATTTGAAGCTATACAATATCAAGGTTATTTATGATAGGAACTTAACTATTATATCAATTTTTGCAAGTAAACAGCCCTAGTTATAAACTGGCTGATACTAACAGTAACCTCGGGTGTGAGTTGTAATAATTTACTTTTTTTGGGTGGGATAACTCATACAAGTAGTAAAAATAGCTACGAGGAAAATAGCATGGTCACGAGTAAAAGGAAGGCCAAGGGTCAAAAAAATATTAATCAACGAATAGATGCTGGTTGTGGTCAAGGTAGGGGCGTTGATTATCAACCTGCTATCTGGACAAGGGACTTTTCGTCAAAAGGTCTTTCGACTCAAAGTCTTGGTTGGAAGACTCATAGAGTTCATCACTTTTTCAGTTCATTAGAATTCTGCTATTTCTTAACATTAGAATGGTCACTAATCGTTATAGATATTCGAGAGCAATATCCTTTAAATAGTGAAGAAACTCTCTTAATTGCACAAGAATGTGGTGTAAAACATCCACAAATTCCAAAAACTAAGGAACTAAATGTAATGACGACTGATTTCGTAGTAACTATTAAATCTAATATTGGAGTTGTGGATGTAGCTCGAACAGTAAAGCCAGTAGAAAAATTATCGTCAAATCGAGTTTTAGAAAAGTTTGAGATTGAACGTAGATATTGGGAAAAAAGAAATGTTAGCTGGGGAATTGTTACAGAAAAAGAAATTGATTATGTTTTGGTAGAAAATATGAAATGGTTGCACAATTTCTTCTACGTGCAAGAACTTTTACCTTTGACAGATGATGAAATTAAACAAATCGCCTTAAATTTGACACAAAGAGTTGCTGACGAGAATGTCTCGTTAAAGGATATAGCAGCCAAATGTGATTCTCAATTTGGCTTGGAAAAAGGTTCTAGTCTTTGTGTAGCACGTCATTTAATTGCAAATCGACAGTGGTTAATTAATATAAATCAACTAATTAAACCCGAACAAAAGTTGCAAATGTATCCTACTTCTCCCCTATTGAAAGATTTAAAAAATAATTAAATCAGTAAAAAATAGAAAACCTTTTCTGAGTTTACGCCCGCTTTAGAGGTAATTATGAATATTTTTGAAAATGTTTTAATTGAATTACCAAAAGAGTTAACCAATGTATCAACGATTGTCCGCGTGCTATGGGTTGATGCTTCCGGAATAGATGTTGTTACAATCGATGTTTGTTGTGCAAATGCTCTTCCAGTCTGGCATAAATGTTTGGAGTTAGAGAATATCCTTGCCGAGAAAAAAGCTCATATTTTAGAGACGGACATATATGCTGCTTACAGCGGTTGTGAAGATATGATTCCTGAAAATCACCGTAGAAAAAGAGATGAAGCATGGGAAGTGATTGCCCCAATAGTTAATAATAAAGAGAAAGCATTTTTAAGTGTCGAGCGGGGCACCCTAATTAAGCAAGCAGTAGAACGCACGGGAAGGAATAAAGTAACAATTTATAAATATTTACGACGGTATTGGCAAGGAGGGCAGAAGCCAAACGCTCTTCTTCCAAAGTTTTCAAATTGTGGTGGGGCTTCCAAGGAAAGGCATCCACAAGAAAATAAGCGGGGTCGTCCAAGCAAACAAGATAAACTCAAAGGTAAAGTAACAGGAATAAATGTTGATTTAGAGATTCGGCAAATCATTACCAAGAGCGCCAGAATTTTTCACGAAAAACAAGGTAGAACATTGAAAGATGCCTATCAACATATGTTGCAAGAGTATTTTTCTCATGGTTGTTATGACTCTGATGGGGTAAAAATACCCATTTTATTAGGTGAAGAACAACGTCCTTCCTTCAGACAATTTTGCTACTGGTACTACAAAGAGCGAGATTTTGCGAAGTCTCTGAAGTTACGTGAAGGTCAACATCGAGTCAACCTGCGTTATCGGGAAGTACTTGGAGATTCTACCCAGATGGCATCTCATCCAGGAGCCGAATGGCAGATTGACTCAACTATAGGCGATATTTACTTAGTGAGTTCGCTTGATAGAAAACGGATTATAGGTCGCCCAATACTTTATCTAATAGTTGATTTATTTTCCAGGTTAATAGTGGGATTTAATATCAGTTTAGAAGGACCTTCTTGGTTAGGTGCTGCTCTTGCTTTAGAAAATGCAACTACAGACAAAGTAAAATTTTGTGCTGAGCATGGTATTAGTATTACCGCAGAACAATGGCCTTGTCATCATCTTTGCAAATCTCTCCTTACAGACCGTGGTAGCGAATATTTAAGCGCTAATGCCACTCACATGGTCAAATCTCTAGGTATAGAACTCCAGAATACACCTGCTTATCGTCCAGACTGGAAAGCAGTTGTCGAAAGACTTTTCCGCCTTATAAATGATGAGGTAATCCATTGGGAACCAGGAGCAGTATACAAACCAAGAGAACGAGGTGAAAGGGATTACCGATTAGATGCAATTTATACACTTGAAGAGTTTCGTAAAATCATTATCCGTCTAATCATTTACTACAACAACTATCACTGGTTAAGTGAGTATCCAATAAATCGAGCAATGATTTCAGACGGGGTAGACCCAATACCATGCGAGTTGTGGAACTGGGGAATTCATAATTATGGTCGTCCGCGCTTTGAAACAACTGAGATTATTCGTTTAAACCTTTTACCAACAGCAGAAGCCTCTATTACCCGTAGAGGTATAAATTTTAGCGGCTTGCGCTATACTTGCGAGTTAGCGAATAAAGAGCAGTGGTTCTTAAAAGCGGGAATTAAAGGTAGTTGGAAGCAAGCAATCGCTTACGACCCGCGAAATTTGGACAACATTTATCTACGTCTTGACAATGACAGACACTTGGAAATTTGTCATCTACTTCCTGCTTCAAAAGCATATCAAAGGTGTAATTGGTATGAAGTTGCTGACCACTTTACAGAAACAAATTTTGCCCGACATGATGCTAAACCCAGACAAGAACAAGCTAAAGCTGCTCTTAATACTTATATAGATGACATAAAAACTTCTGCCTCAGAGCAAACAGTAAATACTTTTGATAGTCAAACTAAAAATTCAAGAGTCAAAGATATTCGTCAAAATCGAAAAGCAGAACGAGAGTACGAACAGGAATTGAATGCTTGGGATTTACGAGAAAATTTATGTTCTGAGTCTGAAGAACAATTAAACTCAACATCAACAGTTGCTACTTTGGAAACTGATGATGAATATGTACCACCGCACCGACCAATTGACGAATTACGTAAATCACTAATAAGGAAATTAAACAATGAATCGTATTAGATACTCAAAACCTCCGCTTCAAGTATTTAGAGGAGAAAAGATAATGGCTTCATATCATAATGAAATTTCTATCTATAGTGGTAATCCTCTTATCGAAGCATTGCCGCCTATTTTTACAGAAGAAGAAGTGATTGAGAAATTGCAGTTTTTCCCTTTATTTAGTGAAGAAGAACGTAATTTACCGACTCATCTGCGTTTGCATTTAATTCAAAATGTTTTGCAGTTCTTTACACCTCTTCCTCCTCATATTGAATTAGAACAACGATTTTCGCGTATGATTCGAGTCGGATATATTGCTAGAAACCCTATTCAACAGGGCTTTTGGAAAGAAATTCATTCCCGTGTCAAAACTTTAGGTTCAACAAAACTTAGTAGTAGAAATTTACGTTCAACAGCCACAGGTTTTACTATCCTTGGAATTAGTGGTGTAGGTAAGTCAACAGCTGTACAAGAGATTTTATCTTTATATCCCCAAGTTATTCATCACAACTTTTACAAAAACTCATTACATCTTCCTAATACACAATTAGTATGGCTCAAATTAGAATGTCCTGCTGATGGTTCAGTCAAAGGTTTATGCCTCAATTTTTTCCAAGCTGTTGATGACATATTAGAAACACAGTATTACGAAATATATGGTGGTAGAGGACGTAGAACAGTCAATGAGATGATGCCTTATGTAGCTTTAGTCGCTTCTAATGTTCATTTAGGAGTACTTGTGATTGACGAAATCCAATGTTTAACAAAATTGAATGTTGGTGGCTACGAAAAAATTCTTGACTTTTTTGTTCAACTTATTAATACTATTGGATTACCTGTTGTTTTGGTAGGAACTTATAAAGCTTGGTCAATCTTAGGTAGTGAATTTCGCTCAATTCGCCGAGGGACTGGACAAGGAGATTTTATTTGGGACAGGATGAAAGAAGATGAAGATTGGCAGTTATTTATCCAATCTTTATGGCAATATCAATATGTGCGAAACCCCTGCAAAATTACACCTCAAATAAGTCATTCACTTTATTATGAATGCCAAGGTATTACTGATTTTGCTGTAAAAGTGTTTATGCTAGCACAGGCACGAGCTATTACTACTGGTAAAGAGGAAATAACAACAGCAGTCATAAAATCAGTTGCTCGCGATTGTTTACGTACAGCTACATCCGTTTTAGATGCCTTAAAACAAGGGAATATCAAACAAATGCAATCTTATGAAGATGTTCATCCTATTGATATTGAACCGTTTATCGAAGAAGAACTCAGGGGTATAAATTTTGAAGATTCAATTGAGGTTAATAATAGAAAAGTGCATACAAACTCAAATATTTCAATTTCTCAAAAACAAGATACTAAGCCTCAAAATAATTTACATTATTCAGTTGAAAAAGAAGTTTGTATTCAAAATCAAAATTTAGATAGTTCTTTTGAATCCAATACAGGTAATAGTTCCATATTTGAATCTCAAAATATAAAAAATTCAACTTGCTTGCTACCAGAAATTGTCGCTAATGGCAAGAAAAATGGTATTTCTGCTTATCAAACTCTTCGAGAAGCTGGTTATATTTGCACAGATAAAGAAACAATTTTTCGCCAGGATGTAGTCATATGATTCCTTGCTTTCCAAGCCCATTCCCAGATGAATTACTTTACAGTGTTTGTGCGCGGTATTCAGACCGTATACAGTATTCAGATAAACAATTTTTGAATCAAGAATTATTTGGTGATAGAAATGTTACAACAGTTGTTGATTTACCAAGCCACCTGAACCATCTAATCTCTGTTTTACCACTAGGATATGGCTACACTGCCCAAAGGTTGATAGATGAACATACATTGTTACCTTTTTATGCTCCGTTTTTACCACTAAACCGGGTTGAACGAATTCGAGAGAAAATGATGTTTTTTGATGCTCTCTCTATTCACAATTTATCTGGAATTACTCCTACTATTATACGTCGTCCCAACTGGCTGCGATTTTGTCCATTGTGTGCCCAAGAAGATGATTTAAAATTTGGCGAGCTATATTGGCATCGCCTTCATCAATTAGCTGGAGTAGAAGTTTGCCCAATTCATTATGTTTTTTTGGAATGCTCTAAAGCACCTGCTCGTAATCATAGTAATTGCAGCGAGTATTTCTGTGCCGAGCAAGCAATAGTTTTGACAACACCTCGTGAGTTAGATTTGTCAGATCCAAATCACAAAGTACTGCTGTCTATCGCTCAAGATGCTACAACTTTACTATGTAAACACGATATAACACCCGACTTCAAATGTTTACACAATCGTTATATTAGAATATTAGCTAACCGTGGGCTAGCTACTTACAATGGTGCTGTTCGTATAAGAAAACTGGTAGAAGAGTTTAAGCAATATTATTCACCAGAAATATTAAGTTTACTTCAGTGTGAGGTGGACGAAAGCAAACGTAGTAACTGGTTATCTCAAATTGTGAAATCTTTAAATAGAGATAAGGTCAACCATCCTTTACGACATTTGTTGTTAATTCGATTTCTTGGATATACGCAAGAAGAATGGAATAAAATCCCAAATCATCTCGATTTCTTTGGTTCGGGACCTTGGCCTTGTCTAAATCCCACTTGTGAATTTTTTCGCCAGCTTTCTATTAAGGAGTGCCATATCAATTATCAAAAAACTCATGGTGGTCGCCTTACTGGTACTTTTTGTTGTAGTTGTGGTTTTACATACATACGAACTGGTCCTGATGTTTGTCCTGAAGATAATATGAGGATTGATGATGTTGAGAAATATGGCACTATCTGGGAGGAAGCTCTACGTAAATTATGGTCAGATTCTACACTTAGTCTTCAGAAGATTTGTATGCTTTTGGGAACTGCTAGTAAAGACACCATTAAACGTCAAGCTGTTCGCTTAAATTTACCATTCCCCAGGAAAGGACCCAGAGGCAGGCTAACATACATTGAACGAAGAAAATACTGCTTTAAAACTGCCAAAGAAACTTTTTTCGATAATTTAGATTATTATCGAACAGAATGGCTCAAAATCCTTGTAAAACATCCTAGTGCAACACGAACATTTTTATCCAGAAATTTTCGTCCCTTTTACAATCGTCTTCGTGCTTATGACGAACAATGGCTGGAAATGCATTTACCCTTAGCTAACAAAAACAGAGAACCTCGACAATATCCAACTCGTTATGTGGATTGGTCTAGTCGTGATGCTCAACTTGCGGTCGCGGTAGAATTATCAGCTAGCAATTTAAGAAATATGCCTGGACATCCAATAAGAATCACTAGAGCAGCTATTGGTAGGGCTATAGACCGAAAGTCACTTCTTGAGCAATGTTTAGACAAACTACCACTGACAAAAGAAATTCTGACTAAAGTTGTTGAAACACACTGCGAATTTGCTATCCGTCGAATTCAATGGGTCGCAGAGTGCTTTGATGAAGAGAATATACATCCCACACGCAAACAATTAGTTCGTCGAGTCAGTATGCAACCAAAAATTGCCGCTAACCCACAAGTAAAAGTTGCCATTGATCTAGCACTTGCCAGTTTTGAACTAACAAGCAATGTGACAGTTTAGAACTTTATTGTTTGCAGTTTCTTGCTAAACAGCAGTTTTACACCTACACAGTTTACAACTTTATTTTTCCTTAATTGTAAATGTCAACGTAATATCAAGGCTTTAGGATACCTGTCAGTTTAGAATTTTATTGTTTGCTTACAGTTGAACCGTAATTAGAGGCAGGGAGCAGGGTGCAGGGTGCAGGGGGAAGCACGGAGAGGTTTAATATCATGTCAATCGCTCTAGAATATTTCTGTACCAAAACAGGTAAGCCTATTGAAGTTGATGGTAAACCTTTAATTGAGACTTTGGAAAACACTGCGGCTGAATATCTTTATGGTAGTGATGTTAAGTGGAGTATCGGCATTGTTTATCCTGGAATTTCAACTGAGGATGATTTGACGAAACATCAAGATAAGTATCTCCAGTTTTCAAAAAAAGACCGACTGTATTTTTCCGATCAACCACGATTACAGTTACAAATTTTTGACGAGCCACATTTTGGTGCTGCTTATGGTTCTTTACTATTTGGCGAATGCGAGTATTTTTCTGAAGTCAAAGATATTAAAGTGTTGATTGTTGATGATGAAACCGGGGAGTGTGGCGGGATTTTACCAGAAGAACAGGCTTTGTTACTTGTGGGGGATGGGGACGGACGAATTGACCATAAATTACACAAACAGTTAGGTAATGTTCCTTCTACTCAATTCCAGGTAAGAGGAATTATTAAATCCCAGGAGGGAATCAACGCGAACCAAACAATTAAAGGCACCTTAGCACCAGTTAATCTTTCTGATATTGGAAACGGTTATAACTTAGTGCTTTCTAAATCTCAATTGGGCAAAGGGCGTAAAAATAAACTCTACGATGAGAAAACAGGGATAAGGATTAATCGACAAACAGAAGTTCAGCCCGGAGAATATATTCTTACAATCGGTATTGGTAATCGCGAAAATGCCCGCACGGTAGAAGCGGCAACGGGCGCTCAGTATTGGGTGGGATTACCCAAAGGTGCAGAAAATGATGCTTTACCTAGAATACAACAGCGTTTGATTGAATTAGACAGTATTGCTAATGACCCACGTAAAGTAGCAATAGATTATATTCAATGGTAGAAAGAAGGTTAAAAGGTGACTTTAAAAGAGAAACTGGAAATAAGTTAATCGATGACTTTGACTTGGATGATTTTGGAGATGTCATTGATGAAGCATTTGGAGATAACGACACTGAATTAATGTATCAACTTCTGAAAGCTGATTTAGAAGGACATTTGCAAATTATTGAAACACCAAAGGTGATCAACTTTCTTTCAGAACATCTTCAAGAACAATACAGAGATTGCGCTACGGGACGAGTTATCAAATTTCAGTCATCGATGCTGATGACTTGCAACCGTTTGAAAGATTGGGAGATTTGCGATCGCACTAAACCCGATGGTGCGAAAGTTTTGTATCACCGTCCCCCAGTTGGTAATACGAACGTTATGGCAGTACTTACGAATCGCTTATTGGAAGGGGAAGAAGCTAATCCCGGTAGTATTAAACTCAATCGTCGCACAGCTGCCGCTCTTAATAGTGACTGCGATGGTGATAAACCTTTAACTGCATTGGCTCAAGATTTTCCCAGTACCACCCAGGAGATTCAATTCAAAACTCAACCGGAAAACCGTTATCCAGAAAGCGTTTTACCGACAAAAGCAGCTTACTGTGGCAGCTTTGAGAAGATAGCTTTAGAAGCTGCTAACGACAATATTGGAATTGTAGCTAACTTAGCTATGAAAGCGATCGCAATTGAGTCGGAATGCAGTAAAATTCCTGCCGACGAGCAAAGAGAATTTTTAGCCAATTTATCAGCTAACCTTGCTCGATGTGCTTCTTTTGGTTTACCCAAGGAAGCAGAACATTTAAAAGATTTATTCAATGATTTTACTGAATATAATCGCCGTTTTACCCTTGAAAAGCAAGGCTCAAATAATGTGTTTAAAAATTACTTAACGACTGTTGGTGAACCAGAAATAAATAATACATTGACAACTGAAGAAGTTACCGCAGGATTAGCTAAAGCACAGCAACTATTTCATGGTTTATCTGGGGTAATTGACCAACAGTTAAAGATTGAGGGACAAAGCGGTAAAAGTGCATTGCGTAGCGACCCGCAAGTAATAAAATTATGTACAGAATTATGTGCTTATCCTCAAGTTTACGCTCTTGAAGACCGCAATGAAAAATGGGCTTATTTAGATAAACCGATTAGAAGTAATTTACATACCGCAATTGATTTATTAGTTCAAGAAAGCAATCAACATTTTGAAAGTAATGCTCTTACCCCTCGTCCATTATCTCAATTTAGAGATTTATTTCGAGATATTGATTTTAATTCTTCACAGCTTGAAATCGCGGCAAATATTAAGCAACAATATGAAAGGTTAATTCGAGCAGCATACGATATTAAACAGGAAGTAGAAGCTAATCGACATCAACCGAATTTGAGAATGGTGGCTAAATCTTGTAAGGGAAATCAAATAGAAATTCGATTGAATCAAAAAGATACCAAGCATCCTCAAACTTATGCGCTGTCGCAAATGCAGATTTCTTTACTTAAGGATAAGAATCAATATAAAGCCTTTGCTGTAATACCGGGAGAAACTGCAATTAATAAACGCGGGCAGATTGTACCAGCAAAAAAACAGTTGGGATTGTTAACTGAAGCTTCTATAATTGTAAATAAAGACAACTTTCAAACACTGCACCATAAAAGTAAAAGCAATTGGATTGAACTTGGTAAACTCGATATTAATATCAATCCTGCTCTCAATCCCTCTCATGAAAAAGCTGCTTTTAAATTAGCTTATGAGTATGCTGCTAAAATTAGAGAAAATATTCCAGAGAAAGAACGTTTAGCTATAGCAGCAGCGATGTGGAATCTATCAACTAAAAGAGTAAAAGAAGAATACGATATTAATAAACGTGCTGGTGCAGTTTTTGCTATTTTTGGAGAAGAGATTAAAGAGCAGCTTAATCAACTCCAGTTTACCGAATTTACTGTAGTGGGAACCCATCGAGATGCTTCCGAACACCAAGGAAAGGTTTGGAAAGGAGAGAAAGTTCCGATACAAATTGAACTGGCTCCCAGCTATATTAATTCATCATCCCAGGGACGTTGGTTAATCGCAGACGGTAAGAAACTAGGAATGCTTTCACCCTCCGATGCTCAAATGAGTGTAGGGGCGATTACCTTCGGTAGAGCTTCCCTTAACGCCAAAGCTAAAATAACCAGTGAAGCAAGTTCGGGAGTAATCATTACTACAGCAAGAGGTAATGTAATCGAGGTAAACAAGCTAAAATCGGGAGCTTTCGCTGATGTGGATTGGAGCAAACAGAATTACCACGCTACCGTGACTATTTCTGTTCAACCGAGTAGAAATCCTCAAAAACCGGATATTGGGGTTGCAATAATTAAAGACAAAAGATTAGGAGAATTGAAACCTGAGTCATTTGAGAAACTGACAGCAGTATTAAAAGCTCATAATATTCCGGTACAGGGTTACACCGTCGAGGGTAATATTACCGCTTCCCCACCTTCAGCAGCAAAGGTGGTAATTGATGCGAGTACGATAGAGTACCCGCAATCGTGGAATCAAGTTCAGCAAAGTGAATTTTCAGAAAATAAGCTCTTGTTAGCGCAACAAATTCAAGCTAATCGTACATTGGAAATAGCGCCAATTATTCACGCTTTTCTTTCCACTCAAGATAAAACAACGGTAGTAGGGAAGTTAAATACAGTAAGCTGGAATCCGCAGACGCAAGAAATTACTTTGTGGACTAATGGTTCATCTAGCCCCAAAATGCGAGTTAAATATTTTGATGGGGAGTATCAAGCATTACCGATTGGTGATATTGCTGAAGAAATTGCAGCTAATGGATTAAGTGAAGTGGATGTACAACATTTCCAACAAATAGCACCTTCTATTTACGCAAGAATAGCTGGAAATCAATCGATAAAAGCAGATAATAATATGGAAAATAATTACTAATTATCTTCTGACTCAGATTAGTATTTTTTTGTTTAAATTAAACTTAGCGTGTGAAAAAATAAAGAAGAGGATTTTTACAAATGACTCAAAAGAAAGAATACATTTCGATTCGTAATCCTTATCAAGATAAAACATCGGGAGAATTGTTAGCAGAAGGAAAGCTTGATGTGGATGAACTATATTATCCGACTAGTGATGATTTAAAAAAAATGGAAGAACGAGATAAAGAAAACGAAGAAACCGATAAACTCGTTAATTCCGAAGAATTTAATCAAATGATTGAGGAAAGTAGAAATAATCAAGATTCTGATCAGATAGATTTTTGATTTTTCATACTCCAAATTAAAAGACGCTTATGGTAATTTTTCATAAGCGTCTTTTAGTAAACTAGTATTCGCTTACAAGCATAATCGTCATTACTCTAAACGTTTTGTCAACATTCGCAGGTTCTTCCGAACCAATACCTTGTGAGTAATTTTTACGGTCAAAATAATCTATTTTAAAGAAAAACTTTTCATCAAACAACTCTATTTTACCCATATCATGTTCTTTCCAAGGGTCGTTATTTTGATTAAAATCGTTAAATTGCTTTACTGCTTGAAGTAATCTTTGTAGCTGGTTTGTATTTAAACAACCGACTCCCTGCGTAATGATTACTTTTCCAAGTTTTATATCGAATGTTTGACGGAATTTATCATTGAGAGCGCGGATTTGAGCAGTTGAGTTTTGTTCGGTTTGATTTGTCATTTTTCTCACCGTTATTTTTCAACCCGGCTTGCTCTATATTTAATTTTTAAATAGAAAAAACCTGTGTCAAATAAGTAAATTCCAGACAGTAATAAAAAAAATCACAGCAATAATTAAAAGATTTTGCTTGCGATTTTATCATATACAGTTATTATGAAAAATGTATTTCAAATTAGGAGTCAAATTAGGTGAATAGAATAAAGCTAAACTGCACTAGATAAATGCGTATCACTAGAAAACAAAGATGACTTGAGTTAGGAAGGCTGACCATAAATTTAAATACATAGTCAACGAATATACATTTTTATGTTTAGCATAAAACGAAGAGATTTCTGTCGTAATATGATATTGGGTTCAGCTTTTTTCGCTGGAAGTATAGCTACAAACTCTACTTTTGCAATAGATTCTAATTATTCTCAAAATAAATCGCGTTATAAATGGGTAGTTTTATATTGGATGCCATACGATAACGACCTTGTGCGTTTTGGTGAACCAATTGTTGAAATGTTAACCCAAGGTACGCAAAATTCGGAAAATTTAGTAGTGGTTCAATCAGATTATTGGGGCGATTCAAATATGCGTCGTCGCCTAATTAGTAATGGAATTGTAAATGAGATTGATATAGCAGGAGAAGATAGTAGCGATGTATCTGCTTTTCGGGCTTATCTTAATTGGGCAAATCGAACTTTTGAAGCACAGCATTGGGCAGTTATTATTGTTGGTCATGGTGGAAAAATTAACGAAGTAAGTCCTGACGATCATAAAGCAATTGCTAAAAAGCGAACGTGGATGGGGGTTGACCAATTTGCAGATGTGGTTAGTAGTTTTAATCGGGCTACTAAGGTCGGAGTGGAACTGCTTTTCTTCCAAAACTGCAACAAAGCGACATTAGAAGTTTTATACGAAGTTAGAAATTGTGCTAGATATACCCTTGCTTCTCAGCTTGCACTTGGCGCACCTAATTACTACTACAAAGGATTTCTCAACCGTTTAAAAGATCCATCAGTTAAGGGGCGTGAAGCAGCTATAGCAATTATGGATTCTGAGCGAATAGATATGTATCACACGCTTACTTTAGTAGATAATCAAACTGTTAAACTCATTCCAGAAAAACTTTCACAGGTACTCAAGCGCATTATTAACAAAGGTTTGCCAGCAATCAAACAATCAGAACTATCAACTTACCACTATTTTGCCGAACAGCATTGCGATGCACTTTTATTGCTCAACTATCTTTCAAGAACTAACAATCAAGTTCAAAATGAACTAAGCGATTTTGCTCAATTTCTGCTTTCATCAGTTACCGTGTATTACAAAACAGGAGGAGAACTCTATGGTAGCTTTTATAAAAATACCAATTTAGAAAAACTATGTGGTATGAGTTTATATCTTCCAGAAAATAAGCAGGAAATTTATCGCTATCGTTCACTTGATTTATATCAAGAAGTTGGCTTAGTTGATTTATACAGAAAAATATTTAGCGTCTGATTGAATTCTTACTTTTTTCTTCTCTTAAGTACTGATTTATCCGTAACTTTAGAAGATTCATCTGATTAATTTGGCTGAATTTTGTCATCGCCTGCGTACATTTTATTAAGTTGACTACAATTGTCTCTTTTTTTTGTATAGCTTAAGGCTGTTGTAAAATCTCAAGCATCGCTTGCTGTCAATATAATATTTTCTATCTCTACAATAGAATCTGGTTCAAAATCGTTGGGCAACATCAAAACCACCCAACTCTTATAGCTATAATTAGCAGGCTTTGTTAATGGATGATAATTAAACAATTCCGTAACGGCTTCGCAGAAAACATCAATTCCGTAAGCTTCTAGAATTTCCTTTAATTTATCATTGCATTCTGGAATTTGATTTGGATCAAACTGAGAATTTATTATCACAATCTACCTAACTAATATTTAATAATCTTTTTCGCCCTTAGCATTGCTCATCAAAGAGTACATAGCTTAATTTTTATCGGTTTCTCTTTATAGCCAATCCGTAATATTTTAGCTATCACCTCTCCTTGCTCGATGGTTAATTCCAAAACATCTAATAAATTTTCTACTCCATCTTGCACCTCAATTATGGTTTTCGTTTCTTCTATAGTAGTAACAATAAAAACTTTGTCATTAGACTCAGCACTTTGTAAAATAAAGTTTGCACAAATAGGAGTTTTCATTTTTATACCCAGCTATAAAATTTACTGAAAAAAATAAAGCTGAGTCATAAGTAACTCAGCCTTATTATTATCAATTAATTAGAACAACATTCTGACAAACTTTGGTTAACAACAGAAACATTTTCAATATCACTGTCGTTTCCGTCCCAATCATAACCATGTTCTTCAGCCCAAGCCTTGGCTTCTTCAAGCTTACTAGTACGAGAACTTACAATTCTTCTTAAATCAACATCGCTCAGTTCTTGAGATACCGTATTGCGTGCCATTAAGGTTTCAGCGTGTTTGAGGTTAACCAGTTCAAAGTCTTCTTGTTGTTCTAGTCGCTTCATCTCGTTACGCTTATTCATTCGTTCTTGATTAAGCACTATTAGTAATTCACTCAAAGCGTAGATTATTTTCACCCGGAGTTCATTGCGATATTCTTGTTCTTCGGGACTTAAATAATCTTCTGAATCGAGTTCTATCCATTCTTCAATTTCATCTGAGGTAAGGTTACATTTAATTTCAGCTAGCCGATGCTGATGTTCTGGTTCTAAAAGTAGAATATCCAATTGCTCGATTATGTAATCCCGAAGATTCTTATGAATATTTTGAAGCTGCTTTTCGTCGGGATTTTGTTTGTCAATCATAGAAATATCCCCTATTCCAGATGCAAATATTTCAGTCAAACGCTGCTGCTGCCAAGCGTAGTAAGCTTTCATATCGTAGGAGGGTGGTGTGTAACCTCGGCGATCGCCTTCATCATCAGCATAGGGATTTTGATTTTCGTTTCGGTATCCTGGAGCAATCAGAAATTGCTGCAATTCTCCTTCTTCTCTAGCTTCTGACCAAAGTTGTTTCCAGTCCAGTAAATTAATGGCTTGGGATTTAGTTTCATACCACAAGGCTGCAACGCGGTAGAAGTATTGAATTGTTTCTTTACGAGCAGATGTTTGTTGACCAAGTTGGCGATTCTTTTTGATGTTAAGCATGGTTGAAGTGATATAGTATTCAATGTTTACTGCACCCTTTAATAATTCAATTAAAGAGTTATTTATTCACATTTTTTAGTGCGAAGCACATTATGCTAAAAAAATTAAATACTTAATAGAACTTGGTAAGCATTATGCACTTTTCTAAAAGCTTCAGCCGTTCCGCCAGTATCCGGATGAGTTGTTAGTGATTTTTTCTGTATGCGCTTTTAAGTTCTTCTTTGGTAAAAGGAAAACTTAACTGTAATACTTCAAGATGATAATAGTATTGATGGGGTGAAGATTTGTGAGTCGATTTGTTTGAAGTGTTAGTTTGTTCTTGATTCCAACCACCCCAACGACTTTGAAAATACCTCAGCCAATCGCTTCGATTTGAATCAATTATGCTAAAAACTTCATCTTTACTAATTAGAATATCAATACTATTAATTTTGTAGTAAGCCCAATACGGGGAATAGTCGAAAATAACTGATAACCAGCAAATTTCTACTGCCGTTAGATCAAAACTGCTCAACAAAGAATGCCAAATCCAACCAATCTTATAACCTCGCTTCCTTTGAGTAATTAGATGCTGTTCAAATTGAAACAAAAACATTTCACTTACTTTGTGAGTACTTCCAGCATAGTTTTCATTCTTATTACTTTGGTAGTTACTTTTGTAATTACTTTGGTTGCTGTTGTAATTTTTATTCCTGTTACTCTTATTACTTTGCTTGTTCTTACGACTGTTTGAGTTTGAAGTACTTGAGGTTTTCTTTTGTTGAGATTTCGTTCTATTTGGTGGTATATAATTTTTGGCTTGCTCGATAAAGTCAACAGTACTTTCGCTTTGCTGCCAAACCTTTTTCCCCTTTACTCTCCATCTTTCTTTTTGAGGAGAATAGTAAAATTCCTGATTATTGACTTTACACCAATAAACCCAACTTTTTAATTTGTAGTCAATTCCTAATTCAAGGAAAGTTTTCTCTATATTTCTCCAATCTTTTTTCATAGCAAGGAAAGAAATAAAGCTTATAGTCTATCAGTGATAGTTTGCACATAGTAATTATATATAGTAATTTGAGAAAATATGCGGATAATTTATGTATAAATTTTTGAGTATCGCTGTTTGACTTGCTCTGATGGCTTTTTCTAACGACTAAAAACATAGGTTTCTCTAAGCCCGACTTCAATAGAGAAGTAAGAATCTATAAACCAGTCTCGTGATATTGCCTTCCAATCAATATAGAACGTGGAAATATTTAACTTTTCAAGCTGTTGAATTATTCCGCTGCTTTCCCACATCTGGTAAACAAAATCTTCTTCGTCTTCGTATTCACCTAAATAACGGTCTATCCAATCTTGTTCTGTTGCGTATTCGCCATAATGTTGGTGATAAACTGCGTAAGCTTTGCCGTGTTCTTCAAGAAGTTGCGCTAATTCAGAAACTGTTTCTATATCTTCGTATTCACTAAGCTGTATTCCTTGCCAGCATTCGTAATCATGTATTGCCCATTCGTTGCAAGGTTCTGTATCAGCGACTGGTGACCATGAAAGCATCCATTTAATATCGTCTTCGATATCTTCTAGTTGTTGAGTGCCATCAATCCACAAGCCATGTAAATACCCAGCATTATAAGCACTGAGACAGGCTACATAAATTTTAGGTGTTTCATCTAAAGTACATTCCCTTTCTTCTCTAGGAAATGGCAACAGACATTTTAAATTAACATCTCTTTTGGGAGCTTTTACTTGAGCTAAAGCAACAGCTAAATTTAAAGCTCTCAAATCAATATTTTGAATAAATAAAATATTATCCAAACGTTCAACGTTGTAAAGCTGTTCTGCTACAGATACAGCATCTAGTTCTGAATCAAATATTATATTCATTGTCAAATATTTTTGTTGAATGAAGTGAAAGGGCAGTTTCAATACTTACCCCAGGTATTAAAATCAGCTATTAATTGCCCTGTTAGTGTTATTGTTTAACACCGTTACCGTTTTGCAAAAATTCTGATGCTTGGATTTGACGACTACAGTTTTTCATTTCTTCCAGTTCCCATTGCAAAGTTTCTATTTTTTGATTGATTTGTTGTTCCGTAACGCTGCGAAGATTATTCAGTAACTTTTCTAAAATAGGTATCTGGTTGGGATGAAATTGAATTGTCAATTTTTCGTTATCAGCATAACAAATTACAAGTTCAACAAAACCAGACAAAATAAAGCTATTCAAGAAAGTACTATCTAATAATTTGATGGTTGTTGAACGATAAACTTCTATGTTGGTTTCCATCACTTCAAATTTCTTATTTTTCACCCTTTACGACAGCTAAGTCTGTATTTATCTTAAATTGGTACTTCTGGAATATTTTCTATATCTAGCAAGGGGTTAATTAATTTATTTTTAGACGGTAATTTATCTTTATTATAATTTTTCAGTAGTTGATTTCGTCTATCAATCAGTTCTAATAAATCTAACTGCGTTTTACAATGTTGTGTTGCAGTATAATAAACCGTGAATTGCTGCGCTATTGAATCAGTATTCACAAAGTAATACGTAAGGCTAACTTCTTCCGGTTGATAATTCATACTTTCCACAAACACATATAGATAAAAACGTGTCTGCCAATGCCAATTTAATATTTGAGCATTGAATGGTATTTTAGCCGTTGTCCATTCGATAATACTGGCTTCATTATCCGAAGTAATTATCATGTCGTAAATGCAGCATAATAAACAACCTTTTAAAATTAAGTTACGCGGATATTCACATTCTTTAAAAGAATTTTCTGGTGTTGCGGAAAAAATATGAGGTGCAACTAATTCCAGATTTTTTATCCACTGCTTTATTTTTGGATAAGCATCTAATAGTTGCTTTACGGGTAATCCCATGTGTATTTGCTTCATGACTAAATGGAAAGCGCTACCTATCTCAAAGTGATGACTTACTTGTGGTGATGGAAGTACTTTTTTGTGTTCCAGGTATATTTGTAAATACTTCTGGGGATTATTTTGTATTAGTGATATTGAGTGATGGGATAGGTGGATTAATGATGTTCCTTGCATTGGGATTTTTGAAGTGATTTGCACCCGATACAGAGGTTTAAATAACTTGGAATCAATGCATATCTCATCAATCTTTCCTTGAATGGTGTATGCCGTTGCTACGATTCCCTAGAATGCATACACATACCTATAGCTTTTTTACTACCAATAATAATCGCCAATTTTTTCGCACGAGTTAAGCCAGTATAAAGCAAATTTCGATTCGACATTACGAAATATTGTGAATACTGGGTATTTTTAGTACTTGCGTACTATTTTATCCAGGTGTATGTTTTATTCCTACATCCACCTAAAGAAATAAGTGAGAAAGTATAAAGTTAGACTTAGCTATTGCGATGTATAATTTTTAATGGTGATAACTGCTGACAATTACAACACCCCTTGTTTTACCGCAATCTCCTTTTATGAGCTTAATTAATCTGGATTTGCTGTTTAATGCGATTAGTGGCATCGCTCAACCTTTGATTAAAGAAAAAGTTCAGCGTAATGAGACTGTAATTAAATTACTTAAGCAGTTTAAGATTGACCCAGAACATCCACCAGGAGATTTTAGCGGGGTATATGCTTATACTCTTGTAGAATATGGCGTTGGTAAGCCCAAGCCGATTCTTGAGTTATTTCGTCAGCAGGAAATTAAAGCAGCGTTTCGCAAAGCATTTGACCATAATAACCCTTCAATATTGCTGTCTGAGGTAGATGCTTTTGTTGATGCTTATGCTTTGGGTGATGAAATCAAAAATTTGAGAATTGATATCAAACGGGAGATTGCAGCGTTTTACATTGTGTTTTCGCAAGTCGCGAAACTTACCCGCAATCCAGCAGATACGATGATGAGCCAGCAAATTGGTTCTTTACATACAAGTATTTCTAGTATTCAAGAACAACTTGAGAGAATGCCAACTCTTGAAGGTATTCGTACAGAAATAGCACGTTTGGCAGCGCAGAATTATCTAGCATTATCGGAAAATAATAATGTATCGCGTCTCTACATCGCGTCTTCTGAAAATCAATGCAGAGCCATAGCATTAGCTCAACAAATGCGCGGTTGGTTTGAAACTTTGGGTTACAGCTTTGAAAATCATGAAGTTTGGGCAGAAGAATATTTTGAATTTGTCATCAACATTCCTGTAAGACGTAGTTTTGACCGCATTCTTGTACGTGGAATTACTGGAGAAATCGGACTTAGTGATGTAATGGCTTTGCGTTCTTCGGTGCAGGAGCAAAAAACTGATGAAGGTTGGTTGGTAACTACTCGTCGAATTTCTAGAGCAGCCCGTGATGAAGTTAAAAAAGAAGAAAACCGTTATCTTGATTGTTTTACTTTTGACGAACTGATTGACCTTGATGCTGATTTTAGCGGTTATGTTAATTGGTTGGAAGCAGAAATCAAACGTAGAAAAGTTGATACTAAATATGTATCATTGGCTTGTACTAAAGAAGAACTTGACCCAGTTACTAAACAACGCATAGGTGTCAGCCGTTATCAGGAAGAAGACGGTTGGATTGATGGCTACATTGATTTATGGTTGGATGACCCTGCAAAGGAGCATATTTCTATACTGGGAGAATTCGGTACTGGTAAAACTTGGTTTGCTTTTCACTATGCTTGGACTGCATTGCAACGCTACAAAAATGCTCAAAAAAGAGGTTTAGAGCGTCCCCGTTTACCTGTAGTAATTACTTTGCGCGATTTTGCAAAAGCTTTGAATGTAGAAAATGTTTTAGCGGGGTTCTTTTTTACTCAGCATAATATCCGCATCAATAGCGATGTCTTCGACCAATTGAACCGCATGGGTAAGCTGCTGTTAATTTTTGACGGTTTTGATGAAATGGCTGCAAAAGTTGACCGTCAGCAGATGATTAATAATTTTTGGGAACTGGCTAAGGTAGTAGTTCCTGGTGCCAAGGTAATTTTAACTTGTCGCACGGAACATTTTCCCGAAGCTCAAGAAGGACGGGCTTTACTGAATGCAGAGTTACAAGCTTCTACTAAGAACTTAACCGGAGAAACACCCCAGTTTGAAGTTTTGGAACTGGAGAAATTCAACGACGAGCAAATAAGACAAGTATTATTACATCAAGCAGAAGCTGCAACGGTTGACCAAGTGATAGGCAATCCGCAATTATTAGACTTGGCACGTCGTCCGGTAATGACCGATTTAATTTTAGAAGCATTACCAGATATTGAAGCGGGTAAACCTGTGGATATGTCGCGGGTTTATTTATATGCAGTGCGACGGAAGATGGAGCGGGATATCAAAGCCGAACGCACGTTTACTTCTTTGGCAGATAAACTGTATTTCTTGTGCGAACTATCTTGGGAAATGCTTTTAACCGACCAAATGAGCATTAACTATAAGTTGTTTCCCGATCGGATTCGTCGCTTATTTGGTTCTATGGTGCAAGAACAAAATGATTTGGATCATTGGCATTACGACATGATGGGGCAGACAATGCTGATTCGTAATGCTAATGGGGATTATACTCCCGCTCATCGGTCACTGTTAGAGTTTTTTGTTGCGTATAAATTTGCGGCTGAGTTGGGAGCTTTGGCTGATGATTTTACGGAATTGGCACAAGCGCAATCTTGTTTGGATAGTAGCGCAGTACCCGTTGATTATACTTGGTCTGGTTATTTTGAGCGGCAGTTGGATAATTCGGGAAATTGTATTGCTATTCCTCCGTTAAAGGGATTTACTAAAGAATCATTGGAAAAATTGAGGGAAAATTTTGGGCGATCGCCACTTACGAAAGCGGTGATGGATTTGATGTTGGGGATGGTGGGGGATAATGAAGCGCTCGTCAAAGTTATTGAGTTGACGCGGGGGAGAAGTGAGGAGGAGGTTGGTTATGTTGGGGGGAATGCGGCTACTTTGGCGGTGAAGGTTGATAAAACTGCTTTGGAGGGGAGAGATTTAAGTTTTGTTTCTATCAAAGGATCGGTACTTAATAATGTTAGTTTGCGAGGCACTAACTTCAAGCAGGCAAATCTAGCTAAATCTGTCTTCACCAAAACATTTGGAACAGCTTTGTCTGTAGTATTTAGCCCGAACGGAGAATTTTTGGCAACAGGTGGTGATGATGGAATAATTCGCTTATGGAAATTAACGAGTGGCAAGGAGATTTTAACTTTTACGGGTCATATAAATTCTGTACGCTCAGTATCTTTCAATTCAGAAGGTACTTTACTTGTGAGTGGTAGTTACGATCAAACCATAAAAGTATGGGATGCCCAAAATGGTAAGTGTGTGCGCCGTGACAGTCAACGCGGTATTCCCAACCAAAGTTGGGAGAGAATGAGAAGAACGTCTCTAGGTCAACCAACTTACCTGGAGTCGAAAGACAAAGGGGACAACAGCATGTTGGTAAAGC
>JAAUSO010000281.1 GCA_012033205.1 Richelia sp. SL_2_1 | reverse complement strand
AACTCCTAACTCCTAACTCCTAACTCCTAACTCCTAACTCCTAACTCCTAACTCCTAACTATTCACTAATGTCCAATTCGCAATTATTGAATTATGTTTACTATAGATGTTGAACAAAGACAGTACGAAACTTACATTTTGACTGATGAAAAATCTCAGTCTCAGTTGGAAGTGCTGCCGAAACGTGGCGGTATTATTACAAAATGGCGGATAAACGGTCAAGAAGTTTTTTATCTAGATGAAGAACGATTCAAGAACCCAGAAATGAGTATTCGCGGTGGGAATCCGATTTTGTTTCCTATTTGCGGAAATTTACCTGAAGATACTTACACTTTAAACGGTCAAACATTTACGCTCAAACAACATGGCTTTGCTCGTAATTTACCTTGGGAAGTCAGTGAGGAAGTTACGGTAGATAGTGTTTGTCTCAAGTTGACTCTTAACAGCAATGAACAAACTAAAAAAGTTTATCCATTTGATTTTCAAGTAAATTTTACCTATCAACTCCAAGGTAATACACTGACAATAATCCAAGAATTTACCAATAAGTCTTCCGAAACAATGCCTTTTTCGGTGGGTTTTCATCCTTATTTCTTAACCCATGATAAAAGTCAACTGGAGTTTGATATTCCCTCTGTTGAGTTCCAAGAGAAAGGTAGCCCGGAAATTCACTCATTTAACGGTAATTTCGATTTTAGTCGCGATGAAATTGATGTTGCATTTAACAAGCTGAGTGGAAAATCTGCCAGCGTTACAGATCAAGGTCGTAACTTAAAAATCACCTTGGAATACGACGATAATTTTTCAACTTTGGTATTTTGGACGGTTAAAGGTAAAGACTTTTATTGTTTGGAGCCTTGGAGCGGACCGCGTAATGCTATTAATACCGGAGAAAACTTAACTATAGTCGAACCTGGTGCTACTCAATCGGCAATAATTCGTCTCACAGCAAATTTTTCCTAGCACCCCCTTTACAAATGGCTAGGGTTATGTGCTATTATTCATTAGTCGCGCAAAACGCGAAGGGTGGCTAACTCAATGGTAGAGTACTCGGCTTTTAACCGATTTGTTCTGGGTTCGAATCCCAGGCTACCCATGTAAAGATAGTAACATAATATTTTTAGATATTTTTTAGATATTTTTTAGATATTTTAGATCAATTATTTTCTTGCTTGGCATAAGCAGAAGACTTGAGGACAGGCAGAGGTAACTTTCGCCTTAACAAGCGTGTCACTCACCTTTGACCTTAGACCTTAGACCTTAGACCTTAGACCTTAGACCTTAGACCTTAGACCTTAGACCTTTGACCTTTGACCTTTGACCTTTGAATAGAAAATTTTTCAACATAGGTACCCATGAATAGTTATAATTTCCTATAAGTTGAAAATTATCTTAAGATTAAATTAAAGATTACGCTTGTCTTCAACGGATGAGCGAATAACCAAACTAGGAGGAATATCTATGGCGCTCGTACCAATGCGTCTGCTGCTTGACCACGCTGCTGAAAACGGCTACGGTATCCCGGCTTATAATGTGAATAACATGGAGCAAATCCTGGCAATTATGCAGGCTGCTCAAGAAGCTGATAGCCCTGTGATTTTACAGGCTTCTCGCGGTGCGCGTCAGTATGCGGGAGAAAACTTTCTGCGTCACCTGATTTTAGCCGCAGTGGAAACTTATCCACATCTTCCCATTGCGATGCACCAAGACCACGGTAACAGCCCTGCAACTTGCTATTCTGCAATTCGTAACGGTTTTACCAGCGTCATGATGGATGGTTCTCTTGAAGCTGATGCGAAGACTCCAGCCAGCTTTGAGTACAACGTGAGTGTTACTGCTGAAGTTGTGAAAGTAGCTCACTCGGTTGGTGCTAGTGTGGAAGGAGAACTCGGTTGTTTGGGTTCTTTGGAAACTGGCATGGGTGAAGCTGAAGATGGACACGGTGCTGAAGGAAAACTCAGCAGAGAGCAACTTTTGACAGATCCCGATGAAGCTGTTGAATTTGTCGAAAGAACTCAAGTTGATGCCCTAGCAGTTGCGATTGGAACTAGTCACGGTGCTTACAAATTTACCCGTAAGCCGACTGGTGAAATTTTGGCAATCAGCCGAATTGAAGAAATTCACAATCGTCTACCCAATACCCACCTTGTAATGCATGGTTCTTCTTCCGTACCTCAAGAGTGGTTGGATATGATTAACCAGTACGGTGGTAAGATTCCTGAAACCTACGGTGTACCTGTGGAAGAAATCCAGAAAGGTATCAAGAGTGGTGTACGTAAGGTGAATATCGACACCGATAACCGTTTAGCTATCACTGCTGCGTTCCGTGAAGCTGCTGCGAAAGATCCATCTAACTTCGATCCTCGTCACTTCCTCAAGCCTTCCATTAAGTACATGAAGCAGGTTTGTTTAGACAGATATCAAGCCTTTGGTACTGCTGGAAATGCTAGTAAGATTAAGCAAATTCCTTTAGATGAATTTGCTGCTAAGTATGCTAGTGGTGAACTTGCTGCTAAAACCAAGTCTGCTGCAAAAGTATAGTTTTAATTAAATAAACAAGTAAATAGGGACACGACAAAGTGGGTGTCCCTAAGTTACTGAGGATTCTCAAAAGAATGACCGAACCGGGTAAGTATTGTTCCCCGGTTTTTTTATTGAGTAAATTGCAGTCAACTAGGGAATATAGCAAATTTAGGTTGAGTTCAATACACTAAAACCTCACCCCCATCCCCTCTCCGTATATTAGGAGAGGGGTGCCTGGAGGGCGGGGTGAGGTAATATTTGTATTGCACCCAAGTGAAAACCGCTATATTCCCTATTCCCTATTCCTTTATCCGAGAAAATCCTGTTTTTTACGTCTTATACCTGCCAACTCACAGCACATTTTTTGCAGAAATTAGACTTATTAAACTACGAGAAATTTGCTCATCTTTAACTTTTTATCAAGTTTTGCTCTAAACATCTATAAGCTTTAACAAAACATCCGAATTACTGATTTATAAACAGCTATTTTTATGACAATAACTACGCAATTTATTGTATTTTAAATACTTGTGTTTCTAAGTAATTTACCTGAATTTATTACCAAGATTAAGTTGTCATAAATCCTAGGGATAAGGGATGACATATTCACGTACACCGAAATACTATACAAATATGGATACGAGGAAACACACACACCAAGTATCCGAACAACACTTTAAAAAATCAGTATTTTCTGGAGAAATTAAAATGAAAAGCTTTAATAAGTTAGTAAAAACACTCGCAATTTCCACTCTCGGTTTAGGTATTGCTACCGCATCGATTTCAGAAGCAAAAGCGGCTTCCTTAGTTCCTCAGACAGAAGGTGAAATCAAGCTCACTAATCTTAATTGTCTACCCGGTATAAACTGTATCGATACAACGACACTTCCATTTGGTTACACAGTTGAAAGTTTAGATTATGACTTCGATGGTAAAGGTCCACAATTTGCTAAAAGCCGCTTGTTTGCTGATAACAGAACTACTACAAACCCCGAATTAAAAGCTTTCGGAATCACATTCAAAGCTGAGGACGAAGGAACCAATCCACTGATTGGACAGACATGGTTCCGTCCCGTAGCTAACGTCTTAGATCAAAATGGTAATCTGGTTCCTTTTGAAAATGGACGTTTAGAAGTTGGTCGCTTCAAGTTCGATTTAGGTAAAACAGTTGGTGAAGTTAGACTAGACTTCTTTGATACAGAGGACGAAAACTTCACTGGAATTATCGAAGTCAACGGAGTTGCACTTACTGGACAAGCTTTGCTCGATATGTTACTTCCCGCAGGACCTGATAGCAATATTCAAACCTTAGTATTAAAGGATGTCAAAGATTTCGTAGTTCAACTTGGTAAACCTGGTCCAGAGAGCGTTTTCAAAAGAACTGGTGATGGTGTTGCATTAACAGTAAGCGTACCTGAGTCTGGAACCACTGTCGGTTTGAGTGTTCTAGCAGTCGCTGGAGTTCTTACTTTAAAAAGCCGCAAAAGAGCTTCTCAAAAAGCATAAATCCAATTAGTGATTTACCTTTAATTACTGGACTAAGGGTCGCATCTTACTACTAAACTAAATTAAACCCTACTTGGTATGAAATATGAAATAGTGTAAAATTCATCAGGTCAGCCACATCTATATTTATTAATTACAAAAATTCCCTTCTCTTTAAACTTTTATTGAGTAGATAGATAATCTAACTTCAGCAGTTAAATTATCTGGCTACTCAATTTTTTTGCTTGAAAATATCAGGGTTAACGTGAATTCGAGGACTAGCACAGAAGTCGGGTTTTTACTAGAATTATCTGTTACTACAAACATTTATCCTAAAAACCCGACTTCTAACCCCAGGAAAATCCAGATTTGACAGCTTGCTTATGATTTAAGCAGCAATCGAATTTGTGAATATCGAAACCACGTCAGGGTTATTATCTAAATTTCCTAGTTATTACGGAAAGAATTATTAAAAATAATTTATTAATCTGAAAGTAAAATTATAAAATCTAGTATTTCTTCGGTACAAATAGTCAATCTAAAATGGTTATAGATAATTAGTCACACATACAATATGGTAATTATTCGGAAGAATATTCGATTTTTCTCTCAAAATAAAGTTTAAATTAATTCTGCTCTCTAGGGCTTACATTTTTGCAAGTTTTTCTATTAACTTAGTGAGTAGTTAAGAGGTGAGAAAAGCAAATTAATTGCCTCCTTACTACAACAAAGAGAAGAAAAAGAGAAGAAGGGAAATCATGGCTAAGTTTAACATTATTGCTGCAATTCTTGGTTTAGGATTAGGATTAGCTGCTGCACCTGCTGCTCATGCTGTTTCATTAATTCCTACTCAAGAAGGTGAAATTATATTAAAAAATCAAGGACTATTTAACGACGATTCAGAATACAAATGTCTTGCTGGGGAAAACTGTATTGACACTTCAAAAAACGGTTTTTCAGTCACCAGTTTACAGTACGACTTTGATAATAAAAACCCAGTTTATGGACTGAGCAGACTATTTGTTGATAAAAAAGGAACCGCAAACGATTATGGTTCCGGTATTAAGTTTTCTGCTAAAGATTTAGGAACTAATGAAGGAGAAGGTGAATTTTGGCTACGTGGTGCAGCTTATGAACAAGGAAAAGATGGAAAGTTCAATCCTGCTGAACAAGGAGAATTGGAAGTAGGTCGCTTCTTGTTTGAGTTTGGCAGAGAGTTCGACCAAATTGTATTAGACTTGTTTGATGTAGAAGCTTCTGGGTTTAGCGGTATTCTGGAAGTAAATGGACAGAAAATCGAAGATATGTTATTGGCAGCAGGACCTGACGGAAATACTCAAACATTGACGTTAAAGAATGTCAGTTCTTTTGTACTGCAATTGGGTCAACCAAGAACTGAAGGCTTTTCTAAAACTGGTGATGGTGTAAGTTTATCAGCAGTTAGATCCGTACCTGAACCCACAACCACCTTTAGTCTTGGTGCTTTAGCTGTAGCTGGTATGTTTGGTGTGAAGAAGCGTCAAAAGTTTAAGAAGTAGGTTCTTGCTATTAATTACGCATCAGCATAATAAAACATTTTAAAGCTTCTTTTTTAACCCACTAAAATATTCAAGATATATTGCAGAAACCCGATTTTTAAAACCGGGTTTCTCAATTTGTGGGGGTAAGAAGTCGGGTTTTTATTTTAATCTCGGTTACAAAAGACAATTATCCTAAAAACCCGACTTGTAGTTGGTTCGGTGAGAAGTCGGGTTTTTATTTTAATCTCGGTTATCAAAGACAATCATTCTAAAAACCCGACTTCTGAATTTAGAATTAAGATAAAACTTTAACTTACAAATACCTGAGAATAAGTTGTGACAACAAAAACTATAACTGCCGCTAAGGCTAAACAACCTTGAATGATATTTCCAATTAAACTACCTACAACAATTCCCAAACCGGCTTTAATTGCAATTACTAAATCTTTTCGATAAATTAATTCACCAATAATTGCTCCTAAAAGTGGTCCAATAAAAATTCCGATCAACGGACCACCAAATACTAAAAAAGGTGGTAATAATCCGAAAAAGGCTACTACTAAACCAACCATTGCTCCAATTTGTCCCCATTTGCTTGCACCGGCTTTTTTCGCTCCCCAGTATGCAGCAAAAAAATCAATTCCCATACTCAATAGTAAAACTACTCCGGTAACAATCAAAGGTAAGCTGATAGCTGCAAAGGAACCTTTAATAAATCCCCAAATAATAATTCCAATTAAAATCAAACTAGTTCCCGGAATACCAGGAACCACTGCACCAATAATACCCAGAAGCATTAAGGCAATTATTAATCCGTATATCAGTTGCATATTTTTAAGTTAGGAGTTGGGAGTTAGGAGTTGGGAGTTAGGAGTTGGGAGTTAGGAGTTAGGAGTTAGGAGTTAGGAGTTA
>JAAUSO010000076.1 GCA_012033205.1 Richelia sp. SL_2_1 | reverse complement strand
GTACGGCTGCTGTGCAAAACGCGATCGCCTTTCTGAGCAAACTATGCAGTTATTTGTGGAAGCATACGGTGCGGAAGCGGGAAATCTGGCTCTGAAACTTTTACCTTATGGTGGTTTGTATATTGCTGGTGGAATTGGACCAAAAATCCTGCCTTTGATGCAAAACGGCAGTTTTTTATTGAATTTCAGTAGTAAAGGTAGAATGCGAAGCATCCTGCAAGACATTCCTGTACATTTAATTCTTAACTCTCAAGTTGGTTTAATAGGTGCTGCAATTAGTGCTTCTAGGTTATAACGGGAGCGAACAAGTTAAGTAATATCAGCATCTTATTAAGCAACAACTATGACAAAAAAAGCTTTTTACCCCTAATTGCTGCTGCTTTAGTACTCAGTAGTCTGACAGCAGTAGAAGTACAAATCCAGCAAACAGCTATAGCTCAAGCAACCAAATCACAATGGAGAGTATTTAATTCTCCAGATGGTAGCTTTAAAGTATTAATGCCGGGAATGCCCAAAGCAATGAGCGAAACCAAAAAAACCTTTATGGGAGAGATTAATTTAAATATCTTTCTGGCTCAACCTGCTAAACAGCAAGTAGCTTATGTCGTCGCATATAACGACTTTCCCCATAGTTACGGTGATATGGCAAACCCCGAAATAGTGTTGAACAATGCGCGGGATATGGCTTTGAAAACAACACAATCAAAATTAATCAGTCAGCAAGACATCCGTAGTTCCAACAATCAGCCTGGTAAAGAAATTGAATACGTAAATTCTGCTGGTAAAATCACTAGAAACCGGATGTTTTTTGCTGAAGGGCGTTTATATCAAGCAATGGTAATTACCACCAAGGAGCAGGAAAAGTATCTGAGTAAAAGTATTAGAGGCTATTTGAATTCTTTTCAAGTGGTGTTGAGGAAATAGGTTAAAGGTTAAAGGTTAAAGGTTAAAGGTTAAAGGTTAAAGGTTAAAGGTTAAAGGTTAAAGGTTAAAGGTTAAAGGTTAAAGGTGTAATAACTCATAACTCCTAACTCCTAACTCTTTTACAACTTCTAATGTACGCAAACTTGTATCCGCACAATTACTGATAAATCCGCCCATCGATTGTATCTGTTGTAAATATTCTAAGGCTGTGGTGGTAATGATTTCTCCGGGCATTAATATGGGAATTCCCGGAGGATAGGGACAGACAATTTCGGCACAAGTACGGTTGATTGTTTCTGTGATGGGTACGGTTTCTGTTGCTGCGAAGAATGCTTGACGTGGTGACAAGGATGCGGAAGTATTCAGGTGAGATATTACATTTTCTAAGCCTTTCTCAATTGCGAGGAAGGGTTTATGATGTTTACTATATTTTTCGGCTAGGTTGGTAAAGGCTTTGACTAATTGTTCTATATCCGCTGCGGTATTCCCTAAGCTGATAATAAATGTCAGATGTTGCAGTGAAGCGAATTCGGGGGTGACGTTGAATTGTTCGTCTAAAATTTCTTCTGCTTCAAAGCCTGTTATTCCTAATTGAGAAACTGTTACGGTTAAGCGAGTTTTGTCAAAAGAAGAGGTAGAAACAAGGGGAGAGAAATTAAAAACTGATAATCCGGGTATTTGACTAATTTTATTTCTGGCTCGATCTGCGAGTTGTAAAGTATAGGTAAGTAATTTTTTACCGTGGATTGCTATTTGTTGTCTGGCTGCATCTAGGGAAGCTAGGAGTAAATAACTCGGACTACTCGACTCTAAGAGTTGTAAGGCTTTATCAACACGGTTAATATTTATTCTATTGCCTTGGAGGTGTAGCATCGATGCTTGAGTCATAGCACCAAGGGTTTTGTGGATTGATTGTACGGTTAAATCAGCACCTGCTGCTAATGCGGGGATGGGTAATTCGGGATGGAATGCAAAATGTGCGCCGTGGGCTTCGTCTACTAATAAAGGAATATTATATGCATGGGTGATTTTGGCAATTTCGATAATATCTCCACATACTCCGTAATATGTCGGATAAACCATGATTACAGCTTTGGTATCGGGATGTTTTTTTAATGCTGCTTTTAAGCTTTGGGGGGTGATACTATGGGCAATATCTAAAATTGAATCATATTCGGGATTGATAAAAATGGGGATTGCACCGGAGAGGATTAAACCTGATATTGCTGAAAGATGAACGTTGCGGGGCATGATGATTTTATCACCCTCATTGCAAGTTGCCAAAATTGCCGCTTCTATTCCGCAAGTGGAACCATTGACAAGAAACCAAGTTTGTGATGCACCGAAGGCTTGGGCTGCTAGTTGTTGCGCTTGTAGGATAACTCCGTCTGGTGTAAACAAGTTATCTAATTCGGTCAATTCGGTTAAATCAGCGCGAAATACAGCTTTACCAAAAGTTTCGGCGAGTTTTGGTGAAATTCCTTTACCTTGCTTGTGTCCGGGCGTATAGAAGGGTGTGTGAGGACGTTTCGCGTTGGTTGTAACTGCGTCGAATAAAGGTGTTTGATTTTGATTGAGCATATATTTAAAGTTAAAGTTTCGCTGTAAATACAGTTAAATATAATGCTTGTGCGAACTAGGGGATTTCTCTTGATGAATATCGCGCTACAGACAAACCGCCAACATAACCATTTTTGTTTGCGCCATCGCGAAATTAAATAAATTATTAATTTAGTTGTAGTTAACGCTTATATTTTATAGTAACTGTATGGTAACTTGATTGTGATTTTTGTCCAAAGCAAATTCTTATATATATTTATTTATATCGGGGTGTTTATTAAGAATGGAAATCTTGCAAATAAACCGTTTGGTCGAAAATATTCATGTTGAATTGCTTCCTAAACTTCACATAGAAAGTGTCCATCCCCATGAACCGATAAAAGTTCGTCACATACCCGAACCGTGGATACTTATTGGTACCGGAAATTATGCAGCAGTAGTTTATCATCCCGATTTTCCAGATGTAGTTGTGAAGATTTATGCGCCCGGAAGAGATGGTTTTGAAGAAGAAGTAGAAGTTTACAAACGCTTGGGTAAACATCCTGCTTTCTCGGAATTATTCTACGCTGAAGATGGTTTTTTAATTTTGAAACGGCTGCATGGAACTACTTTATGGGACTGTATTCAACATGGTATTGGGGTTCCGCAGCGAGTTATAAAAGATATTGACAAAGCTTTAGATGACGCTCGAAATTGCGGTCTTTTTCCTCACGATGTCCATGCACGCAATGTAATGATGTATGAGGGTAGAGGATTAGTTATAGATATATCAGATTTTCTCCAAGAAGAATATTGTTCCAAGTGGGATAGTTTCAAGAAAGGATATTATTGGGTATATCTCCCTGTGATTTATCCGATAAAATTACGAGTACCGCTTTTTTTGTTGAATTTTATTCGTAAAGGTTATCGTTTTATATCTTCTTTGATCAAAAGAATGACGGGGAATTATAAAAATTTTTAATTAAGTATTTGTAATAAAGGGAATAGGGAATAGGGAATAGGGTTCGGGGGGGACAGTAAACAATTACCAATTATAATCACGGATTAAAAGGAATTACACTGATTACACGGATTTTAATTACCCATTCCCAATTCCCAATTACCCATTACCAATTACCCATTCCCAAAAATTATTTGTCAAAATAATAATCGTAACTATAAATATTATATTAACTGTATTTAATCAAACTTTACTTATACTAATATTATAAGTCAAAGTATGAGTGATACGAATCAATATGGTATTTTACTTAACCAAAATTAGGTGAGGGTGAAAAATCAACATACTCATGGAGATAAGCATTGAGCAATATATCTTTAAGGGTAGGGAATATCTCGTAATAAATATACTATTGGATGATGTCAAAATGCATAGTTGGGGATAGATTAAATAAGTGACAAAAAGCGGCAAAATTATATAATTTAATAGTCATCAATATTAAAATTTATGTATATCTAATTATGAAAAATATTGTATCCCATTATCAAAATATCAAAGAAAAACTAAAGTCTTCTCTAGAAGCTGCCGAGACAATTGAAGAAGTAGTTAAAATAGTTCAAGATGAAATAAATCGACTTATCGACTTAAATGGTGAATATATCAAAGAATTGACTCCACCACAAGCACGGCTTGCTAGAAATATGTTGCAGGGAATAAAGGATAATTTGAGAATATTAACTTCGGTTGAATTACAAAATTTAAGTGTAGATATTCCCGAACAATCTTTTAATATTTCCGAAATTCAAGCCGAGTTAAGTAAAAATATTTTATCTCCGTTGACAACAGCGATTCAAACCCAAAAAAATGTTCAAAATTGGACTTCACCTGATTATTATAAACAGATATTTTTACAACCATTACAAAAAAGTCGTGTAGTTGTTAGTAGTTTACTTGCAGCAGGTTTAGCAGGAACTTTAGAAGGAGGAATAAATTGGGGTTTAGCAGGAGCGATAATAGGTTTGATTACGGGTGGTGTGTTTAGTAAAGTTATTAAACCACAGCAGTCAACTGATACAGATATTAATTATCAAAATCAATCTATTAAAAATCAATCAAAAATAACTATAGATATTGATAAATTACTTGCTTATATATACCAAAATTTTCAATCGATAGACCAAACAATTGCTGGTTACGGTTCAAAAGAAGAAAAATTACCAGAATTAGGTTTAGAAAATAATTTAGATTTATTAGAGTATCTCCAAGAATTAATGGCTGATGCATTAGATGAACAAACTCAACTACCAATTTCAGTTCGTAGACGCATCGAACAAGCAATGACAATATTGAGAAATTATGGAATAGAAGCGCATATTTATCAGCCTTCTTTAGATACAGAAAAATCTTGGGATATGTTTTATTTTGAACCGAGTATCGACCCAAATATTACCGATTATGTGACACTCAAACACGCTTTTGTCAAAGATGAACGGGTGCTTTTACCAGGAAGTGTTATTGAACCGGCATCATCTAATAATTAACAAAAAAAGGTTTAGGAGATAATATAAAAAAATGCAAGATTACCACAATACAAGAATAATTGGGTTTGATTTAGGACATGGAGAAACTGCATTAACCTGGGTACGTGCGGACAATCAAGAAACTAGCCCCCAAAGCTTTTTAATTAATAATCGTAAAAGTCAAATTACTGCGATCGCGCATCATCGCAGCGGGGAATTATCATTGGGGAAATGGCTTGTCAGCTAGCTGATGCAACTGTTTTAGAAATTGCTTTTAAAAAGCAGAAAATTTGACGATTTATCTTACCAGAAAACAATTAAGGAATTTGTTAACGCGATTTATCAACATTTAAGCGATACAACTCAAATTCAAACTGAAGACACTAATTACTTTTTCGTTGGTTGTCCTTCGGGATGGTGGATAGAAGAAATTCAAACTTATCAACAGCTACTTTCGGAAACTGTACCTAATTCAACAATAGTTAAAGAATCACGTGCGGCTTTGATGCACGCTAAAGAAAGTGGTATTTTCACAATTCAAGAATTAGAAAAATCGGTATTAGTAATTGATATTGGTTCTTCGACTACAGATTATACTTTAGTTAAAGGAATGTCGGATACCCCGATAGATTTTGGACATGATTTAGGTGCATCTTTAATTGAAAAAGAAATCCTCAATAAAACTGTAGAATTACATCGCCAATATCGCGAACAAAAGGAAGATATTTTAAAATTAGGAAAATATCTTGATGATGAAGAAGTTTGGACATTAGCAGAAATAGAAAAATTAGAAACAATCCTGAAACAAAGTCCTATATATAGAAATCGTTGCGAACTTCGTTGTCGGAAAGCCAAGGAAGAATACTTTAATTATCAAGATACCTATGAAGATGATTTAGTTAATGTTGGTAGTGAAGATATTCAGAGAAAGTTTAAGTTTTCACCGTTAGTAATGGTAAGGTTATTAATGCGATTTTAAATAAACCTTTGCCAGAATTAGAGAATAAAAGTTGGCGCGATGCATTCGCAAGTCAATTAGAAATAGTAAAACAAAAATTAGATCAACAAGCTATTGTACCCAGTGCAATTTTACTTACTGGTAGTGCTTCTAAAATGGGTTTTGTTTTTGAGATTTGTGAGGAAGTATTTCCTAATTTACCTTGTAAACGCGATGGTGAACCAGAATTATGTATTGCCAGAGGATTAGCACGTTGGGGAAGAGTGTATATTCGGACATCCGGTTTTATGGATGAAATTAGTAAATTTTTGGATGATGAATTAACAAGCATTGTCGGGAATCATGTACCATCTTTCCTTGATAAATTAGCAGCAGAGTTAGCTAATGGTTTAGTAGAAGAAGTAGTTAAACCTTGTGTTAAATCTTGGCGAAATCGAGAAATTGCAACTTTGAAAAACTTAGAATTAGAAATTGAAAAACAAGCTAAAACTTGGTTAACGGGAAGCGATGGTAATAGTAAAGTTACCAAATGCTTATTAGTATGGTTAGGAAATGTACAAGATGAAGTGAGAGAAAAAACTGATATGATATGCAGTAAATATGGTTTACCTTTGGGTACATTTGGTAGTAAAACTATTGATTTGGGAGACCATACTGGGAAAGTTCCTACATCCATATCATTCGATGATTTCAGCGGACTTTCAGTATTTATCGGACACCTGGTTACGATTATTGTTGGTGTGGTTATCGCCAGTTTATTTCATGTGATAATCTTTGCTGGAATCATCGCTCCCATTATTGGGATTGTTGCTTATTTTGCTGGTCAATCATTAGTTAAAGAAACAGATATTCCCAGTTGGATACGTAAATTTGTTTCCGATGCTAGAATCAACGATTTAGCACGTCAGAAACAGCCAGAATTGCAACAGAAAATCTACGAAACCTTGACAAAAGACCCGACAATTGCCATTAAATTAGGTAAATCTATTAGTGAGTGGTTGAAAGAAACTGTACAGGAACAAGCAGATAGAGCGAGGTTGTTGATTGCTTAGATAGTGGATAGTGGATAGTAGGTTGGGTTGAGGAAGAAAATCCAAAATTTTATTCCGATCTAAAATTACTATTCACCCCTTTTGCTACGGTTCATCTCTATGAAACCTCTTCCCTCTGCGTACTCTGCGTCTCTGCGGTTTGTTTAAATCAGTAATCTTCTGCCGGGAAGAAAGTAAAAAATCCGACTTCTCGAACTACAACCAATTCCCGACAAGAACATAAGCAGCCCAAAAATACGGACGATGTTCTTGAGCTAAAATCGCTAATTGAGCCTTTTGCAATGCTACGGCTTTAGTGACTTTACCATCCAATTGTCGGTATAATTCACCCATAAAGTTGCTAGTAGATTCATCATCTACAGTCCACAGAGTTGCTATTGTACTACGTGCGCCCCCTTGTACCGCAACACCAGCTAATCCCAAAGCAGCACGTTTATCTCCTGTAGCTGTTTTACAAGCACTCAGGACGAGTAATTCCACAGTTTCCGGTCGGTTTTGGACTCTGAATCTGAGTAAATTATCTAACTCTTTAACCTTGAGTAAATCTTTCCAAACTGAAATATAAGTTTGTTCTGGATTTGAACTAAATTGACCATGAGTTGCTAAATGAATTATAGAAAAAGGATTTGATTGAATCTTATTTTGTAAGCTTTTTTTAGTAAAATCTTCATTCAAAAGTTGTTGACTTTTTTTAACACTAGCTTGCACTTGTTTTAATTCCTTTCCTACATTTGGAAGCGAGGAAAAAGATTTTCCTTCAATTACTTGTTCTCCTTCAATTCCAGCAATTAAAGCATTCAGAGGTACGTTTTTTAAAGGCTTGGGTTCAACAAGTTGTAAACCAGGAGTTAAAGCGATCGCGTATTTTTCGATTAAATATTTCTGCTGTTGTTTGTCGTATAGAATTCCCATAGGAATATTCCGCAAAGAACCATCTAGTACAAACACTAAAGTATTGATTTTTTGATTAGTTAAATATGATTCAATAGGTTTAATTAACCACTCATACAACTGTTGTGAATATTGCTGAACATCCGGTTCCCGACTAGCAACAGGTAAATCTTGCTGTAATTGTTCTACAGTCTTTTCTAATACATCTTGAGAGATTTTAGTACTCTGACGATAAATTGTATCTTGTCCTGGTAGTCTAGTAATAATTTCTAATCGGTCATTTAATATAATCGGATAAATAACAGCCGTGAATTTTTCCTTTTCCACCAATTCGTCAACCCCAACTCTTGGCTGTACACAAGGTGAACGAAAGAAGTTATTTAATTCCGCTAACTGGAGAGATTCGATTACTTCACGGGCTTGAACAAGATTATTTTGCTGTTTAACCTGATTTTCAGCAGATTTTAGCAGTAAATCAACATACTGCCGATACACAGGTTCTACACTTTCACGGAAAGAAAACTGCACATCGGGATTAATTGCCACCAAATCATTGCGAAGAGATTTGAGAGCGTTGTATGCTCGATTGTAAGCTGCCGTTGCTGCTGGAATATCTGATTGCTTTTGCAGTATCCTTCCTAACTGCCAATACCATTGATAAGCAATATCTTGAGCATTAATAGATTCTGCTTTCCTTAAAGCGTGCTGTGTGACATTTTTAGCATCAGATAACTGTCCGGTTTGTTCGTACAATTCACCCATAGTACCCAAAGCATAAGATTCGCTGCGTTGGTCTTGCAAATTGTTAGCCATTTCTACAGCTTGTGCTAACATCCGAGCAACGTCTTCTCGCGGAATATCATCCTGTACCATTTTACTCAGACTTTCAGCAAAATTAATCCGCATATTTACAGCCGTGCGAGAAGCAGGTAAATTGTTGATCTGAGATTGAATTTGAGGTAATAAAACTTTAGCTCTACTAAATTGATTTTGCTCAGCTAAGAGTCTCAATTGATTTAATTGAGCTTGTACACCAATAGTAGATGTTATGGGTGTTGCAGATGCAATTTGCGTCGCTTGTTGATAGAATTCAATTGCTTTTTTAGCATAAACTTCAGCGTTTTTTGAATTACCTAAACTAATTTCAGCATATCTTTGAGCGCGACTTGTATTACCCAAACTGAGTAAAGCATTACTTTGAGCATTTATATCTTCAACTTCTTTAGCAATTAATAAACTTTCTTCTAGGATTTTCTCAGAATCGTTCAAATAACCTAAACTTTGCAATATATTCCCTAAACTACGCAAACCTGTCGCTTTCACAGAAGAATTTGGTTGTTGTTGCAGAACTTTTTGTACCGCATCCAAAACATTCCTTGCTTGTAAATAATTGCCTAAAGCTTGCATTGCTTGGGCTTGATTAATACGATTTTGTATGAGTGCAGATGTATCATTTAACTGTTGATAAATTTTAGCCGCTTCTTGCCAAGTTTGCAAAGCAGTTTCAATTTGTCCCCGTGCTAACTCCAGTTTTCCTCGAACTTCCAAAGCTTGAGCAAAAACTTGTCCTATCTCCCGTGAAGAACTCGAATTTTCCAGAGTTTGTAAGAGTTGAATACTTTGTGTAATCGCCTCAGTTGCTTGTTGCCATTGTCCTAATTGTTGATAAGCTAAAGAAAGATTACTCAAAGCTATAGCTTGATTTAATTGATGATTATTCGCTTTAAAATCAAGGATTGCTGTTTTTAAAAACTCAATCGCTTCTAAATACCTTCCTGATTCATAAAATACTTGACTTTCCTGTAATAAATTAGAACCTTGAGAATTTTGAGTTAAATTAACAACAAATTTTGTTCCTGAATTAGAAAACAATCGCATTTTAGATTTGACAAATCCTAACGCTAAATTATCAGATAAATCAAAAAAAACGATAGATAGATACAAAAAAACGTAGTCAATAAAGCTAATAAAAAACCTTTAATAAATCTCATATAAACTTTTAAAACTTATATTTAATAGATTTTAGTCGAGTGAGAAGTCAGGTTTTTACAATGATTGTCTTTTCTCAAAGAGATTTAACCTAAAAACCCGACTTCTGATTATATTACTTCCCTCTGCGTAACTCCGCGCTTTCCTCCGCATTCCTTTGCGTTTAATAAAAACAATGTTCTTAAAACAAATTATATTGCACAAAAAAATACAAACCATTTTCTTGCCAAGTATTACTTTGACTATCAACAGAAACCAAAGGAATACCCCACTCAACAGCAGCAGTCAAATTATTACCTTGCGTCCAACGTAAACCCAAACCAATAGCAGCTAAAGTATTAGTATCATTTTCATCTCGACTCGATGAATTATTCCAAGTAGTACCAATATCAAAAAAAGGTGTAACTTGCAAAACCCCATCCCATTCAGACACCCTCAAAATCGGTAGTTGTAATTCAACAGAACCAAGAACACCATTATCTCTCAACAGAAAATCTTGACGATATCCCCGCACACTATTTATACCACCCAACCCGAATTGTTCCGCAGCTAGAAGCGTTGTAGAAGCCAGTTGCACATCACCACGGACTAACAGTAAACTATCAGGTGCTAACAAACGTACCCATTGCGCTTGTCCTCGCCAAGCGAAAAAACGGCTATCAGGTTCAGTATCATTAATTGTGGCATTAAATGCACCAGTTCCCAAACTAAATTGCGAACGAGCAGCAATCACTTGTTGACTGTTACGGGAAATCCATTCTTGAAAAAATCTTAACGCAGTTATTTTAGTACGTCCTTGTTCATCAACTCCTGGTGAAATTAGAGAAAGAGGAATATCTTCTTGTTCAAACAGAGATGAGGAAATATCACTTTCCCGTCGAGAAGCAGTGATTCCCAAAGCAAATTCTTGGTTAGGAGTTTGTAATAGAGGTTGACGAAATGTAAGTTCGTAATATTGAGAAGCAGATTCAATATCTAGTGCATTGAAAGCAGGTTCAATTACATCTGCTGATGTCTTACCATAATTGAAGGTAAGAGTACCATTGCGGGGATTGAGGGGTAAGCTATAGCTGCCATCTATACTATTACTACCATCAGTATTGCTGTATGCTAGTGATATACCATCTCCAATTCCTAATAAATTAGCTTCGTTAACTTGTAATTGTCGTCGGAAACTACCAACACTCGGTGAACGACCATTATCAAGTATGATTTGTGTATTGAATGTATCTGCTTCCGTTACCTTGATAGCCAGTATATTAGAGCCGAAACGTGAACCAGCAGACAATTCAGCCGACAAGTTTTCAACTAAAGGATTGATTTGTAATAATTGTAGAGATTCTAATAAACGGTTTTGATTGACAGGAGTAGAAGCATTTTTAGCTATACGGCTACGAATATAATTTGGGTTGAGTCGTCTAGTACCAGTAACCTGAATTTCTTCTAATTCACCTTCGATGATCTGAATTTTGACAATACCATCTCTAAGAGTTTGTTCGGGAATATAAGCTCCAGAAGTAATGTATCCTTGTTGAATGTACAATTCGGTAATTTTAGAACGAGCTGCTAATAATTGTGCAAAAGTGATGGGTTTGTTGGTAAATTCAGCAAGTAAGTCGGTAAACTTTTCTGGGCTGAATACTGTACTACCAATTATTTCAAACTTCTTAACAGTAAAGGTTCGTGATATTTCGGGTAGTGATTCCTCTGGTGTGGTTGGTGGTTGTGAGGGTTTGAGTAGTTCGGATGGTGGTGGTAATTGTGGTGGTGGTTTTGGTAAAGTTGGTGGTTTGGGTACAGGTGGTTGCACATCCTGGGGTGGTGGTAATTCCGGAAATGAGTTTATGTTATCTACTTGCTGAGCGCTGCTGGGTTTAGTTATCAAGCTGGTGAGCAATATAAGCAAGCAAGATATTGCAAAAGTATGAGCAATTTTAGCTATGATGACCATTTTTTCATACATATATTATTATGGGTGGTTAAAAAGTTCTAATAAAGGGATTAGGAAGTAGGGAGAAAAGCAGAATGAGTTTTTTTTGATTAATATTTTCAATGATTTTATGGGAATTTCTTCGTACAGAAGTCCGTGGGGTAAGAAGTCGGGTTTTTATGAGGATTTTCTGGTGTTACCGATAGAATATCGTAAAACCCGACTTCTGTAATTTTCGTGGGGTAAGAAGTCGGGTTTTTATGAGTATTTTCTGGTTTACGGATAGAATATATCGTAAAAACCCGACTTCTGTGAATAAGGTAGCAAAGCAGGAGTAAATTTAATTACCATGACACTTAATTGAGTTTTTTCTGGAATTATTATCAGTAATGGTGGATGAATTAGGTGCAAGGACTATTTGTCCTTTGCTATTTAATGTCGCACCTGTGGCTTCAACAATAGGTTTGAGAGTAGAGATAGTTGGTTTAGTTGTCACCGATGGTAGGGAGCGATTGTTATTACTGGGTTTAACGGACACCCAATCGACTTGTGCTGTATCCCCACTCAGGATATCTTTGGGATTGGGTGGTAAACCACCGCGTCCGGTGATGGTAAAGCTGCTTTGAGCGTAATCTGGGGAATAGCAACCTGCTCGCACTTCTGTGTCAACTGGTATTGTTGGTAATTCTATTAAACCACTGTTGGGGTCAGTGTTGGGAGTAATGATTTCTACAGTACCGCTTAAAGAAGGGTTTTGTTGAGAAATAACTGTAATGTCGTTTGTTGGTAATTTATTTGCGTCTAATTGGTTTGGTTCGTCAGTTTCTAATAAATTGATTAAATCTTCCCGACTAAGTGCTGTTATACCTAAAATACCAGCAGCATTAATGTTAACTCGACCTCCTTGACCTGCGAATGCATTAGCAGAAATGTCGCTATTTTCTTGAGGTATGGCAATGATAAAGCCATTTTTAGCTTGAATATTGATGTTACCACCGTTGCCCCTTCCCTGAGCAATACCTCCTGTGGTAGAAATTTGACTATTATTGCTTAGTAGCAAAATATCTTCTATGGTTAAGTTAATGTTGCCTCCCTGACCTGATGAAGCAGTGGTGGCTTGAAGCAGTCCTTGATTATCTAATTTAAGGTTACGTGAATTAATCACTAAATCTCCTGCATCTCCCTTATCACCCCTTACGGTTACTTCGCCGCTATCTTTAACAGTTAAAGTAGGAGTCGTAATTGTCAAGTTCCCCGCATTATTTACATCATTCGTTTTGGCAGACACGCTGCTAGAAAAACCATCTGATGCTTTTCCACTCACTTCTACGGAATCGGTAGCGTATATATCTAAAGTTCCACCAATCCCAGCTCTGAGGGTATCTGCTGAAACTTGTCCTCCATCTTCAACAATTAATTTTTTGGTAGTAATCTTTAAGTTCCCGGCATTGCCATCACTTTCTGTTCTATTTGTCAAGCGGCTGTAAACCTCAATATTTGCTGATTCTCCGCTAACTTTCACTATATCGGCGGTTACGGTTAAATCTCCACCATCTCCTCTACTCAGATAGCGAGTACCAGCAGATATCTGCGCTCCACCGTTAATAATTAGCTTCCCAGTAGTAATTGTTAAATCTCCAGCTTCCCCAGCACCTTCAGTTCGAGTTGTCAATCGACTACGCTTTTCTACACTGTCTTTAAATCCTCCACTGATTTCAACTGATTCAGTAGCAGTTATATTTAAATTTCCTCCTGATCCAAGAGTTAGAATCTCAGGATTTCTACTATTAACTGACACAGTACCAGCAGATATTAATCCACCATCACGGACAATTAACTTTCCTGTATTAATACTTAATTGTTGAGCATTTCCAGTACTAGCAGTCAGATTCGTTATCCGGCTTACCTGATTACTATATTTTGATGCTCCAATCACTTCAATAGAATCCGCAGTTATAGTTAAATTTCCCCCATCTCCTGCACTACGAGGAAAAGTCCCAGCAGATATCTGCGCTCCGTCTTTAAGAATCAGTTTTCCTGTATTAATTGTCAAGTCCCCAGCAGTAGCAGTTTCATTACCTGCTGTTTGAGTTGTCAAACGACTTTGAACATTATTCTCAGTATTTGTCTCTCCAGTTATTTCCACGGATTGTGAAGCTTGGATAGTCAGATTTCCTGCTGCACCGTCTCTAGAGGATATACGACGCACCCCGTTATCCAAAGAAGCCGCTGTAGATATTAGCCCTCCGTCTTTAACAACCAACCTTTTGGTAGTAATTGTCACATTTCCAGCTTTACCTGCACCTTTTGTTTCAGTTATCAAACGACTGCGAGATTTACCAGAAGCCGATGCTCCGATGAATTCGATAGCTTCAGAACCACTAATAGTTACATTACCACCTGGTTGTGAACCCAGTGTTTGAGATTGAATTTGAGAACCATCAGTAATTCTGATATTCCTACCTTGTAACTGAATACTACCACCACCTTCGCCACTAGTATTAACAACAGCTTCCTGAGATAGTACGATATCTTGAAATTTTTGCACATCTTCATAGTTGAGACTGTAGCCATTTTCAATTGGGTTTAACCTAACTAACCCTGCATCAGCAACACTACCCAATTCAACTCGACTACCCGCAGTGCTTAACTTACCACCATCTAATTCTACATCCCCACCCACCAGCGCTAAAGTTTTACCTGGATTTACCTCTAAACCAACAGATTCACCTTCAATGTTGTTTGCTGTAGATTGATTGTTAATAGTTCCCGGATTCGTTCCATACTGCAAACCAATGGGAACATTTACACTTAATAAAGGTTGGGTTTGAGCAGCATTAGCACTAAACTCAATACCATCACCAAATTTCAAACTATTTGCTGTACTCCCCACAAAAGAACCACCAATATCCAATCGTGCATTCTCACCAAATACAATTCCGTTGGGATTAATTAAAAACAAATTTGCACTACCATTAGCTTTAATTAACCCATTAATATCAGAAATCGAATTACCTGTAACGCGAGTAATAATATTTTGAATTTCTACAGCATTATTAAAGGAAGCAATGTTGTCAGTAGGGACGGAAAATTCATTAAAACTGTGAAATAAATTACTTCCTGTTTGGGTTCCTCCATTAATATTAAAGGTGTTACTATCCCTTGTAATGCTGGAGTTATTCGGTAAGGTGTTATCTGGAGTAATTTGAGCAATAACACGCTGTTGGAAGGAAGCAATTAACACAGTTCCTACCAACAAGTTATTACAGAAGCATTGCCAATTTTGAGTTATTTCTAACATAGCATTCTCAATATAATAGTAATACCCTTGATTTTTCGTGAGGTTAGAAGTCGGGTTTTTATAACTATTGTTTGTGACTACAGACATTTATCCTCAAAACCCGACTTCTGCTATTCCAAATTGTAATGCTCTACAATCGGCTCGGAAGCAAAATCTTGCAAACCAACTGAATTTAATAAATTAATCCAATCTTGATTAATCATTGAATTTTGGGGATTAGCACCGCGCAATTGACCTAAATTAGTTAAAGCATCGTACCAAATATTATTAGCACTATAAGCTAGATATTCTCTTGGTTTTGCTGTTTTTAATTGATTATCAAGAGCCTGTGTTAACACCTGTTTTTCTATAAATCCATCAACATAAAAATTATCAGATGTTGCTTGTGTATCGCCACAATAAATATGAAAATACCAATGATATGTTTGATTTGCTTTCAAAGAATATTGCGGTTTTGCTGGTGGAGTAACGCTAATAATACCGGGTTTTCCTGATAAAGTCAGAGGTGTTCGATAAATATTTTGTACTTGTCTACCATCTTGTTTTTGTAATACGAATTCTGCTTTACTCACAGTTTTTGGTAATTTGGGAACATAAAACCAAAAAGTTGGATAATCTGCAACTGTTGATGCTAAAAATGATTTCCCTTGATTACCGGGTACCAAAGCAGTAAGACGTGTGAGAGAACTGGGACATTCGGGATTACGTCCCGCTCCAGCTCTACGACGACCTGTAGGAGCGCCATTTCTAGGTAATTTTGGTTGTTTGAAGGACTGTTTGGCGGAATTTTCAATTGTATTTTCAGATAATGATAATGATTGTGCTTGTACTGTTTGTGAGTAAATTAAACTAAGTAATAATAGAGGAATTAAAATTATCTGGTAATTGAAACCGCTACTACACAAACCAAGTCCACCTGCGTGGACTAATAATTTTTTAACCCGTGAAGACGGGTTTTGTTTGTGTAGCTGCGGTTTCAACCGCCAATTTTTCATTTTTTTGTTCATAATTACAAGTTTTTTGTGGGCTAAGAAGTCGGGTTTTTACAATGATTGTCTTGTCTAACAGATATTTAACATAAAAACCCGACTTCTGATTATCAAATAATGATTGTCTTGTCTAAGAGATATTTAACCTAAAAACCCGACTTCTGATTGTCGAATTCAGATTAATCTAAATTGGATGTTTTTTTTAATTTGGAATAACCTTATTAAAATGTTTTCGTTTCAACCATGAAATTATCGCTATTTGAGTAAGTAACATCCCTAATACTGAAGGAATAAATGCTATCCAACCAGCCAATATAAAAATACTAAAAGATATAACAAACAGGGTAAAAAGTGCGACTACAACTGTTACCCCCAGATACAGTGGTTTTAAAAAACTCCATGCTATGATACCTCCAATTAATGACCATACAAATACCCAAAGTGCTTCCACCGATGAAGACCACCACCACAATAAAGGTCTGCTGTCTAAAACTGTACTGAGGATTTGACTTACCATCTGCGCTTGTAGGAACACTCCCGGTATTTGCTTGTGACTGGGTTTTGCAATCGCACTAAAGGGTGTTTTCCAGAAATCAGTAGTGTTGGTGGGAGCAGAAAGACCAATCAGGACAATGCGATTTTTGAGTAATTCAACTGACTCTAATGGTATTTTTTCATCTAATATATCTCTCAAAGCTACTTGCTCGGCAATTTTTTCTACAGAGGTAAGAGAACGATAATTCAATAATATTTGATAACCGGATGCATCTACTTTTTGATAACCATTTGTGTGTTTCTTTAATTGCTTGAATACAACATCACCAATTTGTAAATAACCTTCAGGTGTAACATCTGATGTTTTACCTTGTTTATCTAAATAATCAAGTGCTAGTTGTAGACTAAAGGCATATTCTGCACCGCATTTTGATTCAATGGGAGGAGTTAAATGCAAAAGTTGCCGACGAGCAATATTATCTTCATCTTCTACTAAATCACTGAAGCTGATACGTTGTGTGGAAACTTCAGAAGGTGGTTGAATACCTTCAGTTTTCCCATCTTCATCGCTAGTGGCAACTTTACACACAAAAAATAAACGATTATCTTGCTCAAATCGAGTTGCTAAATTTGCATATTTTGGGTCTATATTACCATCACGGTAAATATCCAAACCGATAGTTGTTGGTTGGTATTTATCCAGTTTTTCTAATAGTTGAACAAGTGCTTGATCGGATAATGACCATCGCATTTGCATTCCTTTATCGAGTTGATACCTAATATCCGCTTCATCAATCGTGATAATTAAAATACGAGGGTCTGGTCTTTCGGTGATAAATTGCGATCGCAATTGCATAAAATGGTCGAAAGCTTGTAATTCTGAAGTTTGCAGATAACCTAAATACCGTACTCCCATGATTAAACTAGTTACCAATAAGCTAGTCAGCAATATTGTCAAAACACTTTTGGGGGTAATAATCTTTCTGTACAATTGCCAAGTCATCGGTGGTTCTAGGGGATTTTGGCAAATTATGGGCAACCAAGTTGCACAGGGATATTCATCTTCTATTGCTTCGAGTCTTTTTCGTGCTTCGCGCAAAGCTGAGTATAAAGGTTGTCCACTAGAAAATTCTCTTAAAAAATGTTTCAAAAATTCCTGTGCTACCACATCCGGAACAGGTTCCCGCATCACAATAACTTGAGGGATATGTAAATCTTCTAAGGCTTCTGCTAAACCTAAACCATCACAAGAGTTGAAAATTGCTAACCGTAAACCGTTTTCAATTGCTTTTTTTAGTCCATGTTTTAATCTATCCAAAGTAATTGTTGTAGTTTTATTTATTTGCAATACTCCTGTTTCTCGACTGTAACTATGTCCAGCGAAAAATAGAATATTCCAATTTTTTTTCCAAAGTTCATTACTTAATTCTTTACGTTGTGGTTCAATTAAAAACTTAATTTTAGCTTTGTTTGATAATCGTTCTAAAAAATATTTATCTTGACTAATATCAATTCCTTGACTATTACCAAAAATGGCTAAAATATTAACTTTACTATTTTTGAGATATATTTTATTTGGTCGTTGTAATTCCAAAGAACTCAATGCAACTTCAGCATTCGGATAATCATCAAAAAAGTTCCACAAATGCCAAGGAAGTCGTCGCAATAATTTATCACAAGTTGCAATTACAAAACGAATTTCTTCATTTGGATTCAATTGAGTGCGTAATTTTTGGTCTAAGAAGCGAAACTGCTCTGAATTAAGCCAAGCATTAATTTTAAATGATAATTGCTGACACAATTCATCAAATTCAACTTCAGAAACATTTGTGATATCAGTATCATCAATTTCAAGTCGTACAGACCAACCACAATTACGATATAGAGTTGAGTATAATATTTGCCAATTGCGATAAAGTTGAGAAATTTCTGGTGCTGCTGGTAAACTACCACGAAATTGCATTGCACGGGAATCTGAACTCAACCCAAGTTGAACTGTGATATCGGGAAAGCCTTTATGTAAATCTCCCTGACCCAAATTCAAGACAACTATCTTACTCATGCAGGACTAAATTATATAATGAATGTCCGGATAATCAGTTATTATTCCCTATTCCCTATTCCCTATTCCCTATTCCCTATTCCCTATTCCGTACTTCCTATTCCTTACAGTATTAATAAATATTTAACCAAACACAACATTAAACTATCAGATAACAAAACTTTCCTCGATTGTGAAATCACCGTCAGAGACTTGAATATTAAAACTTTCTCCAGAAGAACCCCGAAAGCGTTTTAATTGAATAAAATTATCATTACTTCGAGATTCAACTTGTTGAATAATTTCTCCTAGTTCTGATACTAAATTCAGTCTTAGGTTAGATGACAAATAACTTTTTCCAGATATCGGATGCAACTGTACTATTATTTCTACTTTCTGTTCAGGTAATGGGGCGATCCCGCTTTGCGGGCTGCGCTTCGCTATCGCAATAATCAACACAACCGATTGATATTTTAATTGTAATCCCAAGTCGATGATTTTTGCTCGCACCACATTAGCGTTGGGTTCTGATGAAACACTTCTAAAAGCAAGTTTTTTCTGATCTAAGCTACCGAAAATTTCTTCTAAAGCCATCCAACTACTTTCAAAAAGATTATCAAACCATTGGCTTAAGTTTACTTGCGCTTTGACTGTTTTATATTGCTGAATCTGATGTAAATGAAAGAGAAAATCTTCTAAAGATTGCAATTGATTGATAAAAATCTCGCCATGATTAATTGCTGTTTTAATAAATCCTAATATAGTAGCTGTTTTGAAATTTTCATTTAATTGCACCGCTACATAACCAATTCTATTTGTGGCAACTTCTGGAGGAACAAAAAGTATTTCTGATGAAGGTAATACTGGACGACATTCTAATTTACCCAAATTTCCCACTTGTAAATCAGCAACATCCATCAATTCTTGCATGAAGGGATTATAACTATGACTGCTTTTCCAATCAGTTTGCCAACCGATACAACCCAGATAATATTTTACCGCTAGCACAGCTAAAGTATTAAGATATACTTGTTCTCCTTTTTGAGGATTGCTGTGTTGACGACGGAATTTTTCTGCCGCATTCTGAGCTTCTAAACCTAAAGGTACAGTAAAAGTTAAAGAATTTGATAAGCTGTGCATAATTTGTTGCTCTCCACTTTAAAATGCGTAGTCTCGACAATAAGTTTTGATTTTATCTGCGAATTTATTTAAACATCGATAATAAAAACAACTTACTGTCGAAATATTTAAATTGTATTCTGCGGCTATTTCTTTCCAGGATGTACCTAACATTCGTTTTTGAGCCAAAACTTGAAAGTTAGCTTGGGGATGTTCTCTGATATATTCTTTTTTTAAAAGATTTTCTGGATCTAATTTCAAATATTCCATGAGAATTTCTCTAATATCTTCTGGTTCTTCAGTAGAAGCAAGGTTATTCACATCAATATCGGTAATATTTGTGACATTTTGCTGACCAAAGAATTTTCTAGTTGCTTCAAAAAAAAACCGCCTTTCCAACAGAAAATTTACCCATCTCATAACTGAACTGCGTTCTGAATCATACTTATCAATATTTTGACAAATATACAAAAAAAGCTCTTGTAGTGCTTCATGATAAATATCTTCATAGATGCCTGCTGAATATTGTCCTCTTTGCGGATAACAAAGTTTACCCGATTGCATAATAGTATGAACCAGCCTTGTCAGAGCTAGTTGTCGTTGCACTGACAAATGCGGGTATTGCTGTGCTGTTGAAGCCAGTTCTTGAAGCAGAACATTTATGTTATCAATCGAGGTCGGATTCATCTGACGCTCCAAAAGTTTGCTTTACCTCTATTTTTAGATATGGCTTCATCAGGTCAGTTTTATGCAAAACTCGATTTTTTGTTACAAAAGTTTATGTTTGATGTGAAATTCGGTAGAGTATTTAGGGAGTAGGGAATAATAACTAATGATTGGAACTTGAGATTATGAGTAAAAACGAGAATGTCCCTCAGCGTCTACCTTTGCGTTAAAAAGTAAGATTCGGTTTAGATGATAAGGAAACTGTAAAACCTCGATTATTCGTGGGGTTAGAAGTCGGGTTTTTATGATGATTGTCTGTTACAACTCAGATTTATCTTAAAAACCCGACTTATGAAGCTATCCGTCGAATTCACGTTAGTTTAGTATCAAATGAAATATTGGAAACAACGAAAAGTAAGTTATGCCTGTTTTCAGAGCAGTTTTATACAAAAAGTTACATCAAAAAATTGAAGAGGAAATACTGCGATCGCACTTTATTTGACTTAAATACTTATTCAACTGTAATTTACTTGCTATACCAACACTATAAAGTCTTCTACTCCAATCAAATCGGCTTGTGTTCCGAATAGCTGTGCTAGACTTTCCTGTGTATTTGTAACCTCGATCAAAGTACTGTAATCAGCTTGCGTAATCGTCAGATCCTCGAATGTTAGCTTTTCCAAAGCGAAGAAGTCCTCTCCATCGCGATAGTCAAGTATTTTGTCTTGTCCATCTCCTGATCGAAACACAAATCTATCTGCTCCTTTACCACCGTTCAGGATATCGTTATCTTTACCACCATCAAGGACATCATTCCCGTTACCTCCGAATAAAATGTCTATCCCGTCTCCTCCTACTAAATAATCGTGTCCCCCACGCCCAATTAAAACATCGCCGCCTTCATTTCCATAAAGATTGTCCGCAGAATCAGTTCCGTGGATAAAATCTGTAAACTCAGATCCGATTTCTTCTGTAACGAATGCTTCTAAAACAGATCCATCTGCTTGAACAAGCCCTGGAATTTCGTTTATAGAGAGCGCAGTATCTTGGATTTTAGTACGAATATCTTCAGGAGTAAGATTCCTATCAGCTCGCTCTAACATTAAAGCAACTATACCTGCTACATGAGGAGCAGATGCAGATGTACCTCTAAAAGGATTAAATGGAGTATCTGAATTAAAAGTAGTTTCTACTCCGTCAGGAGCAAAAATTTCGGGTTTTTCTCTCAGAATTGGTGTAGAAAGTCTATTTCCCTCTGTATCAAAAAGAATTGGAGAGCCTCCTGTACTCGTATAAGTTCTTATGTCTTGAGAATTTTCAACATCCGTCGCTCCTACGGCAATTGATGTTGGGGCATTTGCTTGACCAAGTACAGTGCGATTCAGAGAATCATTATCTATATATTCATACGTGGTAGTGCGATCTGCTCCATTAGCAAAACTGACCCATTTAATCATGTTTGATTGATCAGAATCAGTATCCTCCCTGGCAATAAGAAAATAAAGAGTATCATCTTTTTGCGGTTGAGATATAAGAGTTCTTAACGGAGTATCAATAGCAGAAAAGGAGGGAATAGTAGAAACACTTATTACATTGTTTTCATTTGGAAGCTCTGGACTACTAAGCAAAAATATTTTATACTCTGAATTTACATTACCGATTGGCTCATCCCAACTTAAAAGGGGACGAATTAATGTTCCATCTTTTGTTACCTCTATATCTTGAAAAAGGTCTATATTTTCTCCTGCATCGAAATCGTGAGCTTCAAAGCTAATATCTGCGAAGGAAAACGTGCCTTCAGGACGAAACTCACTTTCATAAGAAATATTTCCATTATTGCCCGCAGCAGAAATAAGAGTGATTCCTTTGTCTGTTGCCTCTTGTACCGCTTGAACTGCCACTCCGTCTTGAAAAAAAGGAGCAGGTACAGGAGTATCATCAATAATAATATCTACACCCTTGCCTGAGAGAGCAGAAACGGCTTTGGCAAAACTCTCTTCATTAACTTCGGAAACGGTTTGTCCTTCACCTTCAAAGATTGTATGAAAAAAGATTTCTGCTCCTGGTGCAGTATCGTGTATTATTTGTGCTATCGCTCTTCCCTCATCATCAGCGGAAAAAGAATTTTTGGTAATGTCTTTGAGAATAGTTACGGGAATAGTTTTTCCAAATGGGTTGTCTTTTCCTGGTAAATCACCGCTTTTTATATCAACTTCTAAACCAGATAAAGCATTAAAGCTGGTAGAGATAATTCCTACCTTTATTCCAGAGCCATTAACATCAAAAAGCTTTCGTGCAATATCTGAACGGATAACACTATCTCCCATACTTATAATTTTTCCAGCCATATTCTACTCCTAAAGTTAGTAATAATAAGAATGGATTTAGAACAAATTTGAGTAATCAAGTTTATTTTGTGTTTATTAAATTAATCTTTCGAGTTTTAACTCCCCAGTTACTTGATTTCCGCTATAGCGGACGGTGAAATTTTCATCATCACTCACGCTGAATTCAAGTGTGTTGCTTTTCTAGGAATTCCTAGTATGTTTAACTCGACGTACAATGTGTGTTGCCCAGACGAGATATTGAACGATTTAGTATCCTTCCTTGATAACTGACCTATTTGATTCCGATCTAAAAACACTTTTGCTTGAGGGTCATAAATATAAAATTGTTGTGATCCTACAATTATTAATTCACTACTCATAAGGTCTCCAAAAATCTGTTAAAGACTTAAAATTTCCCAACTCGCTCCACCAATATTTTAGTAGTCCAAAGATAAAGCTGAACCGCAACACCTAGTAAGCGTTGTCAGTTCAGCTAAGTGTTACAGTTCAGCAGTCGCTAAACAAGCGCTGCACCAATTCCAGCTCCAGGAAGTGCGCCAACGCCACCAGCAAAAGCACCACCAACAGCTCCAGCTGCTGCACCACCGGCTGTACTACCAGCTGTAGCAATACCTACGTCCTTTAGTAAAGCCCGTCCCCTCTTACCACTTAGAAGTCCACTCACCGTACCACCAACAACACCACCAACAAAACCAGTTGCACCTCCGATGGTTTTTTCTGTCTGTTGATTGTCTAAATCAACTAAGTTTGAATTTTTTAAATCCAATATTACAATCTTTGCCATTACTTTTCTCCTTTGAATTTGTTTGAAATTAGATTAGCTCATATCTTGCCCAATCACACTTTAATACTGTGACATTTAATCTAGTATTTCAAGTGTTTAAAAGTTTTTTTTAAAACAGAATTGAAATACTTTTGTTCTTGTTATTCAAATATTTGATTTTCAAAATCTCAGTTATTTTAATCTTCAAAAGCAATCAATATTAATGCGCTGAACTATTTTGATTCGCATACACTATTAATTAATTTATATCTATTGTTTGATGCTCATAAATGATTGCTACTTCCACTTGTTACAGCCTTACAACTTAAAAAGTAACACTTTCAAGGGTTCCTCAAATTATTGTAAAGCTTTGTAACGAATGACGGAATTCTCGTACTTTTGATTCAAATAAGTAAGCAGACTTGGGAGATTAAAAAACTTCCAACCCTACAAGTTTTACTAGGAGGAATCGCTGTGGAGAATCAAGGACTTTATTTAACACCTTTTCAGCGCAAGCTTCTGCAAAAGAATCTAGAATCAGACTTACGTTTAGAATATCGTCGTCGTATTGAAATTATGCTGCTTGCAGATGCAGGTCAATCTCAAGCACAAATCTGTGAAGCACTAAGATGCGCTCAAGAAACTGCACGTCACTGGATTGCAATGGCACAGACAGGTAACGCTCATCATTGGAATGACCGCTTGATGGGACGACCAAAAACCGTAAATCAGCAATTCCTTGAGCGTCTCAAGGAACTAGTAAGCAATAGTCCCCGCGACTATGGCTATTCATTTGAACGCTGGACAGCGCAATGGTTAAGCAAGCATCTAGCGAAAGAATTAGGAATTAAAATTAGCAGTTGCCATATTAACCGTTTGCTCAAAGAAATGGGGCTTTCCACTCGACAAAAACGCCAAACTGCACCTAAAGAATCAGCGATCGCGATTCACGACATCCAATCAAATTCTGAGCCTAATTTGCTTTGGTCGTTCAATTTCATTAAAACCAGTAACTAATTCTCTTAAACTTCTTACAGGCTTACAAGTTATGGTTCAAAAATCATCCGAGTTGACTATAGCTAAATTAGGTGAACATCTTGCCTCAACTCTTGGTCAAACTCTTTCCGAGCAAGAAGTTTCCAACTGCTTCAAACAAATTGAAATTTTGCAGCCTACTCCTGGGAAACTATTCTGGCAAGCAACAAACGCTACCCCAGGCATTTATATAATTTTGGCAGGTAAAGTCAGACTGCTTGCTAATAGCGATAACTTAATCGCTTCCCTGGAAGTAGGAGCATCATTCGGTGAGCTAACGTTGTTTCCCCAAGAGCAATTTCAACCTTACTTTACAAGAGCTTCTGTAAATCTCAAACTTTGCTATATTCCGTCCGATTATTTGCGTTCCCTCATCCGTAAGTATCCTTTTATTGGAGAGCATCTTCACCGTCAAGCAGTACTTTGGGATTTGCTGCTGTTATGTCGCCAAACTCCAAGCCTTGCTAACACTGCTTTTGAGGGTTTGATGCAAATACTACCATTACTTTCGCAGCACAATTTACAAATTGGTAAACTATCAGCGTCTCTACTTAAAAAAGAGCAGTTTTTGATACTACATAAAGGAGAATTGCTACATTCATCAGAATTAATACTTACCCCTGGAAATATTTATGTTTGCTCGCAATTACCTCAAGAACGCACTTGGCAGGTAACGAAACCAACCCAAATCTATAGCCTCAGTCGTTCGCATTGGCAAACAGCACTTTCGTACTTGCCAGAACTGGCTTTACTCGCTGAGTCTGAAGAAAAATTTGAGCCGCACAAGCAGCTATTAAAAAAGGAAACGAGAAAAAATATAAATATTCCTGACTCTCAAAATCTAAAATCCAAGAAAAAAATTAGTAAAGCCTATTTTCCAAGTCCAACTATAAAAATCGGTCACTTGTGGCAGGGCATTACCAACCACTATCCTTACTTTGAACAGCAAAGCGCATCTGATTGCGGTGCAGCTTGCCTTGTAATGGTTGGACGCTACTGGGGTAAACGCTTCAGTATCAATCGACTGCGAGACATTGCTAGCGTTGACCGCAATGGTGCATCGTTGCGAGGATTAGCAGCCGCCGCAGAAAGCATTGGGTTTGCGACTCGACCTGTAAAAGCCAGCCTTGACAAACTTGCACAACAAAACTTACCTGCTATTATCCATTGGGAAGGGAGACACTACATTGTTGTCTACAAAGTCACGCATCGTGATGTTATTGTTGCAGACCCTGCTATCGGTCAACGTACACTGACTTATGAAGAATTTAAAGCAGGTTGGACTGGCTATACTTTGTTACTGCAACCTACTGCTCTATTTAGAGATGTAAAAGAAGCCAGCACACCTTTCTGGCAGTTTTTTGAGTTAGCCAAACCTCACTGGCTGGCATTGGTGGAAGTATTCGTTGCTTCTATGCTGATTCAAATTTTTGGACTTGTCACGCCGTTATTTACACAGTTATTGCTAGACCGAGTAGTCGTGCAGCGCAGTAATTTGACATTAACAGCTGTAGGTTTGGGTTTACTCATCTTTAGCCTATTCCGAGTCGCCATGACTGGACTGCGGCAATACCTTCTAGACCACACGGCTAACCGAGTGGATTTAGCTTTGATTGTAGGTTTTATCAGCCATACCTTCCGCTTACCCTTGAATTATTTCGAGTCTCGTTATGTCGGCGATATCATTTCCCGTGTGCAGGAAAACCGTAAAATTCAACGATTCCTTACAGGAGAAGCGCTGTCAATTGTTCTTGATTTACTGACAGTATTCGTTTACTTAGGATTGATGTTTTGGTATAGCTGGAAAATGGCATTAATGACATTGATAATTGTGCCGCCATTCGTATTATTGGCACTGATTGCTACACCTTTCTTGCAACGTGTTTCCCGCGAGATTTTTGGTGCTTATAACGAAGAAACTGGATATTTAATACAATCCCTTACTGGTATTCGTACCATCAAATCGATGGCTGTTGAGCAGACAGTCCGCTGGCATTGGGAAGAACTCTTTGGCAAGTCTCTGAAGAAAAACTTTTCCGGGCAGGTGATTGGTAATACATTGCAAATATTTAGCTCTGGCATTGAAACGGTAGTAAGCACGACATTACTGTGGTTTGGAGCGTGGCAAGTGATACAAAACGAACTAACGATTGGACAACTTGTTGCTTTTAATATGTTGTTGGGTAATGTGATTAATCCTTTTGAGCGATTGATTCAACTGTGGAATGAGTTGCAAGAAGTGCTGATTGCTGTTGAGCGGATCAATGATGTAGTTGATGCGGAACCAGAAGAAGATTTACAAACAGTTTCTCGTCAATCCTTACCAATAATTCGCGGTCACATTCGCTTTGATAAAGTTACTTTCCGCTATCACCTCGAAAGTGATGTTAATACTTTGGAAAATATCAGTTTTGAAGTGCAGCCAGGGCAAATGATCGCGCTTGTGGGGCGCAGTGGTTCAGGAAAGACGACTATTTCCAACTTGGTATTGGGATTGTATCCACCCACAGAAGGGAAGATTTTGATTGACGGCTATGATGTCACCAGCTTGTCACTGCGATCGCTGCGTTCTCAAATTGGTGTCGTTGACCAAGATACCTTTCTTTTTGGCGGTACAATTCGCGAAAACATTAGTTTAGGTCATCCAGAAACAACTTTATCAGAGGTGATAGAAATTGCCCAACAGGCGGGAGCCCATGAATTTATCAAAGAACTGCCGATGGGCTACGAAACACAAATCGGTGAGGGAGGAGGAATGCTGTCCGGTGGACAAAGACAACGGTTGGCGATCGCTCGCGCTCTTGTCGGAAATCCTCGCTTGCTAATTTTAGATGAAGCTACCAGTAGTCTTGATGCTGAATCTGAACGCATCATCCAGACTAACCTCAACAAAATACTTCAAAATCGCACAACGTTGGTGATTGCACATCGTTTGTCAACGGTACGCAATGCTGACAAAATTTTGGTGCTAGATAGGGGTGTAATAGTTGAAAGTGGAACCCACGATGAATTAATGGCGAAACGCGGTAATTATTTCTACCTCAATCAACAGCAAATTACTGTAGGTGTTGGTTAGTAATGCAACACAGATAATTTATAACTATTAACTAACAAATAAAATTATGCCAAACCAATTTGTGACACAAGAAGAGTTCAGTCAAAACGGTAACTATTCTAGTACTCAACTGGACTTGAATAACTCCCATCCAAAACCATTATCACAACAGTCTTCTACACCTTTGGGTCAAGACTGGTCTTCTTTAACAAAGGAATTAATTGATACATTTCCACGAGTATGGACACGCGGATTACTATATTTCCTGGTGCTGTTTGCCGGTATAATTTTGCCTTGGTCGATGCTATCCAAGGTTGATGAGACAGGTAGTGCTAGAGGCAAGTTGCGTTGGATTTCACCAGATTCTAAAGTTGTGGAAAATGGTCAAGGTAAGGTAGAAGTTTTTGAATTAGAAATTACGCTGTCACAGGCTTATATTCCTAGTGGAAAAAAACGTATTACTTTAACACCAGGTCAAACAGCAACGGCTGAGGTAATTGTTCGGCAACGTCGCGTTATTGACTTTGTATTAGACCCGTTTAAAAAATTACAAAAAGGCGGTTTAGAACTTTAGATTCACATTCATAATTCATAATTTATCAATACATCAAGGAGTTTTTATATGTCAGTAGTTTATGCAATCAAACCAGAAGAAATTCTTCATGAAATCAAACTTTCTTGTCAGATTCCTACTGTAGTTGAGAACATTCTCACTCGTAAAATTATTATCAATGCAGCACAAGAAGCAGGTATTAAAGCCGAGCCGGAAGAACTTCAACAAGCAGCAGACAGTTTGCGGTTAATGAGTCAACTCAAGAGCGCTGATGCAACTTGGACATGGTTACAAAAGCATGGTCTTTCTTTGGATGATTTTGAAGAATTGGTTTATGTTACTGTGATTTCTTCAAAGTTAATAGAATATTTATTTGCCCAAAAAATTGAAGCTGTTTTTGTTGAGCATCAATTGGATTATACACAAGTAGTTATATATGAAGTGGTGTTTGATGACGAGGATTTAGCGATGGAAATGTTTTATGCAATTGCTGAAGGTGAAATAAGTTTTCCTGAAGTTGCTCACCAATACATTCAGGACACATCTTTACGTCGCACTGGTGGATATAAAGGAATACTTAATCGTACAGATTTAAAACCAGAAATATCAGCGGCTGTATTTGCAGCTACTCCACCTCAAATTATCAAACCAATTATCACATCTGAGGGAGTAAATTTAATTTTTGTAGAAGAAATTATTCAGCCGGAGTTGAATGAGATATTGCGCTCAAAAATTCTGAACAATTTATTTTCTGAATGGCTCAAAGAACAGATTGAACAATTGGAATTTGAAATTTTACTGGGGTGAGAAGTCGGGTTTTTACTGAGTTTGTGGTTTGTAAGAGATATTTTTGCTAAAAACCCGACTTCTGAATTTTCCGTGGGGGGTAAGAAGTCGGGTTTTTACAGGGTTTGTGGTTTGTAAGAGATATTTTTCCTAAAAAGCCGACTTCTAAGCGTAACTAGCAAATTAAGCTTATGCTTTCGGCTCAAATTCCAGCGATACACCATTCATACAATAACGCTGACCAGTAGGTTTGGGACCATCAGGGAATACATGACCTAAATGTCCACCACAATTACTACAATGGACTTCAACTCTAGTCATGAAGAACTTTTTATCTACCGATGTCTCAATTGCACCCTCTATAGGTGCGTAAAAACTCGGCCAACCAGTACCACTATTAAATTTAGTTTCTGAAGTAAACAGAGGTTGACCGCAAGCAGAACATACGTAAGTCCCTTCGTCATAATTTTTATCTAAGGGACTTGTACCAGCACGTTCGGTACCGTGTTTCCGCAAAACTTGAAACTGCTCTGGTGTCAATGTTTGCTTCCATTCTTCTTCAGTTTTATTAACTTTAAATTCACTATTGGAAGTTGTCATAATTGCTAAAATTCCCGAAAAACAGCGTAATACCTATAATTATATTAAAACGCAATATTTCGTTACATAACACTATTTATAGAATGGGGAGATGGGGTGATGAGGAGACAAGGGGACAAGGGGACAAGGAGATGGGGGGATGGGGCATAACTGCTGATTATTTACCCATTACCAATTACCCATTACCAATTACCCATTTATAATTTATTCTTGATTCATAATTTTGGGGACTTTGAAATACTCTCCTTCTTGTTCTGGTGCGCTTTGGAGGATGGCTTCTCGATCTGGGTAGGGCTGTAGTTTGTCTTCGCGGGTGACGTTGCTAACATCGATCGCTCTAGTTGTCGGTGCCACGTTGGTGACATCTAGTTCGCTCAATTGCTCGAAGTAATCGAGAATATCGCCTAATTGTGTGGTAAATTTTTCTTCTTCTACTGCTGTTAATTCTAATCGGGCAAGATGAGCTACTTTACGTACTTGTTCGCGGTCAATCATTTTTTTGTGTAATATTTGATTTGTGTAATATTTTAACAATTCAATTAAAAATTAAGTAGTTAGTCATCAATATAACAACAACCAACTACTAACTACTAACTACTAACTACTAAAAATATACGTCCATTTGCGATCGCCCTGTGGTTTTGAGCCAATTTTGCGCTTCAATGTAGTTATTGGGAGCCATACGAATTGCTCGAATCCAATAGTCTGCGGCTTGATCGAATAGTGCTTCCCCTGCATCTGCATCTCCACCTTCTTTGGCTTTTTCACCTTTGTAGTGGTAAATTACGGCGATGTTGTTTAAGGCTTGGGGCAAACGGGGATTAAGTTCTATTGCTTCATGATATAACTCTAATGCTTTGTCATGGTCGCCGTTACTGGCGTAAATTAACCCCATGTTGTAGAGAATATAGCTTTTGTCGAATACGTTTTCTTCGAGTGTCAAAGCTTCTTCGTAGTTGTCTAAAGCTTCGGCATATTCTCCGTCTGCTTGGGCTGACATCCCATCTCGATAGTAAACAAAGGCTTCTTTAGCTTTTTGATTGGTTGGCAGAAGTTTTAATATGAGGTCTGCCATTACTGTAAAAGATTTGTCGATAAAGTTATCGTTTTTCTGAGTTCTTGGCATATCTAAATTATTATGATGATTGACTTTGAATAGCTACTAAAGTTATTGATAGTTAATTATTATAAATTCGCTTAATAGCTAATTTAACCGATCGATTTATAATTTATTGTTAATTTTCTTCTCTTTCTGCTGCAATTGAGTCCGAATTTTGATGATAACTGTTCCCAATTCCCTATTCCTAATTCCCTATTGCCTGACTTTCTGGTACGATCCAGTCCGGACTTTGATACTGGGGATTATTAACTTTTGTGCTGACTGCATAAGCACTCATTTGCTCGGCTGGGTAAGGTTGCAATATTTCTTGTAATATTTCGGTATCCTGTAGTTGCGGATCTAACCAGTTTTCGTAATCTTGCTGTGGGAGAATCACTGGCATCCGATGATGAATTGGCTGTAATAATTCGTTGGCATCTGTGGTAATGATTGTACAAGAAGTGATGTTTTCTGCGTCGGGATGCCATTGTTCCCACAATGCTTTATGTCGTTTACAACGTCTACAACGTATCTCTGACAATTATTTCACGTTGTTGTCACTCTCCACAACGTTGTGAGCTAACTCGTCTTCCCGGCAATTCTACAAGACCGCCTTACGGCTTTTAACAA
>JAAUSO010000007.1 GCA_012033205.1 Richelia sp. SL_2_1 | reverse complement strand
TAATTCAAGGGAGTAGGGAATAGGGAGTAGGGAAGTAGGGTTGGGGGAATAGGGAGTAATAATTAATCATCCGGATATAAATTTCAACCTTTAACCTTTAACCTTTAACCTCTCACCTTTGACCTAATTCAATGCATTCTATCTATGGTGCGATACTGAACGGCTTCTGCAACATGATGGGGCTGCAAATTTTCATCACCAGCTAAATCTGCAATTGTTCGCGCTACTTTTAAAATGCGATCGCTAGCTCTTGCTGATAAATTTAATTTTCTAATCGCCATTTCTAATAAATTGCGAGATGCATCATCTAATTTGCACCATTTTTGCAGATGACGACTTTGCATTTGAGCGTTACAGCGGATATGTTTTTCTTTTACAAATCGCTCTGATGCTCGTTCCCGTGCAATTAAAACTCTTTCTCTGACAACTTCCGATGCTTCTCCGTTGGGTTGCTGGGTAATTTCTTCGGGTTTTAAACGATTCACTGCTACTTGTAAATCAATTCTATCCATTAACGGCCCTGATAATTTTCCCCAATATTGTTCTCTTTTATTCGGGGAACAGGTACATTGCTCAATTGTATCGCCGTAGAAACCGCAAGGACAAGGATTGGTACTTGCTACTAAGGTAAACTGTGCGGGAAACATTACAGATTGTTTAGTGCGGGAAATAGTTACATAACCATCTTCTAAAGGTTGACGCAGAAATTCTAATACATCTCGTTTAAATTCTGTTAACTCATCGAGAAAAAGTACCCCTCGATGTGATAAAGAAATTTCACCGGGACGAGGATAACTACCACCACCCACTAAAGAAGGACCACTTGCCGAATGATGGGGACTGCGAAAAGGGCGATCGCGAATTAATTTACCGCGATTTTTTAATAACCCAGCAACGGAATAGATGCGGGTGACTTCTAAGGATTCATCAAAACCTAATGGAGGTAAAATATCGGGTAAACGTCTTGCTAGCATAGTTTTACCACTTCCGGGAGGTCCAACGAAGATTAAATTATGTCCCCCAGCAGCAGCTATTTCTAACGCTCGACGTGCGTGTGCTTGTCCTTTGACATCTTTTAAATCTAAACGATGAAGAAATGTCATATCAGGTGACACTTCTATAGTTTGATCAAGCTTTACGGGTTGATGACGGGTAGGATTATTTAAAAAATTAGCGACATCAGAGATATTCTCAAAACCATAAACTTCTAATCCCTTGACAACTGCTGCTTCTTGAGCATTATCAGTAGGTACCACTAAACCCGTAATTCCCATTTTTTGCGCCGCAGCAGCAATAGGTAATACACCAGCTACCGGACGTAAACTACCATCAAGAGAAACTTCCCCTAAGAATAAATAATCACCCAATAAATCGGGATTAACTTGGTCCGAAGCAGCTAAAATACCTACACTGATAGGTAAATCAAAACAAGGACCTTCCTTACGCAAATCAGCAGGAGTCAAGTTAATGACAATTTTACGCATCGGGAAAGCAAAACCGGCATTTTTTAAAGTTGCTTTTACCCTTTCCTTGGATTCTTGTACCGCACTATCAGGTAAACCCAACATGACAATTGCCGGTAAACCTCCGGATACATCGACTTCCACACCCACTTTTACAGCATCGATACCGACAATTGATGCACTCCACACCCTTGCTAACATTTTGGTATAAAACCTGAAATATAAAACGTTTATTAATCAATTGTATGAATCAAAAATCACATTGTCTTGCTTATTCTTACCCAAAATAAATGTAAGTTAGTTGTGAGTATTTTTGCTGTTTCCTTTTTTAATTAATTAGCCCAGGTCGTCGGGCTTTGCTTGTTGGTTCCCCAGACTTCCAATCTGAGGGTAAAGATTACTTAAAAAGTTTTTATTTTTAATTAATTTGTAAAATAGCAGTTCTTTGCGGAATTGAGAAGTCTGTTAATGTAGTTGACAAATAGAACTCTATCTCAGATGCTGCGGTGATCGGGATAATTGCATAATTTCTTGATTTATTGCTGTGTATGTATTAGTCAACAGTTAATCAAAAAACGTGAACAGAAAATAATTTCTGAATACAATTCGAGCTTTGGAGTCAGCAAAAGATGAAATACTTGATTAGCTTATTCAAATCGAGTTAGTTTACATGAATTTTCAAATAATACTTATTGCCCTTATTGCGATCGCGATTGGGGTTGCTGTGGGATTCTTAATTGTCTCCTTAATTGCTCTAAGGCGACAGCGTGAAGTAGTGGATAGTATGGTGTCAACCAATACCTTGATTGGACGTTTGGCGGTAGTTGAAGTTCCTTTTAGTTCGATCGAAAAAGGCAAAGTACGATTAGCGATTCACGGCTCAACCATAGATTTCACCGCTATTACCGAAGAATCCGGATTTTTAACAAAGGCGATCGGGTTTTGATTGTCGAAGCCAGAAGAAATCAAGTTTTGGTCGTCTCGGAAGATTCGCTTAACAGTTAATACTAAAGGAGTTGGTGAGGGTTATTGCTAAGGAAGGGAAGCTGAACAGTTTTCTTACTCCAACTCCCTAATCCAAAATCTAAAATCTAAAATCCAAAATTCTCTTTATGAATTCCTATTTTGAAAATAATCATGTGGCTGTAGTACAAATTGCCCAAGTTCCAGTTAGTACTCCAACTAGAGTACAAACGTCTAGAATTGATGGACTTTTGGCTACCAGTATTCCGATTGCTCTGGCTATTTTTGCTGGTGTCACAGCAGTTTTGTTTGTGAAGTCATTTTTGTGTATTTGCAAACCGAATGAGGTGATGATTATATCCGGACGCAAATATAAAGCTAAGGATGGTCATGACATTGGTTATCGCGTTTTACCGGGAGGAAGGGCGATTAGAATCCCGATTCTGGAAACGATTAAGCGTATGGATGTGACAACTATGCCGGTACGGGTAGAGGTGACAAATGCTTATTCTAGAGGAGGAACCCCTTTAAATATTCAGGCGATCGCCAATGTGAAAATTTCTGGCGATCCGAATATTGTTGGTAATGCCATCGAACGCTTTTTGGATTGCGATCGCTCGACGATTGCTCGTGTTGCTCAGGAAACCCTAGAAGGTAATTTACGGGGTGTAGTAGCAACTTTAACACCGGAACAGGTAAATGAAGATAGGTTGCAATTTGCTGAACGTATTGCTTCGGATGTCAGTCGTGATTTGATGAAGTTGGGTTTACAAATCGATACCCTAAAAATTCAAAGTGTTTCCGATGATGTAGATTACTTACGTTCTATCGGTCGTAAATCTATTGCTCATGTGATTAGAGATGCGGAAATTGCGGAATCGGATGCGATTGGAGAAGCCGAACGGATCGAAGCTGAATGTCAACAACAGGCGGAAGTTGCCAAAACCCAACATCGCATCATAGTTGTGGAAAAGGAAAACGAATTACGTCAAATCAAAGCCAAACTCGAACAGCAAGCTAAATCGGAAGAAGAAATTACCATCGCTGCGGCAAAGGAAAAACGAGCTAAATTTGAACAAACTTTACAAAAAATTCGCGCCGAATTAGAAAGATTACGTTTGGAAGCCGACACAGTTTTACCCGCAGAAGCCAAACGTCAAGCTCAAGAATTACTAGCACGGGGACAAGCCGCAGCCTTATCTGAAAATGCTTTAGCTGCTGCCCAAGTCAATGAAATATTTGCTCAAGTATGGAATCACACTGGTGTTGATGCGGGTGAATTATTCATGATTCAACAGTTAGAAATGATTCTCAATCAAGCAACCCAAATTCCCGGAAGATTGCAACTAGAACATATCAATGTAGTTGATAACGGTGATGGCAAATCCCTTGCTAGCTTAATGAAAGTTTATCCAGAAATTCTCACCCAGTTCCTAGAAATGATGAATCAAACTTTGGGAATTGATGTGATGGGAACTTTGAACCGCAGTCAAGAAAGACGATTATTAGCCTCAAGTGAAACCTTGGATTTATGAGAAGTCGATTTAGGAAAAATCGGGTTTTTACAAAGATTATTTAGTGTTAAGGATACCTATAAAAACCCGATTTATTACCCTACTAAAAATTTCGGAATTATCAGAAGTCGGGTTTTTAAAAAGATGATCTGGTGTTAAGGATACCTATCTGAAAAACCCGACTTCTTACACTAGAACAAAGATTATTTGGTGTAAAGGATACCTATCTGAGAAATCCGACTTCTTAAACAAATGACAAACTGCGATATACGGAGATAATAAATAATGATTGAACTAATTGGGTTACTATTAGGAATATTTGGGGCTGGGGCTGGTGCAGGTTTTTTAGTAATTAAAAATTTGTACCATATTTGTCCACCTAGTGAAGTATTGATTTTCGCTGGCGGAAAACGTCGTCTTGCTGATGGTCGGGAAGTTGGTTATCGTTTAGTCAAAGGTGGTAGTAGTATCCAAACTCCCTTGTTGGAACAGACTTATCGAATGAATCTGACCAACATGATTATTGATTTAAAGGTAGTTAATGCCTATTCTAAAGGTGGGATTCCCTTAAATGTTGAAGGTGTTGCTAATATCAAAATTGCTGGAGAAGAACCAACAATTCATAACGCTATTGAACGTTTACTTGGTAAAAGTCGTAAGGATATCGAAAAATTAGCCCAAGAAACATTAGAAGGAAATTTACGCGGAGTTCTCGCTAGTTTAACTCCCGAACAAGTTAACGCCGATAAAATTACCTTTGCTAAAACATTACTAGAAGAAGCCGAAGACGATTTAGAAAAACTCGGTTTAGTTTTAGATAGTTTACAAATTCAAAATATTTCCGATGATGTCCTTTATTTAGATTCTATCGGTCGCAAACAACAAGCCGAATTATTACGAGATGCACGCATCGCTGAAGCTAAAGCTCAAGCCGAATCTATAATTCGTTCCTCCGAAAACGAACGAATTACCGCCCTCCGTCGCATCCAACGCGACTTAGAAATTGCCAAAGCCGATGCCGAAAGACGTGTTCGTGATGCTTTAACCAAACGAGTTGCACTCATCGCTGAAGCTGAATCTTTAGTCGGAGCCGAAATCGCCCGCACTCAAGCCGAAGTAGCCGTACAAACCGAACGAATCAAACAAATCGAACAACAACTCCAAGCCGACACCATCGCTCCCGCAGAAGCAGAATCCAAACGCGCCATGGCCATCGCCAAAGCCAACGCCGCTCAAATTATCGAAGACGGTAAAGCTCAAGCCGAAGGTATCCGCAAACTCGCCGAATCCTGGAAGAGTGCCGGAGATAGCGCCAGAGAAATTTTCTTACTGCAAAAACTTGATGTTCTACTCAAAGCAATGGCATCCAGTATTCCCGAAGTCAATGTTAAAAATATCACTTTTATTGATGCCAACAGTGGTAGTCCCGCTACCCGTATGGCAGCCTTCATCGAACAACTACGGCAAACCACAGGTTTAGATGTCACAGAAATACTCAAACGTCTCGGAGAAGGTCAAGCCATCACAGCCAATCCCCACGTGAATTTAAATGCGATCGCGAATAAGTAGGGCTTTTTAAAAACTTAAGCTGCTATGTAACTAAATTGAATTTTAATCTTGCGGTCTCATTATTATATTAAATGAGACCGATTTTATTTAATCTTTTATATTACGTTCAGCGATGCTGCTTAAGAATCGTGATGTTGTAGAGATAGAATAATTAGTTTTTCAAAATACAAAAATTATTGTCAGCGATAGTCTTTCTACATCTTTAGAAGACTATTTATTTTAACAGGGTATTTTGATTATTTATAGATACTTTATTCTGTATACAAATAAAAAAATATTAGATATATATTTTTTATTAAACGGTGAAAATGCGTAATAAATGCTATTTTGAAACGAGTGATTATATATATTTGATTTATTAATGCTAATGAAGTTTTCTACATTTACTTTCCTTCTGGGATGGGTTTATCTTCTTTTATTTTCTCTGTGGATGTTACTCCGGATTATTTTCTTTGATAGTTTATGGTGGTTAGCTTTAATTAATACTGTAGCGCTATATATATTTGTACCATTAATTATATTTTTGCCGCTTGCAGTTTTATTACGTAGATGGCGCTTATTTTTGGGACTTTGTTTTCCTTTAGGTATATTTATTGGTTTGTACAGTTCCTTTTTTGTACCGTCTTTATCGGCTCCTATTTCCCAAAATCAACAAACTATCAAAGCAATGACATTCAATATGCTTTTTAGTAACGATGATTATGATTCAATAAATAAAATGGTGGCTCAAAATAATCCTGATATTATCGGTTTACAAGAAGTAGCCCCGCAAACAGTACCTATTTTAATTGAACGCTTTACTAAAGATTACCCTTATCATGCTTTCCATCCTGTTGAACTTTCTCATAATGTAGGTATTTTAAGTCGCTTTCCTATTGATAAATTTATCACTTTACCTGCACCACCGATACAACGAGGAATCCAAGTAACACTCCGCTTAAATAATGGAGAACCTGTAGAAGTAATTGTTGCACATTTGACTCCAAATTATCCTCACTACAAATTTTTTAAGTTAGCTAAATATTGGTATACCACTCGCGCTGCGGAAGTCTCTTATTTAACTAATATGATAAAACAGTACAATGAGCCGGTAATATTCATGTGTGATTGTAATTTTACAGATACATCAGAAACTTATTCTCAAATGCATCATGTAATGAAGGATAGTTTTCATGAAGTGGGATGGGGTTTCGGACATACATACTTAAGTCCACTTTTTCCGACTTTTAGGATTGATTATATATGGCATACAAAACAACTTCAAGCAATAAATGCTTATGTGGGGAAAGAAGCAGGTTCAGATCATCTTCCAGTAGTTGCTAAATTGCAGTTAGTTAAATAAACCTCCTCCATGTTAAGATTTTGATTTTTGTGACTCAACAAAGGTGAGAGAAATTGTCTCAAAATAATGATGTTGTCACCCCACTGATAATTTTTACTGCATTGCATCCGGAGTAACGGAAGTCAAGTAAAATTCTGGTTTAAGCATTATTAAGCCTAAACCAGAAGCTACAGAAATCCGTTTTTTTTTATTACTGAAGCTCTTTTATTTGCTTCAAAGCCTTTTGATATTCGTCAGTTTTGTTATTTGCTTGATAGAATTTTGCTGCTTTTTTAAAGTCAGCAATAGCAGCTTGCTTTTTACCTAAACGACGTTGAGCAAGACCTCGATTATAGTAGGGTTCTGCCGACTCAGGATCGAGTTTAATTGCTTGATTAAAATCTGCGAACTGACAAGTCAGCGCTTCGCTATCGCACTTTTCGGATTCCCTAAAGCCAGATAGGAAAGACCTCTATCATTGTAGATAAATAAACTTAAAACTCCATTTGGATCCATTTTAAGGGCTGCGGTACGTTCTGCGATCGCACCCTTGTGATCACCTGATTCAGCACGAGCATTGGCACGGTTGGAATATGCAGAAACATCCTTTGGTCGCAATTTAGCTTGAACAGCCATGTTGCCTCTCACTCAGTCCGAAGGACGAGTGATGAGATGAATGCGAGTGAGTTGACGACAGTTCTGTGACCAAATTCTTCCACCGGAAGAACAGGGAGCAGAACAGGTCGGAAACGAGCAAATCTTGTGTTATATTATTTTACAGTGAATTGATTTCAATCTAAAATGCTCAAGGTCGTCAAAGTCAGATTATATCCAGATGCTCATCAGCAGCAGTCTCTAGCGCAAGCTTTTGGCTGTTGTCGTTGGCTTTGGAATTACTGCCTGAATTTGATGAACCAAACATACAAGGAAACTGGCAAGGGCTTATCTGGCTACGCAGTAAAAAAGATAATCCCACAGTTAAAGAAAGAGTATGAATGGTTAACGTCAACCTATTCACAATGCTTGCAGCAGGTTTGCTTGAATTTGGGAGTAGCTTTCAATAATTTCTTTGAAAAACGAGCTAAATACCCTAGATTCAAATCTAAACATGGCAAGCAGTCAATACAGTATCCCCAAAATGTCAAAGTTACTGACAATTATCTCGGTCTCCCAAAGATAGGAGATATTTCAGCAATTATCCATAGGACAATTGAGGGGAAAATTAAAACTGTAACTATATCCAAGAACTGTTCCAATCAATACTTTGCGGCTATTCTTTTTGATAACGGACAAGAAAAACCAGAACTAAGCGCAGATGGGAAGGCGATAGGTATTGATTTGGGATTAACTCATTTTGCTGTTACCAGTGATGGGTCAAAGTTTGATAATTCTAGAATACTCAATAAGCATGAGAAGAATTTAAAACTTAAACAACAGCAATTATCTAGAAAGCAAAAAGGTTCTAGTAACCGTGTTAAATCTAGAAATAAAGTTGCTAGGGTTCATAGAAAAATAACTAACTGCCGTGAAGATTTCCTGCACAAGCTATCTCGTAGGATAGTTAATGAAAACCAAGTTATTGTGGTTGAGAATCTCAATGTTAAAGGTATGATGCAGAACCATAAGCTAGCCAAAGCCATACAGCAAGTTGGATGGGGAATGTTTTGCACCATGTTGAAATATAAGGCAGAAATGGAAGGAAAAGTTTATCAAGAAGTTGATAGATTTTTCCCTAGTTCAAAAACCTGTCATGTGTGTCTAAATCAAGTTGACAGTTTACCGCTAGATGTAAGATTTTGGGCTTGCGAAAACTGTCACACAAAACATGATCGGGATGTGAACGCAGCTATTAATCTCAGAGATGAGGGACTACGAATTTTGACATGCCAGTCGCCACAACGGGGGGAACCCCCGCAAGGCGCTGGCTCCTCTGGAACGGGGGATAAAGCCTGTCGCCCAGATGTAAGTCGAAGTAAGGGAGGACGCAAGAAATCCACTACTGCGCTTTCTGTTGGGCAGGAAGCCTACTGTGGTAGCTTCGCGTCACTGTAGGTAGTTCACCCCTTGATGTCAACCTAAAAACAACTTATAGGCAGGATTTTTATTTTCATCCCAATATTGATATCCTAAAGTATCTAAAAATGCTTGCCATTCTTGCATTTCTTGGGGTGGAACTTGCATTCCTACAACTATTCTGCCGTAATCGGAGCCATTATTACGGTAATGAAACAAACTGATATTCCAATTCGGACTCATGGAACCAACAAACTGCATTAATGCACCCGGACGCTCAGGAAATTCAAACCGATATAATAACTCATTGTCAGCTAAAGGCGATCGCCCTCCTACCATGTGACGCAAATGCATTTTCGTTAACTCGTCATCTGTCAAATCGATAATAGGAAAACCGCAATTGCTAATAGTTTGGGCTATCTTTACCCCATCGGCATGGTTTTGAATTTGCACCCCGACAAAAATCTGTGCTTCCTTCTCCGAGGCAATGCGATAATTAAACTCGGTTAAATTGCGTTTACCAATGCATTTACAAAATTTGTGCAGACTTCCCGGCTTTTCGGGAATTGTCACGGCAAAAATCGCTTCCCGACGTTCTCCAAACTCCGCACGTTCGGCAACAAACCGCAAACGGTCAAAATTCATATTAGCACCGCAGGCGATCGCAATTAAAGTTTGATTTTCAATTCCTTCTCTTTCCACATAAGCTTTAGCTCCGGCAATTGCTAACGCCCCCGCAGGTTCCACAATAGAACGAGTATCCTGAAACACATCTTTAATTGCCGCACAAGTATCATCGGTACTCACTCGAATAATCTCATCAACATATTGCTGACAAAGCCGAAAGGTTTCCTCACCGACTTCTCGCACCGCTACCCCATCGGCAAATAAACCAACTTGAGATAATCTTACCCGATGACCAGCTTGCAACGATTGATACATGGCATCAGCATCTATCGGTTCAACTCCAATTATCTTGATTTCCGGACGCAACCGCTTGACATAAGCGGCAATTCCTGAAATCAAACCACCACCACCAATTGCCACAAAGATTGCATGGATGGGTTTTTGATATTGTCGTAAAATTTCCATACCAATGGTACCTTGTCCCGCGATCACTTCTGGGTCATCAAAAGGATGAATAAACGTTAAATTCTTCTCTTTTCCCAATTCACGAGCATATCCACAAGCATCATCATAAGTATCCCCGTGTAAAACCACCTCACCACCCCGCGCCTTCACCGCATCTATCTTGACTTGGGGGGTAGTTTTCGGCATCACAATAATAGCGCGAGTACCCAACTTAGAAGCAGCTAAAGCCACACCTTGAGCGTGATTTCCCGCAGAAGCCGCAATGACACCTTGTTGCAATATTTCCGGTGTCAGGTTTGCCATTTTGTTATAAGCGCCTCGTAGTTTAAAAGAGAACACCGATTGCATATCTTCACGTTTGAGCAAAAGGTTGTTTTTTAGGCGTTTGGAGAGTAATGGCGCTATTTCTAATGGTGATTCTTGAGCAACATCATATACGCGAGCAGTCAGTATTTGTACGAGGTAGTCGCAGAGCATGGGGAACACTGTTAGGTAGATGCTGGATGAATGTTTATTTTACGGTAGTTTGGGGGAAGAGGGAAATAAAAAAACCCTTCTAGACGCAGCGTTAGCGGAGCGTGTCCGGTCCGGCATGCGGAACCGTGGCGATCGCACCGCACCCGCGCCGTGGTATCCCCAAGGGTCGCAACTTTTCAAGACAGAGGGCGCTGAGGTAGGAGATGGAGAGTAACAGGAAAATTTAAACCGACCAGACTCTAATATTGAACGGCGAATTTCACGAATTACCTTTCGTGTTGATCGCGAGTTGAGATTTAAAAATCGACTCAAAGCACTGGTATTGTTATTAACATTCCGAAAATATCAATATCCCTAATATTTATAAATTTGATGACACAGCGATCGCAACTTCACATCACAGTGGTTTTGGCAATGAGTGCAGATGGTAAAATAGCAGATGTTTCGCGTTCTGCGGCTAGATTCGGATCAATTAGCGATAAAGCACACCTAGAAACACAAATTGCTGCAAGGGATGCTGTTTTATTCGGTGCTGGTACTTTACGAGCCTACGGTACGACTCTAACTGTGTCGCATCCAGACTTATTACAACATCGCAAAGACACTGGGAAGCCACCCCAGCCCATACATATGGTGATTTCTAATTCCGGTAAGTTTAATCCAGCTTTACGCTTCTTTCAACAGCCAGTAGAACGTTGGTTAATCTCAACTGCCACAGGAGCGATGTTTTGGCAATCAAGAGCGGAATTTAAACGTATATTGGTATTTGACACCGCAATAGGAACAGTTGACATTTGTGCAGCCCTGCAACACCTAACTACTTTGGGTATCGCACAGTTAGCAGTTTTAGGTGGCGGAAAATTGGTAGGGAATCTTCTGGAATTAAATTTGATTGATGAAATTTGGCTGACTGTCTGCCCTTTAATTTTGGGTGGTGAAGATGCTCCCACACCAGTCGGAGGTACAGGATTTTTAGCAGAAGCTGCTCGAAAATTACAACTTATAGAAGTTCGTACCGAAAATCAAGAAGTATTTCTTCATTATTGCCTGCAACAATTCCCAGATTAGATTACTCTAAATAAAGCTTTTGCTAAGTTTTGTGTATTCAACAACCATGGTGGAAAAAATTAAGCCGAGCTATTCTCTCACCTGGATTAACAGTGTTGCCGAAGTACCTTCCCAAGCTTGGAATGCTTTGGCTATACCGCTTCCCTCTCCTTTTTTTGAGTGGGATTGGTTAAACAATCTCGAATCTTCTGGTAGTGCTACTGCTGAAAGTGGTTGGTTGCCTAATCACCTAACGTTATGGCGAGATGGTACGCTGATTGCTGTTGCTCCACTATATATCAAAGGACATAGTTATGGAGAGTTTGTCTTTGACCATCAGTGGGCAGAGTTAGCTCATCGTATTGGGCTACAATACTACCCTAAGATGCTCGGTATGTCCCCGTTTACTCCAGCGGAAGGTTATCGATTTTTAATTGCACCAGGGGAAGATGAGGATGAAATAACTTCCTTATTAATACGTGAAATAGATTCTTTCTGTAAAAAGCAGCGTATCAGCGGCTGTAATTTTTTGTATGTAGATCCCGATTTTCGTCCAATATTAGAACGTCACGGTTTTACAGCTTGGCTGCACCATAACTATATCTGGCAAAACCAAGGTTTTACTAATTTTGATGATTATTTAGGTGTATTCAATGCTAATCAGCGTCGCAACATCAAACGGGAACGAAAAGCCGTGACAAAAGCTGGTTTGGAATTAAACCCATTCACTGGTGATCAAATTCCCCCAGATTTCTTTTCTTTAATGTACGATTTTTACGCCGATACCTGTGATAAATTCGGTTGGTGGGGTAGTAAATATCTCACAAAACGGTTTTTTGAATCTTTATACGAAAACTATCGCGATCGCGTTGTGTTTTTTGCCGCTTATCGCGAACAAGATAACAGCCAACCTGTGGGAATGTCTTTTTGTTTGTATAAAGACGATAAAATGTATGGACGTTATTGGGGTAGTTTCCAGCAAATCGATTGTTTACATTTTGACGCTTGTTATTATTCACCCATTGAGTGGGCAATTAAAAATAATATCCAAGTTTTTGATCCCGGTGCTGGTGGAAGACACAAAAAACGTCGCGGCTTCCCCGCTACTCCAAACTACAGCCTACACCGCTTTTACAACAATCGTTTGGGAGAAATACTCCGTCGTTATATCCATGAAGTAAATCAACTAGAACAACAGGAAATTGAAGCAATTAATCAGGAGATTCCTTTTAAGGTTGAAGATTAAAGATTAAAGGTTATGGGTTAAAGGTTAAAGGTTATAGGTTAAAGGTTAAAGGTTAAAGGTTAAAGGTTAAAGGTTATAGGTTAAAGGTTAAAGGTTAAAGGTTAAAGGTTATTATTTGTCCCCTTGTTCCCGAAAAAAAGTAAAAGAAAGAATTACACTTATTCTAAGTGCGTGATTACCCTTAAGACGGAAGTTTTTTTGAAATAATTATGAATCTACGTGATAATTTAACAGCAATTGATGATAAGCTTTCTCAACGACACATTGATTTAGATCCTGCGGGATATTTTATTATTTACATTGACCGTCAAGAAGGACTCATTTTTGCGAAACATTTTACTAACATTATTGATGAACGAGGTTTAGCTGTCGATCCAGAAACCGGAAAGGTAATTCCTGCAAAAGGAAAAGTAGAACGAACCCACACAACAGTATATTCTGGTAGAACAGCAAAAGAATTATCGGTAAAAATTTTTGAACAAACTCAGCCCTGTCCGATAACCATGTTTGATCATGCTGCTTATCTCGGTAGAGAATTTGTCCGTGCCGAGATTGCTTTGTTGACAGGGCAAGAGTATGTTCAAGATTAATTAGGGAATTGGGAATTGGTAAAGATGGGGTGATGGGGAGACAAGGGGAAAATAATTCCTAACTCATAACTCCTGACTCCTAACTCTTACCTATTCCTTATTCCCTTGTGATGATGGCTGGAAAACTAAATAGATATAGTATGTTGCCATGGGAATTACGGTAGCTGCAATCAATAATCCTACTACCCAAGCGGTAGCGTTTCCTTGGTTGGTTTCTTCGGCTTTGGTAAAGGTTCCTTCTACCTGTACTTCGTTGGTAATTTCTGGAGGCCCCGGATCTTGTTTTCCCGAAAGTACGGTAACAAGACGCTCTTGTGCGTCTAATAATGCTTGATTGTATTTATTACCGTTACGCAAAGGCACTAAAACGGTTTCTGATGCGATGCTTTTGGCAATATCATCAGACATGATAGATTTGACTTGATCGCCGGTAATAATGGCGGTTCCGTTGGTTACGGAGTCAATTGTTAATAAAGTTTGATTTGCTTGTGCTTCTTTTGTTGGAAACCATTTTTCAAATAGAGCTTTGGTAAAACTTTCGGGAGTTTCCCCATAATCTAAACGACGAATAGTTACTATTCTGACTTCGTTTCCTGTCTGCTTAGCCAATTCATCGAAGGCACTACTGATTTTACCTTGATTAAAACGGCTGATTAAATCTGCTTCATCTACAATCCAAGTATCTGAAGTCAGGTTTGGTATGTCATACACTCCCGTAGCGAAAGCGGGTACTGTAAACACCGAAGAAACGAATATCACCATCGCTAGCGATAAAATCAGCTTCGCGATATTTTTTTGCCAACTCAAGAAGTGGTTGAGGAGCTGTTTCATAGCAAAAAACCACTATACGACTTTTCACCAAAAATACTACATAAGTACGATCAAAGTCTCGTTTTCAGCAAGGTTTTCTATAGAAATACTCTCACTAGGTTTGATACTAATAATCACAATCGAATAAATCGTAATGATTCCTATTTTCAATTATTTTAATCTAGTAACTTGATAATAACAGGTTATAAATCGCGATCGGCACGCGCCCTTGAAGGGCAATCGGGTAGTGCAAGCGAAGCTATCGTGAAAGCAAAAAAAATTATAACTTGTATAAATAATTTATAAGTAGTTTATGAATAATTTATGAATAATCAATAAATATAATTTATTTATGATTTTCCGATTGAATAACGATTTGATAAAAATCTAACAAGTTATTTATTTGAATAGAGATATTAAAATTATTAAAATAGTTTTGATTATAGTATTTTGTTGTACTGGTAAATTCATGATTATCAAGTATATATTAGAGCATAAGAGAATTAGGTTATCAGGTGTAATCCAAGAGGCATTAATTAAGATTTGTTGTATTTGATTTGTTGAAACTAATTCTCATAAGTTGAAATTATTGAAATTATTTAAATTCTTTAAATTATTTAGATGAATTATCTAATTGCAGTTTATTCAAACCGAATCCAAGCGGAAGCAGCTTATACTGCTTTGGAAGAAGCCGGTTTACCCACCAAACAAATTAGTATCTTGGGTGCTGGTTACAAAAGTGCGGACGAATATGGATTAATTAACCCAAATCAAAAAGCTAAAAATAACGCACAACGTCTTAATTATTGGCTTCTTCCTTTCGGATTTGCTGCTGGTTATGCTTTCAATTTGTTGACAAATATCGAAATAATTCCCAATGCTGGTATTATTAACCCGATGATTGGAGGCTTATTAGGAGCGGCTTCCGGTGTATTAGGTGCTTTTGTTGTTGGTGGTACTGTAGGGCTGACAGTTGGTAGTGGAGATGCTTTAATTTATCGCAATCGCTTGAATGCTGGGAAGTATTTAATTATATTTGAAGGTACTGAAGAATTAGTTAAACAAGCAACTAATATATTGCGTTCTTTTGAACCTGAAAATATTCAAGGTTATGCGGAAACTTAAGGGTTACTATTTATTAGCATTAAGAAACCGAGTTTTTCCACATTTCAAATTGCGACAGATTATAGCAAATTTAAGTTGAGTCCAATACAGTAAAACCTCACCCCCTTCCCCTCTCCTGTCAGGAGGAGAGGGGTTAAGAGAGCGGGGTGAGGTAAAATTTGTATTCCACTCAAGTGAAAACCGCTATATATAACCTTGCTTGTATTTACCTGGGAATTAATTCCCAGGCTCATAGCGAAAGTCTATTAAAATAGACTGAAGATAAAAAATAATTACGATAATATACTAATTAAAAATAATTAAAAATAATTAAAAGTAATGACAAAATTTAGTTTATGCAAATAATCGAAATCTTGCTAAAACAGTTTGAATTGTTTGTGGCAAGATTTTATTTAATTCTTTACTGTCTTTGAACTGCATTATTTGAGTTGTAGTTAAATCAAAAGGAAATTGTCCATTTTTATCCTCACGTTGCATTTGTGCGAGCAATATCTGTTCAGAACGTTTACTTTGAATAGCGTAACCGATTTCAATACAAGTATTCGCACTCGGAAGCAACAACGGTTTTTCCTTACCACTATCAACACTCGTAATCGGTGTCGCATCCGCAATAAATAGTAAACTCCTGCGAATTTTTCGCATCATACTACTTCCCAAACGCATTGGAGCATCTTTGGGACGAATTGACTCAATTAATTTTAACGGAAGTCGCGATCGCAAATTCAATTTATCCAAACTATCGAGCAATCCTTCACGTAAAGCATCACTAGCTTCAGGATACTCATCTTGATAACTCAAAAAAATCGTTGGTTCCAATTGAGCCAACAAAGCTTGCTTAGTAAAATAAATTTCATGACTAATTAGGTCGATGTTGGCTACACAATAACCACCACTACCTTCAATATAAAATTCTATCTCGTCGCCTTCGAGATAGCGGCGAAACCAAGTTGAATTTTTCACTTCGTCGCTATCTTCCAAAAAATCCGCTCTTAAAGCCGACTTCAACAGACTTTTTTTACTGATACGAATGTCTGGCTGACGTTTCTCCAGCTCTGAAATCGGCTCATACTTTTCGATATACCACGCTCTCAGAGCAATAATCGACATAATTAGTAGCTATTTCTTTTCTTGTCTCAAATATTTAACTTTCTACCAGCTTACACCTAAGTGTAACCCTTCCGATAATATACCTATAGATATCATCCGAATGTAATATTCGTAGTTGCTCAAACTTTAATTAGGCTACTATATCAATATTGGTGTTAGCATCTTCAAATCAATCTCCTTTTTATAGCTTAGTACAAATATACCATAAAAGTTTTGAAGATGCATGAGTGAAAAATATTTTAATAACTGGTTGATGTTGAGTAGTTAATTTTCCGCTTCTAAAATTTCCTTAGCCTTGAGAATATCTTGTTTATGTTGTTCTGTGGGTGTAGGATAACTTAATTTAAGTTCTTTTAACTTAGAGCAAATAATATCAGCAACAGCTATACGAGTAAACCATTTATGATCAGCAGGAATGATGTGCCATGGAGCCCATTCAGTGCTAGTGTGACGAAAAGCATCTTCGTAAGCATTCATATAATCGTCCCAAAAAGCACGTTCTTTGACATCACTTGCGGAGAACTTCCAGTTTTTTTCTGGTAATTCAATGCGCTTCATAAAACGTTTTTTCTGTTCTTTCTTTGAGACATTGAGAAAAAACTTGAGAATAATAATTCCATTATTCGTTAAATATTTCTCAAAATTATTTATCTCTTCAAAACGCTGTTTCCATATATGATTACCCATTACAGATTTAGGTAATTGTTGTTTTTTTATTAATTCTGGATGTACGCGCAGCACTAAAACTTCTTCATAATAAGAACGGTTAAAAATACCAATTCTTCCTCTTTCCGGTAAAGCTTTTACACTGCGCCATAAATAATCATGGTCTAATTCCTCTGAGGAAGGTTCTTTAAAACTAAATACCTGACAACCTTGAGGATTTACACCAGACATAACATATTTTATTGTACTATCTTTACCAGCAGCATCCATTGCTTGAAAAATAATTAGCAGCGCATAAGTATTTTGAGCATAAAGAATATTTTGGTATTTTGACAATCGTTCAATATCCTGTTGCAATTTGATTTTTGCATCACCTTTATCATAAAAATCACCTGTAAAAGTCGTATCGTAATCTTTACTCAGAGAAATCTTTGAACCCGGTAAAATAATAAAAGGATCATGATTCATAATTGGTAATTGGTAATTGGTAATTGGTAATTGGTAATTGGTAATTGGTAATTGGTAATTGGTAATTGGATAATAGTTGCATACTTTCAATTTGATGTTTATAACTCCTAGCTCCTAACTCCTAACTCCTAACACCTAACTTTTAACTCCGGTGGTTTACCAGTCATCGTCTAAATTGCGTTTATTGATAGGACGCATCGCTTCTCTACCTAGAAGAAACATTCCAGTAACACCCAAACAAACAAACCAAATATACTCACCCCAATATCTAGCAATTTGTTCAGTTGGACTCATTTGTGGATGTAACGTAGTTAAGAAAAGCGCTAAAACAAGTATAGCTAAAGAACTAAATCCGACAAAACTTAAACCAATCCGCATCCGAAAAGGACGCAATTCCCAATCGTTAATTTGATTTAGGTCTATTTCTGCTAATTCTTCGAGTGAATCTTCTGCAATATCGTTGGCATCTTGCAAGTTTTCACTTAACTTTGGCGGTAAAATTGGTACTATTGCTGCAACAGTTGGACGGCGCAAAAAAGCTTCGGCATTTCGCAATATTTTAAAAGGTTTGCGAGGAGAATCTAGCGTTTCTAATTCTAATTCTTCGGTAGTTTTTTCAATCGGGACTTCGCGTTCAAAATCCATATTTAGCCTCGTTGAAAAATTATCGCCTTGCTAATTCTATTTTTAGCTCATTTTGCTAAAAGTTGTCGGGATAAATGTAATCAATATCAATAGAATTTTGGATTTTAGATTTTGGATTATGAAATTGGTGACACCTAAAAATCCACAGATAAATATGTAGAGACGTTGCATTGCAACGTCTCCCAATGTTTTGATTTGTATGGAATAATTAAGAAGAAATAGTTTGCTGTAAATCCTTAAGTCGTGCCATTACCTCTTGAGAATGAACGATTGGATTAACTTTGACAAAAGTTTCTCGTAAAATACCTTTTGGATCAATAATAAAACTGTGACGCATGGAAATGAAGCTCATCCAAGAACCGTAAGCTTTACTTACTGCACCAGTTGTATCGGCTAATAAGGGAAATTTTAAACCTTCAGAATCGCAAAATTCGGCGTGAGAATCTATATCATCAGCACTGACACCGATAACTTCGGTATTTTGTTCTAAGTATTTTGGCAAATCTTCTTGAAAACGACGTGCTTCGATAGTGCAACCGGGTGTAAAATCCTTGGGATAAAAATAAAGTACTACCCATTTACCACGATAATCAGAAAGGGAAATTTCTCCGTCTCCGGTGTTAGTTGGTAAAGTAAATTCTGGTGCAGGTTGATTGACTGAAGGAAGCGTACCACCCATTGCATTAGCAACAGGAGTAAAATTCAACCATCCTAAGAATACAAAGCAACTGGCAAATAATATATTTAAAAAATTGCGAAAAAAATTGCGAAAAAAATTACGGCGGTTCATTTTTGTGCAGAGTATGAATGACTACTTTAAATAAGTTTACAATTACTCGTACAGCAGTTGCACTTATATTTAGTAATTTAGCTTTAAGAAGTCGGGTTTTTGAGCTTAAATATTCGTAAAACGAGATAACTATGATAAAAACCCGACGAATCACCTTCAGGATTCTGGTTGAGTATGAGTTTCAGTGGATTCTATATACTGACTATCCAAAAGAAACGAGCCATTAGCAAAGCGAATACCCCAGTATCCTCCGGGACGACGGTCAAGAACGATACCTTCTTCTCCTATATGAATTATATCGGCAGGACGGAGCATCGGCATGGGTTCAGCAGTTTTGATGTAAGGTGGTAGGGCAACTACGCGGACTTTACTACCAATAGTAAATTCTTTAGACATAATAGGGAATTGGGAATTAAAACCTTTATTTTTCCTTCAGTGAGAAGTCGGGTTTTTAGGATAAATATCTGTAATCTCAGATAATCTTGATCAAAACCCGACTTCTATAGATTGTCATCTAACGTTTACTTAAGAGCAATATTAAATGTAATACTCTAGTTTGAATCTCAAAAATATTTTGACCTATAACCCTTGTCAAACGAGCTTTTGAGTCCGAGTATGCTTTCAAAATTCACCTTGGGGTTTTATAGTACGGAGAAAGTAGTAAAACAATAAAATTATTTTTGTTTATGATTTTTGATAGCTTATATCTTGTTTACGGATTGCTAAGTGTTATTTTAATTTTCGGTGTAATAATTGCCTGTTTACGTTTTTTGTTTGCGACAATTTATGCTACCGGAAATTCTAAAGATACAGCGCTTTTAGATTTAATGGAACGGGCAGGTATTCCTAACTGGCTTAGTTTACAGCAAAAATCGGGTGTCAGCAGTACGGTAATTTGGATGTTGCGCGATGGACAAGGGGATTCAGTTAAATTAAGTGAATTAGCTGATGTTGCAAGGACTCTTTTATTACCTTTACGAGTTTTTTTAGAAAAGCTGGATTTGATTGAGTGAAGGATATGGGGAGATGAACAGAAGGGGTAGTTTATTTTGGCATTGGTGATTTTAGATTGTTTGAGACGTAACGCCCGGCTACGTCTCTACAATTCTATGGTGCTTGCCAGATTTTTTGATGGTAGTTATTGATATCTGCGTAGGGGTCTACGGGTGGGTGTGAATGGTCGTGATCATGGTGGTCGTGATGATCATGGTGGTCGTGAGAATGTCCGTGTCCGTGATTATCCGATACAGCAGCAGTGCGGAATTTACACATTTCACAATTCATCTTCACTTCTCCGAGTTGAGTTTCAATTTCTCGTTCTCGCAGTATTGTCAATAATTCTGGCTGCAAACCGATTTCTGGTAAAGCAGTAATGGAAATATCTGGATATTGCTCTTGCTGTTGGGCTGTAATGTTGAAGATTTTTTTCACTAATGTACCCATAAACAAAAAGTATGGTAATACAATGATGCGTTTCGGTTGATATAAACGAGCGCGTTGAAAACCTTCTTCTAATCTGGGGTGGGTAATGCCGATAAAGCAGGTTTCAACGGTGGAATAACCGCTACCTTCCCAAAGAATTCGAGCTAATTTAAATATATCGCCATTCGCGTCGGGGTCGCTTGAACCTCTACCAACAAACAACAGTACAGTATCTTGACGGGAAATTTGTTGGGGATTGTGTTCGGGTTTATCGAGTTCGGCTAGGCGATTGCGCCACAGTTCGATTAGTAGGGGTGTAATTCCGAAGTGTCTTCCATAGTGAAATTTTAATTCGGGATATCTAACTCTAGCGCGGTCTAATTCGTTGGTAACGTCAAATTTATTATGTCGTGCAGCAAATAGTAAAATTGGTAATGCGGAAAGTTCCGTGTAACCGTTTTTGACACATTCATCCACACCCTCTTGAATTGTGGGACCAGTTAGTTCCAAAAAACAAGGTAATACTGGACGAGAATAGTCTAAAGCTTGGTAAGCGCTAGCAAAATCTAACAAAGCCTGCTTTCCTTGTTCGTCTCTGGTACCATGTCCAATCATCAACAAAGGACGCTTCATTGGTAAAGGAGGTAATTGCAGTTTTTGCAGATTCGGGTATTGCAGTTGCTTCAAATTTAAATTTGAGTTATCGATAATTTGCATGGTTTTATTTGCCCCTTTCCTGTGCGACGCAGGAAATAGAGTGAGCGAGCAACAAATAGATAGGTGTTCTGGCTTCGACAATTAAGAGTGAGGAGTTAGGAGTGAGGAGTTAGGAATGAGGAGTTAAAAGTGTCACCGCAGCGTACCACTTATCACCCACATTTAAAACTCATAACTCATAATTCATAACTCATAACTTCTTTACAGTTGCGGCACAGCCCCGGAATTGCACCGGAGTTTCCCTAATCTGTTACAGTTCACGTTTGCTCAGTTATCTTAGCGGAATTTGTCGCATTTGCGAAATGCAGGGGAAGGGGATGGGGGGAAAGGTTAAAGGTTAAAGGGGAAAGGTTAAAGGTTAAAGGTTAAAGGTTAAAGGTTAAAGGTTAAAGGTTAAAGGTTAACTAACTAAATAATCGGTAACTGTTGATTTTGCGTGTAATTAGGAAATATTTTGCTAATTTTGCCTTGTTCTAAATTCATATGACTTTGTAAAACGGTGCCAATTACGTCTCTAAAATCAGTGGTAACAGCTAAATCTCTTCCTTCATATAGTTGATTTTTGGATAAGCCGGGGAAGGTACCGTAAACTTGACCGCCGCGAATGTTACCGCCTAATAACCACATCACGTTACCATGTCCGTGGTCGGTGCCACCGTTACCATTCTCTTTGACTGTACGACCAAATTCGGATATTACGACTATGTTAGTACTTTTATATACTTCTCCTAGTTCTTTTTGTAAAGTTGCTAAACCGTCACCTAATCCTTGCAAGCGCTGGGCTAATTGTCCTTTTGAATTGCCTTGATTGATGTGGGTATCCCAACCACCCAAAGCGATAAATGCCAGTTCAATTCTGGAATCGCTTACCATTAATCTTGCTAGGCGTTGAGCATCTTTGGCGAAACCTTTAGGTAGAGGTGCGCCGTTATTCGCCATTTGCATTTCCACATCTGATTCCATTAAAGCTTCACGAGCTTGACGTGCTTCGCGATATGTCTTACTCAAAGCATCGTTACCGCTGTATAATTTGTCAAATGCTGTGATTAATTCTGGATTATCTATCGGTAAACGTTGAGTAATTCTGCTACCAGTGGGAATGGTTGCTACAGGAGCATTTCCAGCTAAAATCCGGGGAATATCATAACCTACGTTTACAGCTTGGATAGGATTATTTTCTACAGTCATTAAAGCTAAAAGACGATTCATCCAACCATCTCTAGTATTTTTAGTTCCTGGGGTACCAGTTTCCATGTATTCTTGAGCGTCAAAATGGGAACGGGTAGATTCTGAAGAGCCGCAAGCGTGAACGAATGCCAAATTTTTCTGCTTCCACAAGGGCATTAAAGCTGCAAGACTCGGATGCAGTCCAAATTTTCCATCTAAATCTAATACACCACCTGGTTTATCCGGTTGGGGAATAGCAATTCTCTGTCTGGCTTGATAGTAAGCGGTTTCGGTATAGGGTACTACTACACTGAGTCCATCAACTGCACCACGCAGAAAAATCACTATCAAGCGTTTCGAGTTGGGATTCGCAGCCATACTTCTACTTATCCAAGCATTATTTGCGATCGCCCGCAACGCTGGCGCGTTGATCGCAATTAAACTTGAACCCGAAAAAATACCGACTTGTTGGATAAATTTACGACGTTTCATTTAGGAGTTAGTTAATAGTTGATGGTGGTTAGTTGCTGGTGGTTAGTTGATGGTTGATGGTTGCTGGTGGTTAGTTGTTGGTGGTTAGTTGATGGTTGATAATTGTTATTACACCTTTAACCTTTAACCTTTAACCTCTAACCTTTGACTACCTATACATAAATTCTGGACTACCCAAGATGATAACGTCGCGTTGTCTTGGAGAAATGCTTTTTAACACTTCTTGAGTTTTGGGAGAAAGGTTGTTACCGATGGTGTTTGCTAATTCGGTACCATCAATTGCTGCATTCGTCTTTGAGGGTTGGTTTTTGTTGTTTCGCTTTAATCCTCCTGTGCCGATTGTGGTGGCAAAACTTAAGCGCCAGTTGATACCGTTAGGATTTAACCAAGCTTCTTGGGTGTTTTTTATATCCGTCTGGGCTAGGATTGCCGTATAAGGGCATTCCCATTCGATGTAATATGCTGTTGATTCTAGGGAAATCGTTTATGGGAGTATCGGTGGCTCGCAAACTAGATATTACGTATTGATAGGGTGTTTTAAATTTTGTGTTGTAATATTTTGTATCCCAAAATTCGGAACTTTCAAACAGGGTTTCTAATACAGCGCGGATGTTGCCGTCGGTTGCTAAAAAGCGCTTTGCTAATTTGTCTACTAAAGATTTTGGTGGTTCGTCTACGACAAAATACTGAGCTAATTTGTAGCTGATGTGATGGGCTGTTGCCGGATGTTTTGCCAGGATATCTAAAGCTTTTTCTCCTTCTGCGATACCACTTCCTGGAATTTGTTGACCTAAGAAAATTTTATCGGTGGAGTCGTGACGCTGGGAATTAAAGTAAAAATCGTAACCGTCTTCTAATTTTTTACTTGGACTACGAAAACCCCAACCAGTAAAAATTTTGGCTAAAGTAATTACGTCTTCTTGAGTGTAACCGCCATCAACACCTAAAGTATGGAGTTCCATTAATTCGCGGGCGTAGTTTTCATTTAAACCTTTAAATCTACCTTTGGGACGATTGTTGGGGGCAGTGTTTTGCCAGTTATCCAAGTAAAATAACATTGCCGGATGACGAGCGGTGGCACCTAATAAATCGCGAAATTTACCCAAAATATGAGGTCTAATTGCTTGTTCTTCGTAAGCACCTACCCATAAACGAGTTTGCCCTTTATCTTGATATACATTGAAATGGTTATACCAAAAATCTACCATTATTTCTTGTAATTGGCGGTTGCTCTGTGTCGCTCGCAGCAATCGCGCTTTTATGGCTTCTTGGGCGATTAATCTTTGTTTTTTCAGCCTTTCTTTCCTGATTTCGGGGGTGGGTTTTGGTAGGCGATTAACACTGTATTGAGAATATAATTGTGCGGGAGTTAAACCTAGAGTTTGCAGTTGAGAAAGTTGATTTTCTAAGTTTTGTGATTCAGGTATTGATTCAGGTGTCAACTGCTGTTGGATATATTTTTCGATGCCAATTTTTTTGACTTTTTCGATATAACCGGGAGTGGCACCGAAGCTGAGACGGTTAATTACGTGAATGACTTTTAAACTTTGAATTTGGGGTTGAGCTTGGGAAATATTCCTATCTCCGTCTAAAACGACCAATATCTCTTTACTTCTTTCCTCTGAGTTCTCTGCGCCTCTGCGGTTTTTACTTCCGTAATCTTCTACCCAGAAGGGATTACTTTGCTGATTTAAATTATTTATAGTAGATTGATTTGCAGAAATTGCATCACAGCTTGAGTTAGTTAAGCTAACTGCGAGAAAAATAGCGATTATCCAACTTTTTAGATTATTGACGTTCATAAGCCAAAAAATAGAGCTTGGACATCTGTTAATGCTTTAGACCATAATAATTCTGGTTCCCATGAATCTGGGTCAAATTTAGATTTTACTTTGAAATACTATTTTGATTTTAAATGAACTGAAAGTAAAGGTGGACAAGATTATTGATAATATTATCCACCTCAAATGCAAAAAACCAATAAAACTATTGATTTACTTTTTCTGTAATTGACTTCTTTGACTAGCACGCCATTTTTCTAGTGTTTGCTTTTGTTGGGGTGTCAAGACTCCTTCCATTTCTTTTTGGGAAGTTACCATAATATTTTGCAATTGACTTTGCTGTTGCTGGGTAAACTGAATGGACGCAAAAACTTGTTGAGGATTAACACCTGCTTGCAAATCGGTTTGGATTTTTTGACGCTGCTGCTCGGTTAGAACGCTTTGAATTTTGTTGCGAGTAGTAGAGCGAATTTGATTGATTTTGTTGATTTGCTGTTCAGATAGCTTTAATTCTGGAGGTTTTTGAGGAGTAGCTTGAGAAACTCTTTGTGGTGCATTTGTATTAGAGTTCACTTGGGCGTTTGCAGCTAAGGGAGTGATACTAAAAGCTACTGCAATTGCACTAGCGAAGAGGGATAATTTTTTCAGCTTCATTAAATGCCTCGTGGATTTATATTTTTTGATGTAACTATTATAGAAACTCATTGCCCTAAGCCCATGAGTATAATCTGGGGTAAATCAGATTTTCTATCTTAGTTTTTTTTACTTACGTTAGCAGAATTTTAACAAAAAAAAGAAAAAGGGAGTGTAGAATCCCTTTTTCTGTGAGGAACGTGGAAGAATTGATTTTAGAAGAAAATTAAAATAAAAGTTTAATAAATTAGATAGCGGGTTGTTGACGACGGTTTCCGCGACGATTTTGGCGCATTTGGCGCATATCTTGAATTTGAGCTTTTTGTTCGTCGGTTAGAATGGCTTCCATTTGACTTTTCTTGGATTCCCCAATTCTTTTGAGTTCAACTTTTTGAGCGTCAGTTAAATTTAAATCACGAAATCCGCCACGTCTCTTTTCTCCGCTTGCTTTTGCGGCTTGGAATTTCTGTAATTGTTCTGGAGTTAAAATTCTCTCCATTTCAGCACGAGCGCTTTCCTTAATTTGCTGCATTTGAGTTTTTTGGGCTTCAGTCAAATTTAAACGCTGCCATCCACCTTCTTTTTTACCTTGAGCAATAGTAACGCTTGAAGAAGAATTAATTGATGCTTGAGCAGCGAAAGGAATAGCAGTTAAAGTTAAAGCAACAGCACCGGCTAAGAAAGATAATTTGTTGAGTTTCATATAAGTAAAAATGAATTTGTGGGTTTGTTTTATTAGATGTCATCATCATAAAATTACAGCCCCAGTAATTGCATGAGGCAAAAGTCACAAATACGGATGTCAAGATATCTAGATAAAGTCATATATACAATCATGACTTTAGTCATGATTTTCAATTTAGATAGATATTGAATGTTGATTATTCAATAAATAATGCTATAAGCACTCATATTAGGTAGCTGATTATTTCTAATAGACTGATAATTAATAATTAATAAATCAAAAATAACTAGAACAAAAGCATTTATGAACCGCGCTATAGATTTTAAAAATCATCCTTTTAAATTTTTACTTTATTTAGAATGGGTTTTGCTGGTATTTGCTGCTATCGCTTCTACTTTACCTATTCCTTTGCAGCGATTTGCGGCAGGAACTCCTGAATTAACAGTTATTAGTTTGACTGTTTTTGGGTTAATGGGTTTAAGATTACCTACTAATAATCGCAGAAACAAAATTATCTATACGGCTTGTGAAATCTTTTTAATTTTAATTATTAATTTGTTTGGTGGAAGGACATCACGATTGTTTCCGTTCTTGAATTTAATCTTAGTAACTCGTAGTTGTTTAATTTTTCAATTGCCGGGACGTTTGGTTGTTGCAGTATTTTCTTTTATTTTATTTTTATTTGCATTTAAAAAACGCTTTCCTCCTGTACCATTTAGAGAATTTAGACACGCACGTAATCCATTTTTTCACGAAAAGTTATGGTTCTTTCAATTCAGTTTTGTTTTGTTATTTGTGTTAGCTTTAGTTTTTGTTTTACTATTGATGAATGCAGTACTTTCTGAATGGCAAAGTCGAGAAAAATTAATTGCTGCTAATGAAAAACTACGTCAATATGCTTTAAAAATTGAAAATCAAGCTACCCTAGAAGAAAGAAACCGGATTGCACGAGAAATTCATGATTCTTTAGGACATTCTCTTACAGCTTTGAATCTCCAACTAGAAACAGCTACTAAATTGTTAGATAGTAATCCAGAGAAAGCCAAGTTGTTTTTAATTAGAGCTAAAGAATTAGGCTCTCAAGCATTAAAAGACGTGAGAGAATCTGTTTCTAAGATGCGCTCTCATCCTTTACAAGAAAAATCTTTAGAGCAAGCAATTAATATTCTTGTACAAGATTTTTATCATTCCACAAATATTAAACCAAATTGCCAAATTAATTGTTTTTATACAATACCTCGTGATACCAGCACTGCTATTTATCGAATTATCCAAGAATCGTTAACAAACATTTATAAATATGCTGAATCTACAGAAGTAAATTTAGAATTAACCACAACAGTGACAAATTTACATTTAATGATTGAAGATAACGGCAAAGGTTTTGATTTAAGCCAAAATACAACAGGTTTTGGATTACAAAGTATGCGCGATCGCACTTTAGCTTTGGATGGTAATTTGAATATTGATAGCGTTCCCGGAAAAGGGACAAAAATTATGGTTAATATTCCTTTTTCAGGATTTTCTTTAACTAATTTAAAAATGAATAAATCAAAATAATTATGTATTCATTATTTCTAAAATAATATTCCCAATTCCCCATTCGCTATTCCCAATTCCCAATTCCCCATTCCCCATATATATGATTACTGTACTACTTGTAGATGACCAACATTTAATTCGTCAAGGCTTAAAAACTTTATTAGAATTAGAACCAGATTTAGAAGTTGTAGGAGAAGCAGCAAATGGTAAAGAAGCAGTTGAATTTGTTGAAACATTGCAGCCAAATGTAATATTGATGGATATCAGAATGCCTCTAATGGATGGAGTTGCTGCAACAAGAGAAATAAAAGAAAAATTCCCTCAAATTAAAATTTTGGTGTTAACAACCTTTGATGATGATGAATATATCAAAGCAGCATTACAAAATGGGGCAATGGGTTATTTACTTAAAGATACACCTTCAGAAGAATTAGCTGTCGCAATTCGGGCTGTACATAGAGGATATACTCAATTAGGACCAGGAATTGTTAAAAAACTTTTAACTCAATTTCCTGCAAATACATCAACTCAATCATCTTCTCCACCACCAACTTTAACTGAACTTACTAAAAGAGAAAAAGAAGTATTACGCTTGATTGCAACAGGTGCAAATAACCGCGAAATTGCTCAACAACTCTATATTTCTGAAGGTACAGTTAAAAATCATGTTACTAATATATTAAACCGCTTAGAATTACGAGATAGAACCCAAGCAGCAATTTTTGCAAATTCGTTTTCATCTTATTTAGAAGATAAAGATTGATACAAAATATTTTAATATGAGTGTTAAATTAGAGATGTTTGGCAGTACTTAAGATGTAATTGCACTTCTATTTTTTAACTTATAAAATTGGGTAAATATGTTCATAAGTAAAGAAAATACAGCCTTTTATTTAAAAGACTTGGAAACATCATTAGGCAAGGCAATTAATATTACAATTGTCATCTTAGTAATGCTGTCTTCAATGATTTTTGTAGCACAAACTTATCAACTTACTGAATCTATTCGCTTAGTTCTAAGTATTATCGATACATTAATTGTAATTATTTTTGCTCTAGAGTATTTATTACGTTTGTGGAGCGCGGAAAATCGAATTAATTATATTTTTAGCCTATATTCTATTATTGATTTAATCGCAATATTACCATTTTTTGTGGGAGCGATTGATATTAGCTACATCCGTTTGTTGCGATGGTTTAGAATTTTACGATTAATCAGATATCTTGATCGTAAATTTTTATTTGGTCATGTTTCAACGGAAGATGGTACTATTTTTACACGAATATTATTTACCTTATTTGCAATTATTTTTGTTTATTCTGGGTTAATTTACCAAGTGGAACATCCAGCTAACCCAGAAGTTTTTAGTACTTTTGTCGATGCAATATATTTTTCGATTGTAACCATGACAACTGTAGGGTTTGGCGACGTGACTCCAGTTACTCAAATTGGTCGTCTTTTAACAGTTTTAATGATTTTAACAGGTATCGCGTTGATTCCTTGGCAAGTCGGCGATTTAATCAAGCAAATAATTAAAACTACTAATCAAGTAAAAACAATTTGTTCGGGATGCGGTTGGGATTTACACGATGAAAATGCCAAGTTTTGCAAAATATGCGGAACAAAGTTATTCAGCAATGACTTGAAATAAATAAGTATTATTACTTGTCTAATACAACGTTTGAGAGTTAAAAATAAATTAAATAAAATAAAATAAAATTAAATAAAATCTTCTTATTTAGACATATGCTATCAGCGCTACCTGCTTACTGGGATTGTTCGCGGTAGTATTTTAACGTAAGTGAAAAAGTATTAATATGCTTAAATTAATCTATGTAAATCCGACTACAGGAAGCGATAGCAATTCCGGTAGTCAACAAGCACCTTTAAAAACTATTAGTCAGGCTCTTCAACAAGCTGCTTCAGGAACAAAAATTCAGCTTTTAGAAGGTAATTACAATCCTACTAACGGTGAACTTTTTCCTTTAATAGTTCCCTTTGGAGTCACAATTATCGGTAATGAAACTAACAAAGGTAGCGGTATTGTAATTAATGGTAGCGGTAAATATATTAGCCGGATTTTTGGCAGTCAAAATATAACTTTTGTATTGAGTAATGGTTCTCGACTTGAAGGTTTAACTGTAACAAATTCCGCTACTCGTGGTACTGCTGTTTGGATTGAATCATCTTCACCTACAATTAAAAACTGTACTTTCATCAATTCTCAGCGTGAAGGAATTTTTGTGGCTGGAGATGCTAATCCAGTTATCAAAGATAATATATTTACTCAAAATTCTGCCAGCGGTATTTCAATTACCAAAAATTCTCAAGGTGAAGTTAGAGGTAATAGTTGTTTTCAAACAGGTTTCGGTATTGCAATTAGCGATAGCGCTACTACTAAAATTATCAATAATCATATTTACGAAAACCGTTCGGGAATAGTTGTATCTGGTGATGCTCGTCCATTTTTGCGGGAAAATGTATGCGAACGTAATGTTCAAGATGGTTTAACCGTTGTCGCAAATGCATTACCAGATATTGGCAACAATAGAAGTTCGGGAAATAATATTTTTCGCGATAACGGTCAGTTTGATATCCAAAATGCTAGTATTAATAAACTTATTTCTCTAGATAATCAAGTAGAATCTCTGAAAGTTAACGGAAATATTCAGTTTTTTGCTGATCCCGAACCTGAACCAATTCCGGAACCAATTCCGGAACCAATTCCGGAACCGAAATACATTAAATTTACTGACATCAATGGACATTGGGCTTTTGATTTTATCCGGGAATTAATTGAATTAGAAATAGTCGCGGGTTTTCCCAATCGAACCTTTAAACCTGATGCAACAATCACGCGCGCGCAATATGCTGCATTATTAGTAAAAGCCTTTAATCCCCAGTCTTTACGAGAACCGATTGTATTTGAAGATGTTAAACAAAACTTTTGGGCTTATCAAGTAATTCAACAAGCGTATCAAGGACTATTTCTGTTTGGTTATCCAAATAAGAAATTTCTTCCTAACCAAAATATTCCCCGTATAGAAGTCTTATTCTCCTTAGTAAGAGGATTAGGATTAACAAATCAAGTCGAAATTGACTTGAATATATATTATGCTGACAGCAGCGAAATTCCCAATTATGCTCAAAATGAAGTCGCAATAGCCACCCTAAATGGACTTATCGTCAATTATCCTCAAATTAATAAATTTAGACCAAATCAACCCGCAACCCGTGCAGAAGTAGCAGTAATGATTTATCAAATATTAGTTCTTGCTGGGAAAGTTTGGGAAATTGATTCACCTTTTATTGTTAAGAATTAGTTGATAGTTGACAGTTGATGTTTCAGAAGTCGGGTTTTTTACCTCAAATATTCCGATCACGAAATAAACATCATCAAAACCCGACTTCTCACCTCATAAGCTGTTAAGAAGTCGGGTTTTTTAAGCTTATTGGTTATAGGAAATAAATATCATCAAAACCCGACTTCTCACCTCATAAGCTGTTAAGAAGTCGGGTTTTTAAGCTTATTGGTTATAGGAAATAAATATCATCAAAACCCGACTTCTCACACCACGAAAAATAGAGTTAATTAACTTGTAAACTAGAAACTACTTGGTCAAATACATTTTGATAATTCTTATCTCCTTTAGCAAAGCTAATGAGAATAATTTTTTTACCATCAGTACTAGGTAATGCTATATTTTGGAATTCATATAAACCCTCAGTACGAAAAGAGATTGCTTCTTTTCCAGCAACAATTTTTGTATCGTAACTCTCTGGGATGACATCTCCAAATTCTTCATTATTACTTACCCATTGAACTAAAGATAAACCTTGAGGATTATTCTCTAACGAGATACTCATGTTTCCCGGTGAAAATGTATTTTGATATTTCCCTTCTGCAATTGCTTGATAATCTTGAAGACTCCATAATTCCAACACTTTTGATGCATTAGAACCGGATTGGGGTTCTTTAATTACAAAACCTTTTGGATAATTAAAATTAACACCCAATCGCTGACTCCGATAAACATTTGTATTACTAGCAGCTGCAATTTTTCTGCCTGGATTATTAGCTGCACTTCTTAAAGCTTGAACAACAGGTTTATTGGAATTCGGTTGATTTGGAATCTCCGTTTGAGTTTGTGGTTGAGAAATATTTGGTTGAGAAGCAGCTTGAGGACCAAGTTTTTCGGTTAAAGCTTTAGAAATAGAATTATTTTCTGAAGAAGATTCACTCCCAGGTGCTTGGTTTTGATTTTGCGGTACTCTCGCAACTGAGTTAGGAATAGCAGGTGCAGTTACTTGCGGGCTACTCACTGTCGGAAAAGGTGATGGTACATTTACGCTGATTTCACCTGGTGTTTTTTGTGTTGTCGTAGCGATATTTTGGTTATTTGTAGGATTAACCGATTCTACCGTTGAATCTTGAGAATCTTTTCCTTGCTGACAAGCTACTGTCAAACTCATGCTTAAGCCAAATATGGCAGCACAAAACAGTCGTTTAACTAGGCTACTAGTTAACCTCACACCCCGAATATAAATCATTTTCACTCCTTAAACACCGCGTGCTATTTTACTTTGGTTTACATACTCCTACAAGGCTTAACTGATAACCGAATCAAATCAAAACTATCAATTGTTAAATAATAATTACGGATAGTCGAGATTGGGAAAAACAAATAGTTAGAAAAAGCAGCATTGCAATTTTAACTGAAATAATCAAGGCTTGATGACTTAATGTTTTCTTAACCTTTAAGATTAGATATCGGCACTTCTTCTCGATTAAATCCTCGGAACTGATGCTAATTCACTTTCATAGAGTCTTTTTCAAAATCTTTTATCATACATTGTTCCATACACCTATTATCAGGAAATTTTATCCACTTTACTAAAGTTAACAAGATTTAATCCAATAATTTACGTAAGTTGATCTGATTTTACAGATTAATTATTTGTAATGCATTAGACATAAATCTAATACGTTCACACTGTTCACGCAAACTAAATAAATCGCTGAAGTTATGAATTCATAACTCAATTCAATATTCGTCTGATGCGATCGCGATATTGTCTTGCTACACCTGTTTGTCTCAAAGACTTATGTTTAAAGTAGTATTTTACTTGACTAAGTAATTACAAATCTGCTTAAGAAATTATTAACAGTAGGTAAATCTTTAGCTGTTTTGTTGTACCTTAGCATCTATGGAAGGCGATAGTTTATACCCTGGCTATTTGAGGATATTTATCCGTTGTTTTCCTGGGGACAGGTAAATCTAAATCTAAATTTAATTTGAAATTTAACCTTTGTTGTAAATAAATAATTCAACTCATAAACTTACTCAAAAGCCTGTTCTACTGGTTATCTGATTGATTTCTGATTATTAAGTTCCCCTAATAATCCTGGGATTAATAAGTTAGATGTCATATTTGCTACAAAAAAAATGATGCTTTTCATATATCTGAGGAAAATGTTATAACTTGATGACTTTCTTAACATATCTTTATATTTTTTGAGGTTTTATAACGTCAAAATGTAAATAGTTCCGTATAGCAAATTACAAAAAACAGAGTAGAAAATAGGTTTATTACCTTGTTCGTTTCGGCTAAATTTTGGGAATAATACTTACGTGTAACATAGCGAGTGGTAATTATGAGTGTCAATACGGTGTCTTCTATCAATTACTCTTTAGACGTGATTCAGGACGAAGCACGGCGATTGGTTCAAAGAGGAGTAGTAAGCCGACAACAGCCTATATATACATTGTGTCAATACATACCGGCAAGAGAGTGGGTTTGCATTGAATGCGAGTTAGAAAAATGTGAATTTTTGCTGCGCGATCGCATCGCTGATTTAATTGGTAGGGAAGTATGGGAAAACGACTAACTTAATTGGTGAGGGAAATGTAGGGTGGGTGAGATATTTTGGGTGCGTAAATTTGCCTGCTTAATTAGCTATAGAATCTCTGTTTTTAAATTTTAAGAATCCCATCCAAACCTATGGTTTTGGCTTTAATTAATTAATTATAAGTACAAGCGGTTTTATACTGTTTAAAGTAGGCACGTCCTATAATTAGCCATTTGTAGCATTAACGCTTAGAGTATGGCTTCTAGATGGATGTGCTGCTTTTTTTAGATTTAAAAGAATCTGTGGTGATTGAATATACTTTATCAAAAGTATAAAGTCAAGTTTTTATCTGTAAGGGAAGAGGGAAGAGGGAAGAGGGGAGAGGGAAGAGTCAGGGCTTATATAACTCACGAGTAATGATGTAAATAATGCAAGCCTAAGTACTTATAAAACCCGACTTTTGAAAACTGCTTGTTTTGGTGATAAAATCACAATTGATGATTTTGTCAATGTGTAAGTTTTATAATTAATCAATTAGAGTATAAATTAATAAAAAAATATTATTCACGATTTAGGCATCTACCGGAGCAGCTAAATAGTTATGAATCAAATAGCTAAAGAACAAGCGCTTATATTGTGGTTCAATCAAATCGGCATTAATGATATTCCCATAGTCGGTGGTAAAAATGCGTCTTTGGGAGAAATGATTGGACAGTTGACTTCTAAAGGTGTGAATGTCCCCAATGGTTTTGCGACTACTGCTTATGCTTATCGCTATTTTATAAAATCAGCGGGGTTAGAAGAAAAGCTGCGTCAGCTATTTGCTGATTTAGATGTAGATAATTTACAAAATTTACGCAGTCGGGGAAAGAAAGCGCGGAAATTGTTGCTACATACACCATTCCCCTCGGAATTTAAAAGCGCGATCGCAACGGCATATACTAAGTTGTGCGAGCAGTATAATGTGGATACAGATGTTGCAGTGCGTTCAAGTGCCACAGCAGAGGATTTACCGGATGCGAGTTTTGCGGGGCAGCAGGAAACCTACCTTAACGTCACTACAGTTGAAGAGGTAATAGGAGCTACTCATCGTTGTTTTGCTTCCTTATTTACAGATAGAGCTATTTCTTATCGACATACTAAAGGTTTTGACCATTTTGACGTTGCCCTAGCCGTGGGAGTGCAGAAAATGGTGCGTTCGGATTTAGCAACTTCGGGGGTAATGTTTTCCATTGAAACAGAAAGCGGTTTTAAAGATGCGGCTTTGATTACAGCAGCTTACGGTTTGGGAGAAAACGTAGTCCAAGGTTCCGTAAATCCCGATGAATACCATGTTTTTAAACCAACATTGATGTCAGGATTTCGCCCAATTATTGATAAGAGATTGGGTAGTAAAGAAATCAAAATGGTTTACGATGACGGCACGAAAAATGTGAAAAATGTGCCGGTGTCTTCTATCGAAAGAGGTAAATTTGCTTTAAACGACGCAGATATTTTACAGTTAGGGCGGTGGGCTTGTGTCATAGAAGAGCATTATTCTCACGTTCATGGTAAATACACCCCGATGGATATGGAATGGGCTAAAGACGGGATTACCAACGAACTGTTTATAGTCCAAGCTCGTCCGGAAACGGTACAGTCACAGAAGCAGCAGAATACTTTAAGAAGTTATCGCTTTGTTAAGGACAAGGAGACAAGGGGACAAGAGAACAATTCTGCTTCTAACTCCCCCCATCTTCTTACCATCGGACGTGCTGTGGGGGAAGCCATCGCTCACGGAAAAGCGCGGGTAATTGTGGATGTGAGTAAAATCGAACAGTTCCAAGCTGGGGAAATACTGGTAACGGATAGAACCGACCCTGATTGGGAACCGATTATGAAAAAAGCCAGTGCGATCGTTACTAATTCGGGGGGGAGGACTTGTCATTCGGCGATTATTGCGCGAGAGTTAGGCTTACCTGCGATTGTGGGATGCGATAATGCAACTCAGATATTGAAAACTTCCCAGGAGATAACAGTTTCTTGTGCGGAAGGGGAAGAAGGCAAGGTTTATCAAGGATTGTTACCTTTTGTAGTGGAAGAGGTACAGTTAGAAGATTTACCCCGTACAAGAACGCAAATTTTAATGAATGTGGGAAATCCTCAAGAAGCATTTCGTTTATCGACAATTCCCAATGATGGTGTGGGGTTAGCACGGACTGAATTTATTATTGCCAATCAAATTCAAATTCATCCGATGGCTTTGGTTTATTTTGATGAGTTAGAAGATGCGTTTGTCAAGGAAAAAATTGCTGAGATAACTGCACTTTATCACCATAAACCAGCATTTTTTGTCGATAAATTAGCTCAAGGAATCGCTAGAATTACAGCGGCATTTTATCCGAAGCCAGTAATAGTTAGGATGTCGGATTTTAAAAGTAATGAATATGCGAATTTGCTGGGGGGAAGACAATTTGAACCCAAGGAAGAAAATCCAATGTTGGGTTGGCGGGGTGCATCGCGCTATTATGACGAACGGTATTGTGAAGGTTTTGCCTTAGAATGTCAAGCTATTCTCCGGGTAAGGGAAGAGATGGGTTTGACTAATTTGATTCCAATGATTCCTTTTTGTCGGACTCCCGATGAGGGACATTTGGTGTTAGAAGAAATGGCAAAAAATGGTTTACAGCAAGGTGTGAATGGTTTACAGGTTTATGTAATGTGCGAGTTACCTAATAATGTGATTATGGCTGAGGAATTTGCACAAGTTTTTGATGGTTTTTCGATTGGTTCTAATGATTTAACTCAGTTAACTTTAGGTTTAGATAGAGATTCGTCATTAGTCGCAAGGTTATTTGACGAACGTAGTGAAGGTGTGAAACGGATGGTAAAATTGGCTATCCAATCGGTGAAAAAGCATAACCGTAAAATTGGTATTTGTGGACAAGCACCCAGTGATTACCCGGAATTCGCCAGGTTTTTAGTGGAACAAGGAATTGATTCCATTAGTTTGAATCCGGATTCAGTGTTGAAGACGATGTTGGAAGTTGCGGAAGTTGAGAATGAAGTGGCTAGTACTTAGTACACCTCTACTGTATTAGACATCTCCGGAAAAGAATGTAGAGACGTAGCATTGCTACGTCTCTACAAGGGTTCTGGGTGACGCATAATTAATTTTCGGAGATGTCTATTTGAAATCCCACCAACTTAGTTGGTAATGTATTCTATTGCCAAACAAGTTGGTAAGTTGTCGCACATTTAATTTGTATTTTCCTAGCGGGCAGGCTTGCCCGCACTACAAGATTTGAATAAAATTTGAATATACAAATTAAAGGCTTTTTAGCTTAGTACAGTGTTTGTCATCACTTTCAAGCAAACTTAATTTTTAATTATTTATCTTTATTCTGAAATTTATCAGTTGCCAAGGCTAAAAATCCCCAAAATTTGCAATATATTCATAACCTAACGTAAGTGCATCTACTCTATCGCGATCGCAATATCTGTAGATTTAATTACTGCATAAGCTTCTTCTCCTACAGCAAGTTTGAGCTCTTCGGCTGAGACTCTGGTAATTACTGAAGTGAGTTTGACTTTATGGACAATCTCTAGCGTCACTTCACTATTCACGGCTCCGGGGATAATCCGTGTAACTACACCTTTAAGAGTATTGCGAGAACTAACTTTTAATGCCTTCTTTTGACTGCTAATTTCTACATCGGGTAGGATGTCCGTATCAATATTATCTACATTTTGTTGCTTGGTGGATTTTTTGCGGTTTTTTTTACTCTCAATTTGCTCGGCTTCGGTTGGTAATGGTGGTGAAGAATGCTTACCCAAAGTCCGCACCATTTCCCGTAAAATCTCAGTTTTAGTCCGCTGAGACTGGTGGCAGAAATCTTCGAGGATTTTCCGCTCTTCCTCTGATGTTTGGAATGTAACCCATCCTTGTTCTTTTCTTGGCATAAATATTACCAAATTAATTGGTAAGTTGGTAAAAAGTTGGTACTATAAAAACAACCATTAATTTGACGAGAAAACTTCTCATTATTTGTCAATAATGAACAGAAGACAACTTTTTGCTTTCGTTGGTGCGATGATTGCCAGTTTGTTGTTGACAATTGGCTTACCTTTGCTAGCTGCTTCTGCTTCGACTGTAGTGGCACAATCAAATACCAGTTTACTAGTATCTACTGCCGCTAGTTTAAAAGACGCGATGGAAGAAGTTAAAGGCAATTACCAAAAAAGTAATCCTGGAGTTTCCATCAATTACAATTTTGGCGCTTCTGGTGCTTTGATGCAACAAATTCACCAAGGCGCTCCAGCCGATATTTTGATCTCTGCGGGTAAAAATCAAGTAGATAGCTTGGAACAGTCAGGGAAATTAGTTGCAGGTACTCGCAGTATATTAGTTAAGAACCGTTTGGTGTTGATTGTTCCCAAAAGTACGGTTGGTGTAACCAGTTTTTTTAACTTAACTAAAGATAATATCAAGAAAATTGCGATTGGTGAACCCAGAAGTGTACCAGCAGGAGAATATGCAGAGCAAGTGCTGCAAAAGTTAGGTATTTTCAATCAAGTAAAGCCAAAATTTGTTTACGGTAACAATGTACGTCAAGTTTTAGCTGCGGTGGAAGCTGGTAATGCTGATGCGGGTTTAGTTTATCGAACCGATGCCAAAATTTCTCACAAAGTCAAAACTGTGGTTGCTGCGGATGAGAAATATCATTTACCCATAGTTTATCCAATGGCAGTATTGAAACAAAGTAAGAAGGTTGCTGCTGCCAAAGAGTTTCTTAACTATTTATCTAGCGAACCAGCTCAAGCTGTGTTTAAAAAATACGGATTTATCTTACCTTAATCATATTTGATTTCAGGATTGTATTTCTACAAATAACTCTAGTTGGCTGTTATTTATTAATAGCCAAATCTGTATTTGAAAAACAGGGCTTTACAGTAATTACGAAATAAACTATGCCTCAAGATTTAACTCCCCTGTGGATATCAGTAAAAACTTCTTTACTCGCAACAGTAATTACCTTTTTTGTTGGGATTGCGGCTGCTTATTGGATGCTGGAATATCGTGGTAAAGGTAAGTCGTTTATTGAAGGAATATTTGTTTCTCCCTTGGTTTTGCCTCCCACTGTCGTTGGTTTTTTGCTGTTGATGTTTTTTGGTAAATTTGGTCCGGCAGGGCAATTTCTGGATAAATTCGGTGGCTTTAGTGTTGTTTTTAACTGGTATGGAGCTGCGATCGCGGCGACTGTTGTTTCTTTTCCATTGATGTATCGCACGGCTTTGGGTGCTTTTGAACAAATCGATCAAAATATTCTACTAGTAGCAAAAACTCTTGGAGCTTCTCAAGCAACAGTATTTTTGCGGATTATGTTACCCCTATCGCTACCTGGGATTTTAGCAGGGACTACATTAGCTTTTGCTCGTGCGTTGGGAGAATTTGGGGCAACTTTGATGTTAGCAGGTAATATTCCTGGACAAACTCAAACCATACCCTTAGCGATTTATTTTGCTGTGGAAGGAGGAGATAATAACGAAGCTTGGTTTTGGTCGCTGGTAATTATGGCTACATCTTTATCAGGAATTACTGGGGTGAATATTTGGCAGGAATCACGGAGTAAGAGAAGAGGGAGAACAGGCAAGAATATGCAACTAACTCCTCATTCCTCACTCTTAACTCCTAACTCTTCACAAATCACTCCTCACTCCTCACTCATAACTCCTAACTCCCCGTTAATTGTTGATATATACAAGCAACTTGCCGATTTTGATTTACAAGTATCATTCAGTGCAGATACCCAACCTTTAGGATTATTGGGGAGTTCTGGAGCTGGTAAGAGTATGATTTTACGCTGTTTGGCAGGGGTAGAAACACCGTCGGAAGGTAAAATTATTTTAAATGGACGGGTGTTGTTTGATTCGCAACAAAAAATTAATGTACCATCACGCGATCGCAAAATTGGTTTTTTAGTCCAGAATTACGCTTTGTTTCCCCACATGACGGTAGAAAAAAATATTGCTTTTGGTTTACCTAAAGGTTTATCGAGTACAGCTATTAAACAACAAGTGGAAGCTCAATTAGTCGCGCTACAGTTACCGGGATTGGGAGATAGATATCCACACCAACTTTCAGGGGGACAACAACAACGAGTAGCCTTAGCAAGGGCATTAGCTTCCCAACCGGAAGCGCTACTATTAGATGAGCCATTTTCAGCGTTGGATACCTATCTACGCAGCCAGATGGAACAGGAAATGATCGCAAAGCTGGCTGATTACGGTGGTGTATCCTTATTGGTAACTCACAATATGGAAGAAGCTTACCGAATTTGCCCAAATTTATTGGTATTGGAACGAGGAAAAGCTGTACAATATGGTTCTAAACAAGAGGTTTTTGAACGACCATCCACTGTTACAGTTGCTCAAATTACAGGTTGTAAAAACTTTTCCCCTGCTGTAGTTGTAGCGCCGCAAGAAGTAGAAGCTGTTGATTGGGGCTGTAGATTACGAGTCATAGAAACAATCCCAGATAATTTATCTTATATCGGGATTCGCGCACATCAAGTTAATTTTACCAACAATGCAGACCGGGAAAATACTTTTCCATGTTGGTTAGCAAACTGCATCGAAACTCCCCATCGAATGACATTGTTTTTAAAATTACAAAGTTCTGCTGAAAATGTTCGTGATTATCATCTACAAGCTGAAATTTTTAAGGAAAAATGGACAAAAATTAAAGTTCAGTCCTTTCCTTGGTATGTGAGTTTAGATTCCTTGCGGTTGATTTTGATGGAATGAAAACTTTGGCAATCAGCAATCGCGATCGCAATCATCTGAAAGATTTATAATTCAAATTAGATTTGCAAGAAAATAAATCAAAAATGCGCTTCAATAATGTAGGGACGTAACTGCACGTCCTGATATCATATTGAGTTTGGGCTAGACTAAACTGATGACTAAAAAACAGTCTTCTTCTTGGTTTAAAATTGGCATATTGTTGGTGTTTTTGCTGTCAATTAGCTTAAGATTTTGGGGTTTGGGACGATTCAACACCCTGGTATTTGATGAGGTATACTATGCGAAGTTTGCTCAAAACTATCTAACTCAAACTCCATTTTTTGATGGTCATCCACCATTAGGAAAATATATCATTGCTATTGGAATGTGGTTGAGTTCTTATTTTCCTTTTGGACAAGATACGGTAAACATTCTTACAGGTGTAGCGCGTACTCCTTGGAGTTATCGCTGGATTAATGCGCTGTTTGGTGCTTTTATTCCTCTAATTATTGCTGGAATTGCTTATCAATTGAGTTATCGTCGTAGTTTCGCTTTTTTAGCTGGTTTATTTGCAGCTTGCGACGGGATATTTTTGGTTGAGTCTCGCTATGCTTTAATTAATCAATATATAGTTATCTTTGGATTATTGGGACAATGGTTGTTATTACTCGCTTTAGGAAATACTAAAAAGCGACACAAGTTTTATTTGATACTTTCTGGAATTAGTTTTGGTGCTGCAATCGCGACAAAATGGAATGGGTTATTTTTTTTAATCGGCATATATTTAAACTGGATATTCGCTTGGCTAAAGCAACATTTTGCAGCGAAGGATATAGCAATTAGTCAAAGAAAAAATCTTGAAATTGATTCAGATTATTCTACAACTTATTCCCCAACAGAATTAAGACAATCTACAACTACATTAGCTGTACCCCAAGAAATTAGAGAAAAACCTTTATTGTTACCGCTACAAAAAATTGGTCAACTGAAGATTTTTACTGTTGCATTTTACTTAGGAATAATCCCGTTGATTGCCTATGGTTTAATTTGGATACCTCATCTGCTACAAAATCCCAAATACGGATTAATATCCGTTCATCAACAAATTTTATCTTTTCATAGTCGTCTGGGTGGTAATACTTCGAGTGTCCATCCTTACTGTGCAGCTTGGTACAAATGGCCATTATTAACTCGTCCAATTGCTTATTTTTACCAAAGAGCATTAAATGTAAATGAACCCGTACCGAATATCGGACCACCTTTACCTGCAAATACTGGTAAGGTAATATATGATGTTCATGCAATGGGCAATCCATTTTTATGGTGGTTTAGTTTTGCTGCGATTGTATTATTAATTGTCGCTCTTTTGATTAGACAAATAGTAATTCCTTCCATTGAACAAAAGCGTTTATCTTTTAATTCTTCATTTTCTATTGATACTGGAATTGCTTTATATTTAGTCTTGAATTATGCTGCGAATTTACTACCTTGGGTAAAAGTGAATCGCTGTGTTTTCATCTATCATTATATGACTGCTGTAGTATTCGCATTTATGGCTTTAGCGTGGCTGATAGATAAATGTTTGCGTAGCTATCATATTGAACTTAGCGCCTTTGGAGTAGCGGTGACTTTTCTGATTATTATTGCTTTGATCTTTTGGATGCCGATATATTTAGGTTTACCTCTTTCTGCTGATGCTTATAAATTGCGAATGTGGTTCAGTTCTTGGATTTAATCTTTCGTGATTGAAAAGTCAGGTTTTTGATCAAAACCCGACTTCTCAAGCTGATTTCTCAAATTAATTTATTAATTTAATGTATTAATTTTACATATTTTTTAACATTATTTGATATTTTGTGATTAAAAATGATGTTCTTGCTACTGCAATAACTAGTTATTTGTTGATGATTCTTATCGTAAATCCTTGTATTAGTTTGTTATATTGAAAACGCTAAATTAATTGATTGGTTGAATAATATATACCAAAATCATTTGTCAGAAATTTTAATTTATACCGTAATTGATTGAGACTAAAAGAAAAAATATTGGAGGCTGATAATGTTAATAGATTCAAACTTAAGTTCCTTAGATTTAACAAATTTAAAAGAACCAGCGATTAATCTAGGTAGTGAAATTCAGCATCATGGAGTATTGCTTGTTCTGCAAGAACCGGAATTAAAGATTTTACAAGTTAGTCGGAATGCGGCTTGGGTTCTCGATGTTTCTTTAGAACAGCTTTTAGAAGCAAATTTAGAAGATTTATTAGACCCTTATCAAATAGGAAGAATCAAATCTCGTTTAGCGGAAGATTCTCTTGATTTTACTAATCCAACAAAAATTTGGGTGAAAAAAAGAAGAGAAGAATATGCTGTATTTGATGCAGTATTTCATCGTAATTCAGAAGGGATTTTATTCTTAGAATTAGAACCGGCAATTTCAGAGGATAATATTCCTTTTTTAAGCTTTTATCATTTAGCAAAAGCTTCTATAAATCAATTACAAGCAAGCGCTAATCTGGAACATTATTGTCAAATCATTGTTGAAACAGTACGAAAAGTCACCGGATTTGATCGGGTGATGCTTTATAAATTTAATGAAGATGGACATGGTTGTGTACTGGCTGAAGATAAACTCGAAAGTATGGAACCATATCTGGGTTTGAATTTTCCAGAGTCAGATATTCCTAAACCAGCGAGAAAGATGTTTCTTTCTAACTTAATTAGATTGATACCAGATACTCAGAGCGAACCTATAGATATATATCCGATTTTAAATCCAATTACAGAACGTCCAATTGATTTAATTAATTCAAGTTTAAGAAGTCCTTATCCCTGTCATATCGAATATTTACATAATATGGGGGTGCGTGCTTCTTTAACTATTTCTTTGATTAAAGAAGGTAGATTGTGGGGATTGATTGCTTGTCACCATCAAACACCGAAATTTGTTTCCTATGAATTGCGAAAAGCTTGTGAATTTTTGGGAAGAATGATATTTGGTGAAATTTCCACAAGAGAGGAAACTGAAGATTACGATTATCGGATGAAGTTGACATATATTCAATCTGCTTTGATTGATTATATGTCTCAAGAAGAAAACTTTATTGGAGGTTTAGTTAAACATCAGCCAAATTTGTTGGATTTAACTAGCGCTCAAGGTGCGGCAATTTGTTTTAGTGGTAATTACACTTTAATCGGTGAAACTCCCAAAGAAGAGGATTTAAACTATTTAGTAACTTGGTTACAAAAAAACGTTGAAGAAGAAATTTTCCATACAAATTCTCTACCAGAAATTTATCCAGATGCCGAAAGATTCAAAAATATTGCTAGTGGATTATTAGCGATTCCCATTGGTAAAAGAAATTATGTATTATGGTTCCGTCCGGAAGTAATTCAAACGGTTAATTGGGGAGGTAATCCCAATCAAGCATTTGAAATCAATCAAGAGCAGGGGAATTTACGTTTATGTCCGCGAAAATCCTTTGAATTGTGGAAACAAACCGTTCGTTTAACATCTTTACCTTGGCAATTTGTTGAAATTAAAGCAGCCTTAGAATTACGTAAAGCGATAGTTAATATTGTATTGCGTCAGGCAGAAGAATTAGCCTTATTAGCAGCAGATTTAGAACGTTCTAATGCTGAATTGAAAAAGTTTGCTTACGTTGCTTCTCACGATTTACAAGAGCCTTTAAATCAAGTAGCAAATTATGTCCAGCTTTTGGAAATGCGCTATCAAAATGCATTAGATGAAGATGCTAACGAGTTTATTGGTTATGTTGTCGGAGGAGTTAGTTTGATGCAAACTTTGATCGATGATGTACTCGCATACTCTAAAGTAGATATGCAAGGTATCGAATTTGCACCAACTTCCGCACAAGAAGCTCTACAAAAAGCTTTAAATAATCTCCGCAGACGCATTAATCAAACAGGTGCTACAATTACCCACGACGAATTACCAACCGTAATGGCTGATAGTACCCAACTAATGCAGCTATTTCAAAACCTGATTGGTAATGCAATTAAATTCCGTAGTCAAAAACCACCGGAAATTCATATTAGTGTATCTCGTTTAGAAGACCAATGGCTGTTTTCAGTACGTGATAACGGAATCGGAATCGAACCACAATTTAGCGAGCGCATTTTGTCATATTTCAAAGATTGCACACCCGTGATGAATACCCAGGTACAGGAATGGGTTTAGCTATCTGTAAAAAAATCGCAGAATGTCATCGGGGAAACATTTGGGTAGAATCACAATTAGGTGAAGGTGCAACTTTCCATTTTACCATTTCAGCAAAAGGACGCGAACGTGAGCGTAGAAACGGAAGAAAAACGCAAAATCATCTTTTTGGTAGAAGACAATAAAGCAGATGTTCGTCTCATCCAAGAAGCTTTAAAAAACAGTTCCTTACCTCATGAAGTGGTGACGGTTAGGGATGGAATAGAAGCTATGGCTTTTTTGCGTAGAGAGGGCGAGTATAATACAGCACCTCGCCCCGATTTAATTCTCTTGGATCTAAATTTACCGAAAAAAGATGGTAGAGAAGTACTTGCAGAAATTAAAACCGATGCAAAACTCAAGCGTATTCCGGTGATAGTTTTAACAACATCACATAATGAAGATGATATTTTTCATAGTTATGATTTACACGTCAACTGTTATATTACTAAATCTCGCAATATCAGCCAATTGTTTCAAATAGTTAAAAGAATAGAAGATTTTTGGTTAGCAACAGTTACTTTACCACCGGAAGATAGAGAATAGGGAGATGGGGAGATGGGGTTGGGGGGGGAATTAACTGTTAACTGTCAAGTAACTCCTAAAAAAGAAAATGACAGCAGATTCAATACATATATTGTTAATAGAAGATAATTTGGCGGAAGCTAGATTATTAGAAGAGTTTTTGAAGGAAGCTTCTTTCAAAGAGTTTAATTTAGTTCATGTAAAAAGATTGAGTGAAGCACTTGATACCATTGATGAAAATATTTCTATATCCTGTTTATTCGATGTAATTTTATTAGATTTAACTTTACCGGATAGTCAAGGTTTAGAATCCCTGAAACCTTTAATGATTCGCGCTCCATATTTGCCAATTGTGGTTTTAACTAACACCAATGACGAGCAATTAGCTATAGAAGCAGTACGGAAAGGAGCGCAAGATTATCTTGTTAAACGACAGATAAATCCACAATTGTTAGTGCGTTCTTTACGCTATGCTGTAGAACGTAAGCAGGTTTTAGAAACATTACGCGCTCTTAATCAATCGTTAAAAAACCGAGTTGATGAAAGCACAGCAGAATTAATAAAAGCCAAAGAAGTTAATCAATTTAAATCAGAGTTTGTATCGATACTATCTCACGATATCCGCAATCCTTTAAATACTATTTTACTTGCAGCAGGACTATTAAAAAACACCGATGAAAAAGTAAATCCGGATAAAAAAATTATTCATTACCAGATGATTCGTTCGGCTATTAAAAATATGTCCTTGTTGTTAGATGAAGCTTCATTTATTGGTAGAGCCGATTCTGGTAAACTTAATTGTGAACTGATCGAAATTGATTTAGTAGCTTTTTGTCGTGCAATAGTTGAAGAAATACAGTTAACTGCTGCTGAAAAAAATATCAATATAGTTTTTAATTCCCAGGGAAATAGTAATGAATTTTTAGGAGATGAAAAATTACTGCATCATATTTTAACTAATTTATTAGGCAATGCTGTTAAATATTCTTTATCAAATAGCAAAGTTATTTTTGATTTAATTTATCAAAATGGAACCGTAGTTTTCAGTATTCAAGATTCAGGAATAGGTATCCCAATACAAGAGCAAAAACACCTTTTTGAACCATTTCATCGTGCTTCTAATGTGAGGGGAATCCCCGGTACTGGCTTGGGTTTATCAATTGTTAAAAAATGCGTCGAAGCTCACGGAGGTGAAATTGTACTTGAAAGTCAAGAAGGAATTGGTAGTACTTTTACCGTCAGTTTACCGTTGTTTAGGAATTAGTTGACAGTTGACAGTTATTATTACTAATTTATAACTTTTAACCTTTAACCTTGGACATTGAAGTTATAGTTATGCAAAGCTACGGTAATGGCATGGATAAAAATTTGATAGAAAATCTACTCGTGGAGTGTTGGTCATCTGAAACAAGTACTTTATACAGTAAGAATAATCCAGCGCGGGGACAATGTGATGTGACAGCAATTGTTATTTATGAGTATTTTGGTGGAGAAATTCTTAAAACTTTCATTAACGAACAACCTCACTTTTACAATCGAATAAATGGCGATCGCTATGATTTTACCGCTAGTCAGTTTCAGATTCTTCCTGACTATTTAGATTTACCCAGCACACGAGAAGAAATTTTAAACATAAATTTCAAACTTAAGCAGCAATATAAGATTTTACGAGAACGTTTTGAAAAATTACTACTTAAAAAAATAGTTATAAAAAGACTTGAAACCAAAATCTAATGAACGAACTACCGCAACAAAATAATAACCCTAAACAAAACCCCTGTCATATCTGTGATTCACAAGAGTTTATCTGGGGACGTAGTGTGGATAGTCAATTGTTGAAAGATATTTCAGACAAAAAAACTGACTTATTCATGGTTGACAATCAGTTACTTTTTGGTAACTACTTTACTTCGGTCAAAAATTTTATTACATTCATTCAGTGGAAACGCTTTTTTAGCGAAAAATCAGCGTTTTAAGCGAATTTGACAATAAATAAGAATATCCTATGTCTAAGATTGCGATTGTTTATTTTTCTGGAATGGGACACACTCATTTGATGGCTGAAGCGGTTGCTGCGGGAGTCAAAAAGGTTGCAGATACTACTGTTGACTTATTACGTATTACTGGAGAGCAAATTACTGATGGTCGTTGGAAAGACGATACAATCATGGAAAAGCTCAATCAAGCTGATGCAATTGTATTTGGTTCACCTACTTATATGGGTGGTGTTGCAGCACAGTTTAAAGCTTTTATTGATAATGCAGGAGTTTGGTTTGATCAACGGTGGAAAGATAAAATCGCGGGGGGTTTTACTCACTCAAGTTCCCCTAGCGGTGATAAACAAGGAACTTTGCTTTATTTAGCAACTCATGCAGCACAACAAAGTATGATTTGGGTGAGTATTGGTGATTTACCCAGTAATTATTTTGGTAAAGATGATGGTGTCAACCGTTTGGGTGCATTCATTGGAGTTATGGGACAATCTGCCATCGATATGAGCGGTAAACCACCAGAAATTGAACCTGGAGACGCTCTGACTGCACAAAGGTACGGTGAAAGAATTGCGATCGCAACTCAAAGATGGCAAAAATAATGGCGTAGAATAGAAGTCGGGTTTTTAGGATATAAATATCGGTAATATCAAAAATTGTCATCAAAACCCGACTTCTTAACCCACATTTTTAATTATTAGAATATCATGCTAGATTTTAACGACGAATCGGTTCTTGATAGCTGGAATCAAAATGCAGATTCCTGGATAACTACTATTGAAAATGAAGAAATCGCAAGTCGAAAAATCGTGACAAATAATGCAATTATTGATGCAATTATCAGTTATTCTCCCAATTCTATTCTTGATATCGGATGTGGTGAAGGTTGGTTAACTCGTGAATTAACTCTTAAGGGAATTGAAGCTTGGGGAGTGGATGGAGTTTCCGCACTTATAAAAAAAGCGCAATTAATGAATTGTGGTAAATTTTTAATTACAACCTACGAAGATATTATTAATAACAATAAGATAAGTATAGATATAGATTTTGAGTTTAATTTTGATGCTGTTGTTTGTAATTTCTCTCTTCTCGGCAAAGACACTGTAGATAATTTAATTTCTTCAATTCCTCGTTTATTAAAGAATCATCAATTATTATTTATCCAAACGCTTCATCCTGTAATTGGTTGTGGAGAATTACCTTATATTGATGGATGGAGACAAGAATTATGGAATGATTTTAATTCTGATTTTAAACAACCAGCACCTTGGTATTTTCGTAAAATTGAAACCTGGATCAACTTATTGAAATCTTCGGGATTTTCTATTTTAGAATGTCGTGAACCGATTAACCCAATTACTCAAAAACCTGCTTCAATAATTTTGATTGCTTGTTGTGATTAAGCTTCTTTTTTTCTCTGTGTCTCAGTGATTTAATCAATAAAATAAAATAAAATAAACCGCAGAGACGCAGAGGGCGCAAAGGAAAGAGATGCACAGAGATAGATAGTTATACAGGGAAAATTAATCAAGATTACAATTAATGATCAAGATTCTAGATATTATAAATTGGGAAAATTTTCAAAGATTTTATCTAATCCACTAATAGTCGCTATGATACCACAAGAAATTGCCAGTATTAAACTACCAATTATCCCTTGAACTAAAGGAATCGAGACGTGAAATTCAATCGAATAAAGCCAAAATATTCCTGCGACAAAAAGCCCTGCGAATAAGCCGATTGCAAATCTTGCAAATCGTTTGCTAGCAGACAATTTATTTGATTCTTCCGAATTCATTTTGAGAATCTAGGTCAACTACAAAACTATTCTAACTAATTCAACAGCTTTGTAATAGTGACTTTAGTCATTTATAGTTCCGTGGTGTGAGCGATTTAGCTGCGTTAAAGAAATAGGCGCAAAGAATGTATCGCGAGAATAGCTGCCCCCAGCTAAAACAAACATATGCATTCTTTGCGCTCATAGAAATAGAAAGGAACTTCTAAGAGGAGCATCTTCAAAAAACCAGATTTAATCAACAAGTTCAGAATCAATTTTATTACTGTTTATTACGATTTTAATTACACCTCCTCTGATAGCTGATAAATTATTGTTTTTTTCTAAAGTATGATTTAAGCAAAGATTATCCCTCAGAATAGTACCATTAAGGTATTATCCAAAAGAGATAGCAGCTTCCAGAGAGCAAGCCGGATTTCTTTAACTGCTATTCATCAAAATTACCTCAAGAATGTGAGAAACTTGTGAGGAAAACTCAAAATATTCAATGGTATAGTTGGGAAAAAAACTTGGTATAAATTAGGCGACCGGCTAATTAATCCTTAATCTGAATATTAAGTCAATATCTACCATCATAAATAGCATAAAGAGACGTAGCAATGCTACGTCTCTACATTGTTGGCTGTTGCGAATTTATTCCTCATAAACAGTCAAAGTTTTCGGTTTGCACTTATTAATCTCAACATAGATTCCCGAAGCTTTTTCCTCTATCAAATCTTCCACATAACCATTTTGATTAAGTTTAGCTTCTTGGGGATTATCAAAAGGACCAAAGTAATAAATACACTTGGGTTGATCTGTTCTAATTTTTACCCAATACGGTGTATTTGAATTATTGAAAAAAGGAAGATTATTTAAAAAAGGAAGATTATTTAAAAGAGGAAGATTCATGGCAAATTGTACTCCTGAATTATTTGTCTAGCTATTTTTAAGATTGCTTGATATTCTTCGTCTGTTAATTTTTTACCCGTCTCAATACTTTTATCCGCTGACTTATCTACATCTATAGCGGTAAATATAGCTTTTTGAAATAAGTCTGGAGACAGATATATTTGACCGTCTGTAATAGAAATCAAGTTAGTGGGAATCGCCGTTTTCCCCGCTAACTTGTCTCTCACAATCAACTCTCACTGTCCTTTACCCATAGGAATTAGGGCATCCTTTAAACCAGTTTGTAAAGGTTCCTTGACTGGAGCGGGGTTGATAATTAGTGGGGCTTTTCGTTCTAAAGAACGATGTTTGGTAATTTCAATACTTTTTCTAAAGCATTACCCATGACACATCCACAATTCTAGTCAAAGTGCCTTTTCTACTCTCGTTTCCATTTGATACCGGAGATAACACCTTCACAATTTCCCCATAATGTTTTTTTACTATAAAGAAAGATTATGTTAACGGAAAATTAAAAACTTAACAACGTTTTTTACTTAATTGAGATTTAGATAGATTATGAAAATCCAAATAGTTGCAGTAGAAATTCCGGAAGATTGTAACATTATCATTGGTCAAAGTCATTTCATCAAAACAGTTGAAGATTTACATGAGGTGATGATTCAACAGGTAACACAAGTTAAATTTGGATTAGCTTTTTGTGAAGCATCAGGAGATTGCTTGGTTCGGCTGTCGGGAAATGACAAATTTTTACAAACAGTTGCTCAGAAAAATGCTTTAGCGGTAGCTTGCGGACACTGCTTTATCATCTTACTTAAAAATGCTTATCCGATGAACTTTCTCAATACTATTAGACAAGTTCCTGAAGTTTGTACTATTTACTGTGCTACTGCTAATCCTGTAGAGGTAATTGTTGTAGAAACTGCTCAAGGGAGAGGTCTTATTGGCATTGTTGATGGATTTTCTCCCAAAGGTGTCGAATCTTCTCAAGATATCATAGAACGCAAAGATTTTTTACGTCAGATTGGATATAAACTTTGATTTATCTGATTGATTTAACAAAATTCTTAGTCAGAATTTAAACAGATAAAAGACGTTGCAGTGCAACGTCTCTACATTATTTTCTGTGAATAACTAACAATTATTTATTTGACATCAATTTTCACAGTTTTATGTTTCTCACCTTCTAGTTTGGGTAGTTTAAGGCTGAGAATACCATTTTTGTATTCTGCTTGCACTTTGTCATTTTGAACGTGAGAAGGTAAGGGAATGTTTCGCTCAAATCTACCGTAGTGGAATTCTGAGCGTATCATACCTTTTTCTTCTGTCTTTGTTTCCGATTTGCGTTCTCCGCTAATAGAAACAGAGCTGTCTGTGACTTCAACACTCAAATCTTTAGGTTCCATTCCTGGAATTTCTAATTTGAGCCGAATGTCCTCAGCAGTTTCTTCCATTTCTGCCGAAGGTATATAGTTAAGTGCAGAACCTCCGTTACCACTTGGTATCAACCGTTCCATCAAGCGATTCATTTGCCGTTGCATTTGATCTATCGTCCACATTGGCTCTCTAGAAAAAGGTTGCCAAGTTTCTATTTCTTGAAAAGGTTCCCAACGAGTAATTGGCATAACTTTGCCTCCTACGGATTTCTTATTTCAAGGTTTTGAAATCTTTCACTTTAAGAGTAGAAAAAAAATTTGAGGAAGTTGTGAGGAAACTAATCATAGAAGTCGGGTTTTTAAGATAAATCTCTCTAACACCCTGATAATCTCAGTAAAAACCCGACTTCTTACCCTCCCCCATAAGGATAATCATAGAAGTCGGGTTTTGAGGATAAATCTCTCTAACACCCTGATAATCTCAGTAAAAACCCGACTTTTCAAGACATTTGATACCAAGGTACGGCATGAACAGAAAGTTCTTGCTTTTGAGGTAATGAAAGATAATAACTAAACCAGCTACTCGCTAAACGAGCAACTTCATCTAAAGCACCTGGTTCATTAAATTGTTGAGAAGCACCAGGGATAATTTCTAGCTGTTTTTTCGATGCTTGAATATGAGTGAAGGCATCTTGATTCATGGCAATTAATGGTAAGTCATTTTCACCTACAATCAGTAAAGTTGGAGCTTGTACATAATTGAGAACATCTGATGTTAAACAGGTTTCTCCACTGCGGGAAACTATTGCTCCTACAGACATCGGACGTTGTGCTGCGGCAACTAATGCTGCTCCTCCACCAGTGCGATCGCCAAAATAGCCTATTTTGAGATTACTAGTGCTAGGGTTATCGAGCAACCAATCAGTGACACCAATTAATCTTTTTGCTAAAAATTGCACATTACTGCTGCAATGCTTGCTTCGTAAATCGATGGATTCTTCTTCACGAGTTAGTAAGTCTACTAATACAGTTCCAACCCCTGCTGTTTGACGCAACACATGAGCAAGGTAGCGATTGCGAGTACTGTAACGTCCAACACCGTTACCATGTGCGAATATAATAATCGAGCGAGCATTTGATGGTACTACTAATTCAGCCTGCAATTTTACAGCACCGACTGCAATTGAGGCGATTTGTTCTTGAACATTGCTTAAAAAATTACTAATCATGCTTTTACCCTCCGAAATCCTCATTTATGATGTGAGTCTCAAAATTTTTATTTATCTAATTTTATTTATAGAGAAATAATTTGAAGATTTTGTGAAGATGCAGGTTTTTTGTGGGTTTGGCTTATCCTCACAAGTTCCTCAAATTATTTTCCTAAATTTAGAAGTAGAGCCAAAAGGATTGGCTCGCTAAGCAAAGTCGTTATCGCGATCGCAGGGAGCAAATGTATGTCTGAAAAAAATTGGCATCTACCCAAAGAAATAGATAATTTACGCCATCAGATGAATCATTTATTTGATGAGTTGGTTCATGGAAATACACAGAAGACTAACAATCATGCTTTAAATTCTATTCCTCAAGTAGAAAATGCAACATGGCAACCAGCAATCGAAATCAAAGAAACAGATTCATGTTTGATTTTACAAGTCCAAGTACCTGGTATAGAACCGAAAGATTTGGATATTCATGTAAGTAAAGATGCGGTTTCTATTGCTGGGGAGCATGAAGAACAAAAAGTTCATTATGAAACAGGAATATACCGTTCTGAATTTAAGTATGGTCATTTTCAACGGATAATACCCTTACCTATATGTGTTGAACACAAACAGGTAAAAGCCGAAATTCACAATGGACTTTTAACTTTAAATCTACCAAAAACTTATACGGAAAAACATGATGTAATCAAAATAGATTTGACTATGGAAGAAAGAGCAAGAGAAGCAATGATTGAACAGCGTCAACATCAAGAACACCTTGAAGAAACAATGCACTCTCGTACTACTTCAGAGTTAGAAAATTCTAACCATCTTGGAATTACAGAAGAAGCAAGAATTGGTATGAGAAAGCAACATCAGCATGATGAACACCTAGAAGAAACTATGCATTCTCGCACGCAATCGGAACTTGATGCATCTTCTTTGAGTAGTTGAATCAAAATACCATAATATCCAGGGTGTTTTCTATTTTGATGAGGTATTGGGGTTAATTTACAGTCAAATAATTTACTCATCAAAAATGCAGGAGAAAAATTATGAAAACCCAAAATACCCGTCCCGTTCAACAAAATATCTTCATCATTTACATACTATTATTACTAAGTTTAGTTGTGAGTGTAGTTTCGTTGAACGGGTTAGATTCTAATGGAAATTCTTCTACAGAAACAATTCCCACTCCCACACCTGAACAACTCAAAAAATCACCCATATCGAAAAACAACAATACAGTTCCAAAACCAATAATCCCATTTACGGTTCCCAAACAAACAGAAAATTTAACTGCAAAAGAAAATCCACTCGTTGTAGAGTTACAGCCAAAAGCCTATTTCTTACAAGTTCAAAATGAAGAAATTAACTTAGTTCCACAACCAATTACTATTAAAAAAGGAACATCAAAAGAAGTCGCATTACAACAAACTTTAAATCACCTTTTGAGTAATAACCAAAATAATCAATTTAGTTCCACAATTCCCCCAGAAACTAAATTATTAGGTTTGCAAATTAACGAAACAGGAATTCATGTCAACCTATCCGATGAATTTCGTTATGGTGGTGGTTCAAGTTCAATGATTTATCGTGTCGCTCAAGTACTTTATACTGCTTCAAGTCTGGATTCAGATGCTAATATTTACCTTTCTGTTGAAGGTGAATTATTAAATGAAGAAAATCCCCTTGGTGGTGAAGGAATAATTTTAGCAGAGCCGTTGACAAGACAACAATTTGTGAAAGATTTTTCGATTAATTAAAATGGAGAATTAATTATGTCTATTACATCTAAAACTCGACAAATGATTAAATCAATTGTAGAAATTCCCCAAAAATTGATTAATTTGACTACCAATGGAGTAACTCGAATTTTTAGCCCTAGCGATGATGACTATCCAAAATCGGGAGTACAACCCTATGAAGGCGATAGCACGAAGAATAGGGATTAGGAAACGGGAACAGTAGTAATATGTTTCTTTAGGAGTTACGCACAGACTAGTAGTCTTTTTCATTCATTTTGATGGTTTGTAGTAAGGGCTTGGTTCCCTTGATTTGAGCGATAAATCGCAACTACAAACCCCCTCAGAATAAATGAAATGGACTACTAAGTGTTAACCTGATTATTCGCTTTGCTAATCACATCCCCATTGCTCTCCACGGAGATTCCCTTTTCCCTATTCCCTCACATTTGAATCACATTTGTTTATAATATTAAATGCAAAGGCTCACTGATTAGCTAAAAACTACAATAATAGCTAATAGTCTTGAATTTACCCTGCCAATGCTAAATATTAGATAAAAGCGAATAAGATGACAGCAACATCGCAAGAGATTATTAGGTCAAATCAATGGCATCATCTGTCTGTAGAAGAAGTAACTCAAAGTTTAGATACTCATTTAGAAACTGGTTTAAGTTCTTCTGTTGCAGCAAAAAAACGAGAACATTTTGGTGCAAACGAACTCAAAAGCAAACCTGGAAAAGGTCCATTTTTAAGATTTCTTTTGCAATTTAATCAGCCGTTGTTATATATCTTATTAATTGCCGGTGCAATCAAGGCATTTTTGGGACAATGGGTGAACGCTGGGGTAATTTGGGGTGTTACCTTAATTAACGCCATTATTGGTTTTGTGCAAGAATCCAAAGCGGAAAGTGCAATCGCGGCTTTAGCTTCCTCAGTAAAAACCGATGCAACCATCATTCGTGATAGTCAAAAAATGCAGATTCCATCAACGGAGTTAGTACCAGGAGATATAGTACTACTTACTTCTGGAGATAAAGTACCCGCTGATTTGCGTCTGGTGCAAGCACGAAATCTACAAGCTAATGAATCAGCACTTACAGGTGAATCAGTTGCAGTTGAAAAAAATACGCAACAGTTAAATATAGATGCAGCTTTAGCAGAACGCACCAATATGGCTTATGCTGGGAGCTTCGTGACTTTTGGTACTGGTAAAGGTATCGTTGTTGCCATTGGAGATGCTACGGAAACAGGACGCATTTCCCAACTAATGGACGAAGGAAACGCTCTCAAAACTCCATTAACTCGCAAATTTGACAAATTTAGCCGCACATTGCTGTACATCATTTTAGGAATAGCAGCATTGATGTTTGCTGTGGGGTTGGGATATGGCTACTCTTGGACAGAAATGTTTGAAGCTGCCATCGCCTTTGCTGTAAGTGCGATTCCCGAAGGATTGCCAGCAGTAGTTACAGTTACACTAGCTATCGGTGTTTCCCGCATGGCGCGTCGTCATGCAATTGTTCGCAAATTACCAGCAGTGGAAACCCTCGGTGGTGCTACAGTAATTTGCTCTGACAAAACTGGTACATTAACAGAAAACCAGATGACAGTACAAGCAATCTATGCTGGAGGTGAAAATTATACTGTCAGTGGTGTCGGATATGCTTCAGAAGGAGAAATTTTACTTGATGAACAACCAGTAAACTTGGATGATTCATCTGTTGTTGCAGAATGTATTAAAGCTGGATTGCTCTGTAATGATTCACACCTAGAAAAAAAAGACGAGCAGTGGCAGGTTATTGGCGATCCAACAGAGGGAGCATTGGTAGTAGTTGCCAATAAAGTTGGATATGAACGCAATAGTTTAGAGCAGGAAATGCCCAGATTGGATGTTATCCCCTTTGAATCTGAGTTCCAATACATGGCGACTTTGCATGAAACTTCATCAACACAAAGACAACAACAGAAAATTATCTACGTTAAAGGTTCTGTTGAAGCAATTCTCCAACGTTGTCAACAGATGTTGGATTCTCAGGGAAATGTTGCTTCTGTAGATACAGAAATAATACATCAAAAAGTTGATGCAATGGCGAATCTTGGTTTACGGGTATTAGCTTTTGCGAAAAAATCTCTGTCAGATAAGAATGTAGAGACGTTGCATACAACGTCTCTAGAACATACAGATATTGAAAATGATTTGATTTTCTTGGGATTGCAGGGGATGATTGATCCGCCAAGAGCAGAAGCCATTAAAGCGGTGCAAGCCTGTCAACAAGCCGGTATTCAAGTCAAAATGATTACAGGCGACCATGCGGTAACTGCCCAAGCCATTGCTGAAAGTATGGGCTTTAACAAAAATGGTGAAGTTGTGGCTTTCACAGGAAACCAACTTGCCCAAATGGAACAATCAGAACTTGCCACAGCAGTGGAAGATGGGGCTGTATTTGCCCGTGTGGCACCAGAACAGAAACTGCGTCTTGTGGAAGCATTACAATCCAAAGGCGAAGTTGTAGCGATGACAGGGGATGGTGTCAATGATGCACCTGCTCTCAAACAAGCAGATATTGGCATTGCGATGGGGGGTGCAGGTACAGAAGTAGCCAAAGAAGCCTCTGACATGATTTTAACCGATGATAATTTTGCCTCCATTGAAGCAGCAGTTGAGGAAGGGCGCACTGTTTATCAGAACTTGCTCAAAGCGATCGCCTTTATTCTGCCAGTCAATGGTGGTGAATCGATGACGATTTTAATTAGTGTACTGCTTGCTAGACAATTGCCGATTTTATCTTTACAAGTATTGTGGTTAAATATGGTTAATTCTATTGCCATGACTGTACCTTTAGCTTTTGAGCCAAAGTCTGTTGGGGTAATGCAAAAACCACCCCGGAACCCCCGTGAACGGTTACTTTCCCCAAGTTTAGTTAAGCGTATCGTGGCAATTTCTATTTTTAACTGGATTTTAATTTTCGGCGTATTTGAATGGGTGCAACAAAACACAGGAAATATAGATTTAGCCCGAACAATGGCAATTCAAGCTTTAGTAGCAGGAAGAATTTTTTATCTTTTAAGTATTAGTCAATTAGGAATTGGTATTTTCAACAAACTTCGTGGCATCAATCAGGAAATTAGGGATGCTTCAGCAATTGGAATTGGAATTGCTTTAACTATAGTTTTGCAGCTAATTTTTAGTCAATGGAGCTTAATGAATCTCTTATTTTCTACAGCACCACTAAACTTAAATCAATGGTTAATTTGCTTGGTTGTTGGATTGCCAATGATTATAGTAGCCACCCTGGTAAATCGTTTCAACCCCATTAATTAGAGTTAAATTATTAAAGCAATGAAGCAGAGTAGGGCAGTTGAGAAAGTAGAGGATTCCTATTAACGCATAGGACTAATAAATCTTTATGGGTTGCCGCCCAACTTACAACCGATGTTTTATCGCGCCTCTTTCTTTACAGACAGTAGGCGAAGTAATCAGTGGAGGCTGTCAACCTCTGTCATACTCTTGTACAACAAAACTAGGTCCTACTGCCTTAATATTTTGCTTCATGACGCGCAGCAGACGATTTCCCAAAGATTGATCATCCTCATTCAGAAAATTAGTCATTACCTTGATTTTCCCTGCATAATCGCGATCGTGCTTAAAAATAATAATGCCTGCATGATTAGACGAGGCACGATGTAAATCAATAAAGTCTTGACGATTTTCTGTAATCAAGATGCGATCCATAGCTGTAGCGTACTGCAAAACTTGATCGTCAGGAGTGCCTTGGTTCGCCTGACCTGCCTCATAGGAAGTCAAAACATCATGCCCCTCCGCTCTAAGCAAATTCACCATTATGAGCGGGAAATTTTCGTTGGAGTAAAACTTTAATGCCATCAAATTGACTCATCTTGTACAATCGCTCGATCAACCTGTTCGCGATTTTGCTCATAATAATCCCAAGCAGCACTGAGGTCAGCCTCCGTCAACCCAGGATAATTTGCCAATAGTTCCTCGTCCGGGGCACCGAGTTTCCGATATGCCACCAAAGTCCATACCGGAATCCGTGTATTCCGAATCCGCGCCTGTCCCCCGCAAACTCCCGGTGTAATCTGAATCGGGTTTTGCAACATCTGCACATAGATCAATGCTTGGTCAACTAGCTCCTCCGGCAGGGCTACTATAGCTTCGAGTAGCTGAGTCCTCTTATTCATGACAACAAAACCTCTTTCCATGTCTCATTTTAGCATTAGAAGTAGCCAAAGAAGCCTCTGACATGATTTTAACCGATGATAATTTTATCTCCATCGAAGCAGTAGTTGAAGAAGGGCGTACTGTTTATCAGAATTTGCTCAAAGCGATCGCCTTTATAGCAAATTTTAGTTGAGTTCAATACACTAAAACCTCACCCCCTTCCCCTCTCCTTGATAAGGGAGAGGGGTGGCTAAGAGAGGGGTGAGGTAAAATTTGTATTCCACTCAAGTGAAAACCGCTATATTCTGCCAGTCAACGGTGGTGAATCGATGACTATTTTGATTAGTGTACTGCTTGCTAGACAGGGTTAAATTATCAAAGCAATGAAGCAGAGTGGGGTAGTTTAGTTTAGAAAATAGAGGATTCCTATTAACGCAGAGGGACGCTAAGGTATACGCAGAGAAACGCAGAGTTTTTACTTTTATGTGATTAGATATTTTCCTACTCACAGCTTCCTCACAATCTTTGTTTAGATTAAAAGTATAGAGAAGATGATTTCAAGGGTTTCAATGTTTTCTCTAAGATGAGTTAATTAAATTATTTTTATGTAGAAAATTAACTCATCTATAACCCCACTGGATTGGATTAAAAACCCTAATCAATACATTGAGAGGAAATAAAATTATGCAACTTCAAGAAAGAAATGAACAAGAAAACAATCACCTTATTGATGTTAATAACCTTCCGACATTTTCCATCGCGGAACTAACATCAACGAGGTTGAGTAAACCAACTTTAAGAAAGGGAGATACTGGAGAAGCAGTTGAAGAACTGCAAAAACTCTTGAAATACTGGGACCTTTATTATGATGTAATCGATGGTATCTTCAGCGAATATATTGAATGGGCTGTTAAAGCATATCAACATCGTGTTTACCTGGAAGAAGATGGTATCGTCGGTTCATTAACTTGGAAAGCACTTTATAGCGGCGCTCCTCCTGTTCCACCTATCCCAGTTCTCAGTCGTGGTAGTACTGGTAAGTATGTGAGGATGGTTCAAAGAACTTTATCACTGCACGGTTACTATGGGTTTAATATAGACGGTGATTTTGGTGCAGTTACAGAAGTAGCAGTGAGAAAATTCCAATTGGATATGGCTTTAACTCAAGATGGAGTCGTAGGTCCTCGGACTTGGCACGCTCTGAGTAAAGTATATCATTAGAAACATCCTGTCTAGTTCTGTTCTAAATCAATGCTTGGATAATACAGATTCATATACAAAAGCGGCGTTAGTTATTCAAGCATATGAACTTTTTGATTACAAGAAGCAATCGTTATTCTCCTAAAGAATCACGGTTGCTTTTTAGCTATGTAGTTATCTGTATAGAAAAAATTAGTCATATAGCAATACAGTTCAGTTAAGAAAATTCGACAAAAATTCTGAGAAAAAAGATCAATTTATCTGGAGGGGGTTTGAGGGAGAATCCCCTAATTCTTGGTTTTTACGATAAATAAAGTTTATTGATATGTTGATTATCATAATAAGTGACTAAAAATGATTAAGTTTTATATACTCACGAGTTTCTCAAGGTTTTTTGTTATTTTGAAAGTAGATAGAAAGCAGATAAATTGTAAATAAACTCTAAATAAACGGTAAATAAATATTCCTTTCTATCGAACTAAAAAATGTAGAAAAAATCCTACATCAACATCAATCTTTTAATTGATATAGCTAGGAATTAACTTAGTTTATATCGGGAGGATAATATGAAAGTTATTAATTTAGCAATTAGCCTATTTGCTGCAACCTCCGTTATACTTTCCGGCGGAATTGCTGCTGCTCAAACAGGTATGGATGGTAGTTATATCGGTGCTGGGATTGCAGCAGGTGCTACCAGCGGTGGACAAGGAAACGATGACGCTTTGTTCGGTGGAAACGTTCAAGGGCGTTATGCAATTCCTCAAACACCAGTTTCCGCTAGAGGTGCGATTCTATTTGGTGGTGATGCTACGGCAATTATGCCAATGCTAACTATCGATTCGCCAATTGCCGATAATACTAACCTTTACTTCGGTGCTGGTTATTCCTGGATTACAAACGAAGGTGATAACACCCCTCTGGGTAACAGAAATGCCGCTGTAATTACTCTTGGTGCAGAATCTGAAGTTAGCGATCGCCTGATCGTTTATGGTGATGCAAAATGGGGTATTAATGCCTATGAAAATAGCTCTGCTGATGCTGTTAGCTTCCAAACAGGAGTTGGTTATCGATTCTAAATCATGATTTGACGTTGTTTGAGACGTAGCACTGCTACGTCTCTACAAAATGTAAATAAATATCAGAGCGTATCAAGATATCAACATGACCTCACAAGTTTCTCAAATTTCTTCTGTATAAATAAAAATAATTCAAATAATTAAAACAATTAAACAAGTATTTATTGGGAGATAGTGTGATGTTGAGCCTTGAAAATCCTGGGATTAAAACTCAATCTAGAGATTTAGATGACCCTCAAGTGTTGCTTGCGACTCTTCAAGACATTCGACAATCAGTATATGAGGAAGGGCAACAAATCTTTTCCCAATGGAAACCCTATATTCAACGAGATTCTTTGATAAAAAGTGCTGAAAATCTAGCATATTATCTAGCTTTACGTCATCATGATTTACGTACCTTGCAAGCAGCTTTAATTCCTTGGGGATTGTCATCTCTCGGTAGAATAGAAGCAAGAGTACTACCCAACTTAGACGCAGTAATTTCTACTTTAGGTGCTATTTGCCAAGTAGAGCCGAATTCAGTTCCCAATCGTCCTTCGATAAATTCTTTTTTAGAAGGAGAGTATCTTCTTAGACATAATACAGAAGAAGTTTTAGGTCAAATAAATAACCAGCGATGGGTAAGAATCATGGCGACATTACCGTCAACCACCGCCAATAATTACAAAAATATTCAAGATTTGCTACATAAAGGTACCAACTGCGTGCGAATTAACTGCGCTCACGATTCACCAGAAACCTGGGAAGCGATGATTGCTTATGTTCGCCGAGCCGAAGCCCAAACTGGACAGCGTTGTAAAATTATGATGGATTTGGCTGGATCAAAACCTCGGATTAAGCGTATCATTGCTCCTTGTGGTTATAAACACATATTTCCGGGAGATTCTTTACTTTTACGACGTGAATTACCCGACTTAGAGTTGCCTAATTCTTTAACTCCTGGATTTTGGCAAGCAACTTGTACTATTCCATCTATCATTGATCGATTAGAAAGAGGAGCCAATATTTGGATTGATGATGGACGCATTGGTGGTTATGTTGAATGTTTAATACCAGAAGGAGTAGTGTTAAAAATTACTCATGCTAGGGACAAAGGAGAAAAAATTTCTGCGGATAAAGGATTGAATTTTCCAGATTCCTCACTGAATTTAAGTCCACTTACGGAGAAAGATAAACAGGATTTGGACTTTATTGTTGCTCATGCGGATATCATCGGATACTCATTTGTGCAAGAAGTAGCAGACATCGAACTTTTACAACAAGAGTTAGAAGCTCGTCGGGATAAACTTTCCCATCATCAAATTGCATTAGTAGCAAAAATTGAAACTCCGCAAGCGATAAAAAATCTTCCCGAACTAATCGTTCGTGCTGCGGGTAAACAACCTTTTGGTGTAATGATTGCTCGTGGTGATTTAGCTGTAGAAATTGGTTATCAGCGGTTAGCGGAAATGCAAGAGGAAATACTCTGGCTATGTGAAGCTGCCCATGTTCCAGTAATTTGGGCTACACAAGTACTCGAACAATTCGTCAAAAAAGGAGTTCCGAATCGCGCTGAAATGACTGATGCAGCAATGGCTGAAAGAGCGGAATGCGTAATGTTAAATAAAGGACGTTATCAAGCGCAAGCTGTCAGTATATTAGATAATGTGCTTAAAAGAATGCAGGAACATCAATCGAAAAAAACATCTCAATTACGTGCTTTGCATTCGTGGAAATTTGACGGAATAACTACTAACAGACTTTGAAGCCAGGGAATAGGGAATAGGGAATAGGGAACAGGAAATAGGTTTTTCAAATCTGTAATTAATTATGTCAAGTTACTTAATTAATTGTTCAATTAATTATTAATTTGCTTTCGGAACACTCACAACTTCCTCAAATTATTCTTATATAACAAAAACAGAGGGTTCGGAGGTGATTTAATTTTAGTGAAACAACGATTAACAAGTCAGGTTTTGACTTAAATATCTGTCACATAAGACAACCTTTATAAAAACCCGACGAATCACCTTCCCCAAACAAAGAAAATACCACGGAGGTGGATTATGTTGAGAGCAGCAGACATTATGACTACAGATGTTGCCACTATTCGCAGTTCCGCAACTGTGGCAGAAGCAGTTAAATTAATGAAATCAAGAGCATGGCACGCATTAATTGTAGAACGTCGTCATGACCAAGATGCCTACGGTATTATTACTGAAGCAGATATAGTTTATAAAGTAATTGCTTTTGGTAAAGATCCTACCAAAGTGCGGGTGTATGAAATTATGAGTAAACCCTGTATAGTAGTCAATCCTGATTTGGGTGTGGAATATGTAGCGCGGTTGTTTGCCCAATATCGCTTACTCCGCGCACCCGTGATTCAAGGAGAACTGATGGGTATAATTTCACTTGCCGATATCATTAATGAAAGTAAATTTCTGGAGCTACCTAGGGTAGTAGTATTAGAACAAGAACTTCAAGATGCAATTAGAAAAGCTCGTGTTGCTTGTAGTGAAACTTCTCCTCGTTCGGAAGAATGTGCCGCTGCTTGGGATATTGTCGATGAACTACAAGCTGAGTTAGCCCATCAAGAAGCCAAAAAAATTCCTAAAACAGCTTTTGAAGAATATTGCGAAGAGTTTCCAGAAGCAATGCAAGGACGAATGTACGATGATTGGTGCAGCGGTTAATCACTTAGGAGTGAAGAGTTAGGAGTTAAGAGTTAGAAGTGAGGAGTTAGTAAGTTTAAATAAACCGGGTTTCTTGGGAATATCTGGTCATAAAAACCAGAATTTTGCATAGAATCCCGGTTTCTGGGTTCACAGGTAAGTTCTGGAGTTACGAGTTAATAATTTTACATCTTCCTTCCTCTTCCCTTTAGACTTTATAGAAATTCAAACAGCTATAAATTAGGAATCAGCCATGAAGTATTTGAGAAAAAACTGGTTAAATTTGGTATTAATCTCAATTTTGAGTGCTATTTTATTTTCAACAATGGCTTTGGCACAGGCTGATATCAATATTAACAACGATAATATTATCCGAGTCGGCGGTGATGTCAGGGTTACGAAGAATACAGTTGTGGAAAATGCCCACGCTATCGGGGGAGATGTAACTATTGAAGAAGGTGCAAGAGTCAGACAAACAGCAATCGCCATTGATGGGGATGTAATTTTACAAAGAAATGCCCGTGTTGATGGTGATGCTTATGCAGTGGGAGGTGAAGTAATTACTGAAGAGGGGGCTAATATAGTTGGTTCCTCTGGTACACTCAGCGGATGGGGAGTTTATGGTACTAAAAGAAGAGGAATTAATAGCTTTGTTGTCCGGTATTTCTTTGGTAGTGCTTTTCATCTCTTTAAAATCATTTTAGGTGCTATTTTCGGTGTTTTAATTATTAAGTGGCGACCTAATTTTTTACCCAATTTAGCAACTATCCTCAATCAATATCCTCTACAAAGTGGGTTATGGGGCTTGGGTGGTTTAGTAGCTATAATTGTATCAATCATTTTGCTAGCAATTACCTTAATTGGAATTCCGTTATTACCTTTAATTGGTTTAGTAACTTACGTTGCAGTAATACTCGGAACTCTCGGTGTAGCACTATGGTTAGGAGAAAAAACTATCAAACAAAGAGAGAAATCACCTGTAGAAAAATTTCTGATGGGAATGTTAATTTTAGGTTTAATTGGTTTAATTCCATTATTAGGTGGCTTAATGATGTCGGTAGTAAATATTTTTGGTTTGGGTGCATTACTGTTTTACTTATTAGATAATCGTCGTGAGATAAAAGTGTTGGATAATTGATTATCAAATTGTCATAAATATCTGATAAACATCTGATAGATATCTAATAACTATGCTCAATAAAGCATAAATATATCACGATTTATTCACATTTTCGGCTGAATTTAATAATTAGGATATTGTGAAAGTTCAAAATGATTTTGAAAATTTTAATAGTTCTTACTGTATTAATTGCTTTTTCATTAATCGCTCTTTATCTTAATTTTTTAACAGAGCGTAAGCAAGTAAATAAAATTTGGCATTCTTTAGAAACAAATCCAAGCAATACTATTTTTACTCCTGAAATGGTTGCAGAATTGCCGCAACCAGTACAGCGTTACTTTCTTCATGCAATTGAACCGGGGACGACTTTAGCTAAATCTGTAAAATTGAAAATCAATGGAAGTTTTAGGTTATCAGCAAATAAACCTTGGCTACCCATGAAAGCCGAACAAATTATCAGCGCATTCAAAGGATTTGTTTGGCAAGCCAATATTGGTAACGGTTTAATTAAATTTATCGGTGGTGATTATTATTTTCATAATTTTGGTCGAATATGGTTTTCTATATGGGGAATTATCCCAGTTGTAAATGCCCATAATCAAGATATCACTCGTTCTAGTATAGGTAGACTCGCAGGAGAATCTTTCTGGCTACCTTCAGCTTTATTGCCACAAAATGGTGTAAGTTGGCAGGCAATTAATGATAATACTATTGAAGCAAATATGAAAGTTGATGACGAAGCTGTTACCTTAACATTTTTTATAGACTCAAACGGTAAACTATTAAAAGTGTCTTTACTACGTTGGGGAGAAAAAATCAAGATAGTAGCTATACTTATATTCCTTTTGGTGGAGAAGTCTTAGAAGAACGCACATTTGGAGGATTTACAATTCCTTCTCAAATAAATGCAGGTTGGTGGTTTGGTACAGACAAATACTTTGATTTTTTTCGCGCAAATATTGAACGAGCGGAATTTTTTTAAATTTTAACCATCTTTCACATCGTTAATGTTGAAATATAGCTTTTTTAATTTCCTAATTTTTCATGTTTTACATCTTAAATCCTTCTGATTAAGGAATATTTACTTCAAACATTTTGTGATCTTTGTGACAAATTTGCTGGATAATATTACGCCCTGACATCGCAACTACTGGCAGGCTTCCACCCGGTTCTACCCATTGTCCAACCATGTAAAAATTACTTAAATTTGGTAGAGTTTTAGGTATACCAGAAATCATCATTCCCATTGTTTGTTTGGTTAACAACCAGCCACAACTTGAACCTTGCCAGTTTCCCGTATAGCGTTCGTAACTCATTGGTGTAGCGACATCAACATATTCAATATCAGCTTTAATAGCAGGATAAAACTCTGCTAATAAATCAATTAAAATACCCGATTCTTGAATTTGCTCGGCATCATAAATTTTCCTGCCATAAATTCGCTGCCAATAATCATATGATGTTCTCAACATCACGATTAAAACTGATTTTCCCGGTGGAGCTAGGGAAGGATCAAAGCAATAATGTTTTACACTAATTTCGCTACATTCCTCACCAGCAATTACTACTGGTTGATTTAGTAAATAAGTTACCCAGTGGGGTTCTTTTGATAAATCACGATTAACACCTAAAGACACTTGTAGTTGTGAATGTACGGGGAAATAACCGTCGTAAAGCATCTCCATTTCTTCGTCTAAGTATTCACCCCGAAGTAAGTCAAACAATGTACCGCGTCCATCACAAGCAGAAATAACGCGAACGCTTTGATATGATTCGTTATTATACAGTCGTACACCAACTGCTTTATCGTTTTCCACTAACACCCGTTCGACTTGAGAATTGTAGGAAATTTGACCACCTAATTCTAGATAGCGCTTCTCAATGCCACGAGCAAACTCTAGGGATGCACCTAGAGGAAAACCAGCATTTTGATTGTGCATATAGGCTAATAAGGACATCCCCACCATTACCGGGATATCTTTCCATGCAAACATTTGGGGAATTGCTTGACGTAAAAAGGGATCTTGAAAACGTTTAGCAAAATCTTCTGCCGAGATTGTACCCCATTTAGCTAAGGTTCCCATGAACGGGAGCATTTTTCGACCTAAATTCCACAAATCTGCAACTTCCATCAAGGCTTTGGGTTTTTGTTGGAGTAATGATAAATCAAAACCTTTCAAAACCCGAATACCTTTACAAAAGCTGGTAATTAATTGACTATCAACAGATGAAAGTTGTTTGAGATGTAATTCCAATTTATCGGGGTTACTATAGACAATGAGAGTTTTACCTCCCACTTCCCTAACACGCATTAATTCATCGTGATTAATAAATCGTCTACCTTGAACTGCTCCGAGTTCTTCCCACATACTATAAAATGGTTGTCCTTTCCCCGAACCAAAAAGATAATGAATGCAACCATCAAAAATATATCCGTTACGATTCCAAGCAGTACACAAACCACCAGGCAAATTGTGCATCTCGAATATCTGGGTGCTGTAACCATTCATTTGAGCATAGCAACCTGATGCTAAACCCGATATACCAGCCCCAATAATTATGATGTCGGTCGAAGAATTTTTCATGACCGCATTTTGTTGATTAAGTAAGTTGGTAGGAACTTTCCTCAACTATATAACACACAGAGTAAACTGGTTCAAAAATCTTATCCCTATTCCCTATTCCCTATTCCCTATTCCCTATTCCCTATTCCTTTTAAAGGAAATCTTAGAGAAAACTCATTACCACAAAATAAAACACAATTAAAACAAACATTATATAATTTCCCCAAGGTTTTTCGACATTTTTTTCCTCTAATAATTCAGGGTGAAAATTATTTTTATGAGAAATTTTTGGAGAATAAGTTTTTGAACTTTTTGGTTGCTCTGTTTCTAAAGAAGGAAAATTTTGTTTAATTTGTCCAACTTCTTGGTCTATTTCTATGAGTTGTTTTCGTAAATCTTGAATTTCATTCTTAATTGTTTGTAATTTATATAGTTCAGCCGGTGAATATTTAGGTTGTGTTTTCATTTTGATGCTCCTAAAATATTTTCAAGTGAAAATTATCAGCTAGATATGGAATTTGAGTGAGTTTTAGTTTGAAAGTAGTTTTCCAGAAGCAGATGATTTTAAGAGTAACAATTAAGTTTGAGGAACTTGTGAGGAAATACAAAATTTATATCCTGGTAAATATTTGTAAACTAAAAAGCGTTTAATTTGTATATTCAAATTAAACGCTTTTTATTTTATCTCAATTACAAACATTTAAAACTAATAGCATGAACTATTATGTTGTATACTCCGCATTAATCTTCACGTAATCGTAACTCAAATCGCATCCCCAAGCTTTACCTGCACCCGAACCATTGCCAACACTCACGTTAATTATTACCGGATTATCTATTCTTTGCATATTTACCGTATCTCGATCAACTGTTAAATCGTTACTATTATTAGTCGCGACAAAATCTGAAGGTAAAGAAGATTCCGCTGCTGTTTGTTTCAAATATGCACTCGCTGCTTTTCGATCAAATTGCAGGGGTTGTCCTTTTTCCATTAATAAAAAATCCCCCATTTGAATTCTTAAATCACTTTGCTCAAATGGTACACCCGCACGTCCAGCAGCAGCAGCAATTCTTCCCCAATTTGGATCGCGTCCAAAGATTGCAGACTTGACTAACGATGAACCAGCAATGGTTTTAGCTATTTTCAATGCTGATTCTTCATCCAATGCACCGCTGACTTGCACTTCTATCAAACAAGTTGCACCTTCACCGTCGCGAGCGATCGCCTTTGCTAAATGCTGACAAACTGCGGTTAACATTGCTTCTAATTTCTCAGCTTCTGCACCCATTTCGGTAATTGCTGGGGTACGAGATTGTCCGTTAGCTAAAGCAATTAAACTATCGTTAGTACTAGTATCCCCATCGACGGTAATTGCATTAAAACTCTTGTCAGCAGCACGACTCAACATTTCTTGCCACAACCCAGGAGAAACCGCAGCATCACAAGTGACAAATGCCAACATTGTCGCCATATTTGGATGAATCATTCCCGAACCTTTCGCAATTCCGCCGACTCGCACTGGTCTATCATGTATAGTTGTTTCTAAGGCAATGGATTTAGTAACTAAATCTGTAGTAATTATCCCCTTTGCGGCTGCATCGGAACCAGTTTCCGAAAGCGCTTCCACTAACTTGGGTATACCTGTTTTCAAAGCATCCATCTTAATTCTTTGCCCAATCACCCCAGTTGAAGCCAACAACACCGACTTTGAAGAAATATTCAGGGCTTGCCCCAACATCATCGCACTTTCAAGCGCATCCAACCAACCTTGATTACCCGTAGAAGCGTTAGCCTGTCCCGCATTACAGAGAATCGCACGAGCGCTGTGTGCCGCAAGCAACCGCTGACGACAATAATCTACACAAGCCGCAGTCACCTGAGAAATCGTGAACACACCTGCGGCGATCGCCTCTACCTCTGAAACAATTAATGCTAAATCTGGCGCACCTGAAGGTTTCAGCCCTGCGGCGATTCCAGTTGCTTTATATCCTTTCGGTGCTGTAACACCACCACTTATTTCCCGCCACTCACTCATTACTCTTCCCCTGCATTTTGCTCACCGCAATAGTACGGGGATTATATCAATATATTTGTCAACACTTAATGGTAACTTATTAGTTATTAATGGTTAGTTAGTAGAGACGTAGCAATGCTACGTCTGTACCGGAGTTAGGAGGTAGGAGTTATAACCTTTGACCTATAACCTTTGACCTTTGACCTAATTCCGTATAAATACTCAAAAAAAAACAGAGAGCCACTTGGTAGCTCTCCGGATCATCAGGGTGCATCTACTTAACATAGTATATCATCAATTGTCCAGGGGGTGACACCCCTTGTTTAAGTTTTGATTAAGTTTTCGTAAATAATTTGTTTGCGCCTCAGTATTATTATCTATAAGTAGGAAAAAGGCAAAAAAAAAGAGAGCCACTTGGCAGCTCTCCGGATCATCAGGGTGCATCTACTTAACATAGTATATCATCAATTGTCCAGGGGGTGACACCCCTTACTTAAATTTTTGTAAACTTTTTACGAAGAAATGGGGATTAAATATAAAAAAATAAAAAAGAGAGCCATTTGTATAGCTCTCTAAACATCAGGGTGCATCTGATTATCACATAATACCATTTATGACATGAGGGATTGTACCCCTTTGCAAAATTGTTTAACCGAAAATATTCTTTTGAAGGATTAAACTTAACGTGAGTTCGATATTCACTACTTCGATTGCTGGTTAAATTATAAGGAAGCTGTAAAAACTTGATTTTTCCTAGGGTTAGAAGTCGGGTTTTTATAAAGATTTTCTGTTACCAGTGAAATTTATCCTAAAAACCCGACTTCTGTGAAAGTGTCGAACTAACGTTAAACTTATTGCCTGATTGCGATTTTTTGCGATCGCGCGATTATTTCGATGCAGCATAAATTTCCCAAAACGGAGAGCCACTTGGTAGCTCTCCAGATCATCAGGGTGCATCTAACTAACATAATATAGCATTTTAGTGCTGAGGGGTGATACCCCTGATACAACTTGGAAATAAAGTTTTTGTAAATAAAATGTCCGTATAAATGAGGAATAGAACAAGTTGTGGTATTTCGTAAGTAAAAATGCGGAAAGTAACTTTCGACTTGATATATGGAGAATATGAAGACGTTGCGCCCGGCAACGTCTCTACATCAATTGCTTATTCAAGCAAAGCTTGGAGTTTTTGATCTACCAACTCATTGGTTAATTTGGGATCTGCGCGTTTTCCAGTCTTTTTGAGAACTTGTCCAACAAAGAAACCTTTAACGTTGGTTTTACCGCTGCGATATTTTTCCACCTCTTTAGGGTTTCCAGCGATGGCTTCATCGATGAGAGGTTCGAGTACATCTGGATCAGTAATTAGTTTTTCACCAGCAAAAATATCAGCAGCAGAGCTACCTTCAAGTAACTCTGGTAATTTCTCTTTGGCTTTAGCATTACTAATCTCACCTTTATCAATCAACTTAGCAACTTCAGCTAAATTGCTTGGTGTCAACTTGATATCAGAAATATTCAGCTTTTGTTTGTTGAGATAAGCAGCAATATCACCCATAATCCAGTTTGCCGCAGTTTTGGAATTTGCTCCCTTCTCCACAGTAGCTTCAAAATACTCAGCGGTAGCACGTTCTTCGGTTAAAACTCGTGCATCGTATGCAGAAAGTCCCAACTCGGTTTCATAATAATGGCGTTTTTTCGCGGGTAACTCTGGTAATTCGCTTTCCCACTTGTTTAATTGCTCTTGTGTTACCTCAATTGGAGTTAAATCGGGTTCAGGAAAATAACGATAATCGCTAGAACCTTCCTTAATTCTCATACTAATGGTACGTTGAGAACCTTCTTCCCAAAGACGAGTTTCTTGAACAATTTTTTCACCAGATTCAACCGCTGCAATTTGACGTTCAATTTCGTGTTCAATGGCTCTTTGAATCGCATTGAACGAGTTCATATTCTTAATTTCGACTTTTGTGCCGAATTCCTTTTGTCCCACGGGACGCACGGAAATATTCACATCACAACGTAGCGAACCTTCTTGCATATTACCGTCGCTGACACCGAGATAGCGCATAATTCGGCGTAATTCTTGAGCGTATTCGGCAGCTTCTTGTCCAGAGCGGATATCGGGTTCCGAAACGATTTCAATTAAAGGTATACCGGCTCGATTATAGTCTACCAAAGAATAGCTTGAACCAGAAAGGCGATCGCTACCGGCATGAACTAATTTACCAGCATCTTCTTCCATATGCAGCCGAGTAATACCAATCCTTTTGCGAATGGGATTACCATCTTGATCGACTAACTCAATTTCGATAAAACCATGTTCGGCAATGGGTAAATCGTATTGAGAAATTTGGTAATTTTTGGGTAAATCGGGATAAAAATACTGTTTGCGGTCAAACTTGCTGTATTTAGCGATTTGACAATTAAGAGCCAAACCTGCTTTTACGGCGTATTCTAATACTTTTTCATTGAGTACGGGTAAAACTCCAGGTAAACCCATACAAATCGGGTCAATGTTAGTATTAGGGTCAGCACCAAATTTTGTAGAGCTATCGGAGAAAATCTTAGTTAAGGTTGCCAGTTGACAATGGGTTTCTAGACCAATTATGGCTTCGTAATCAGTTTTTACAGTTGTAGCAGCAGTCATAAAATTTAAAATTCGGACTTAATCTTATAGTCTTTAGGTATTGTAGCTGTTTCCAGTCGATAACCGATGGATGTTAACTCTTGTTATTATGGTGAGAATTCCGTCCTAGTACGGATTTGTATGTTTTAATTTTTGTGGGATGGGCATCCCGGAGCGTCCGAATCTGCCTCATAAAGATGAAATATACTGTATATCTTCGCTTTAATTCATCTCTTGCACCATCAAAACTCCTAACTCAAAATAATTACTGATTGTTTTCCTGTGGTTCTTACCCGCCTGGGACTGCAAGTCCCAGTCTAATAGCAGAAGTCCATTAAAATGGACTAAAATATTACATTTTTATTTTAGTAATATTTTTATTTCTATTTTTTATTATGTAGTTAATTATGCGTAGGGTGCAAGATGTGAGTAAGCAAACAATTATTTATTTTGATCAATTGTTACCTTCAGATTTGAAATTATACACTAATGGTAGATGTATCAGTAATTTGATTGATGCTATTTAAAATATATCTATTAATTCGCATAAAAAAATATCCTAAAAACACCTTGAAAATATCATTGCATTGTGAATTGTAGCTATAGCCATAAAATTTAAATCTATGTTGTTTTAAGTATTATTTTTGGCTCTACTTTAAGTCGTACTATTAATGGTTCTGCTCCTTTTTTCCCAACCATAGGGGCTGGTTTTGTATTAGTAGGAATGCATTGGTTATTTGGTGGAATTTCTTTCCATTTTCCAGCTTTAGAAAATTTAATTAAAGGTTCATCTCGCGTTTTAATTCGGGATGGTGAAATTAATTATAAAACAATGCAAAAAAGTCATATAAGCGAAAAAGATTTAAAGTCTTCTTTGCGTTCTCAAGCCAAGCTTACCGAAGCTTCACAAGTTAAAATTGCACGCTTGGAAAGTAGCGGTGATATTAGCATTTTACCTAAAGAAAATCTTCCGCAGGTAATTGAAGTTTCTGTGGACAAAGGGATTAAAACTATTAGGATAGAGGTGTAGTTAACAGTTATCAGTTATCAGTCACGTTTATAGAATCTTGGTTTAAGTTGGGAGCCGTAATTACTAGCACTAGTTGTAGGTTGGGTTAGACGCACGAACAATAACGGTTTTTACGATAGATTAAAATTGCGTCGTAACCCAACATCTTCATTTTTAGTATTCATAATATCTCGATTTATCCATAAAGTTAATGTTGGGTTACGACACGATATTAAATATAGCAGTTTTCAGTTGAGTCCAATACACTCCAAACCTCACCCTGTCCTGCGGACACCCCTCTCCTTGTTAAGGAGAGGGGAAGGGGGGTGAGGTTCATCTGTATTCCATCCAACCGAAAACCGCTATATTCTCGTTACTTTCCAAATTTGTTTTCGTGTCTAACCCAACCTACAAATTATATACAAATAAAAAAATACAAAAAACCCGGCTTTCCTAAAAAACCGGGCTGATAAATCCTTAAAAAATAACCATTACTTCAATTCCAAACACCACTTACGAAAATCATCACCGCGTATTTCAAAATTGGCATACTGGTCAAAACTTGCACAAGCTGGTGACAGTAAAACTACAGTTGCATCATGGTGCTTTGCTAATTTAAACCCATGAGCAACGGCTTTTTGCATCGTTCCCACATCTTCGTAATTAGAATATCCTTCCTCTTGTAAACGTTTGGCAAACATCGGTGCTGCATCACCTATTAATAATACTGCTGCGGCTTTCTCTTTGATTTTATTTATCCAAGGTTTATCTTCACCTTCTTTTGGGGCACCTCCAGCAATCAAAATTACCGGACTTTTAACCGATGCTAAACCAACTTCAGCAGCGTCGTAATTTGTGGCTTTACTATCATTAATAAAATCAATTCCTTCGTAACTACGAATATGCTCTAAACGATGGGGTACTCCAGCAAATTCACTGATAGCTTGATGAATTGCTTCTTTGTCAATTCCCGCTAACCTCGCTGCTGCAATTGACAACAACAGGTTTTGTAAATTGTGTTCTCCCACCATTCGTAAAGCGGAAACTGGCATAATTTTTTGGTCTTCTTGCAAAGATGCGATGTGTTGCGTCTCTATAACCCAACCATCTTGAATATAAAAACCTTTACCAGTGATTAATTTCTCTTTACCCTTAATACTCGTCCAATAAGCATCTTGCCAATCGGTTTCACCCATCTTTCTTAAGTATGGATCATCACCGTTGAAAATTTGCATTTGAGAACTACGTAACAATTGGGCTTTGATATTGTAGTAGTTTTGTACAGTTTTATGACGTGCTAAATGGTCTGGGGTTAAAGTCGTCCAAATACCGATTTTAGGAGAAATTGAGGTGGAAGATTCAATTTGGTAACTGCTGAATTCGGCAATTATCCAATCTAGACGACGGGAGAAACTTTCTTCTTTGTCTCTTTGTCCTTCCGCAAGCGCAATTTCAGAAGCTGCATGACCAATATTACCGCAGGTAGGAGCGTGAAAACCCGCAGTTTTAAATATTGCCCCTATTAAAGATGTAACAGTAGTTTTACCGTTAGTGCCGGTAACTGCTACCCAAGGGATAGAACGTAAATTGCGCCATGCAAATTCCATTTCCCCGATAGTGTCAATTCCTTTTTCCCGTGCTTTGATTAATACTGGAATATCCCAAGGTACACCGGGACTAACTACGATTAATTTCGGCAATTCGGTGTCGTTGAGTTCCAGGGAATACCCTAATTTAACTGTAATTCCCTCGACAGCAAGTTCTTGTTGTTGTTGGAGGAGGTTAGGGGAGGTATTAGTATCACCAATTTCCACCTCCCAACCTTCTCGATTCAACAATCTCGCCGCAGCAACACCGGACTTTCCCAATCCTATGACATGAGCTTTAGGCATAGACTGTAAGCAGAAATCCCTGGTTAAGCAACTTTATAGTAACGTTTCTTGGCATAATTTACACCATGTTTTGTTGATTTTTACTACAGATTTTTTACAATTGCCCCAAAATCAGCTAACACACGAGCGTGGTTACGAAGTAATCCTAGTAAATACAGACGATTTCGTTTAATATCCGGATTGTCATCCATTACTAACACGCTTTCTGCCCCGTCAAAGAAACTGCTGACAGTAGGTGCTATTTCTGTTAATCCTGCTATCAGTTGTTGGTAGTTACGAGTACGTTGTGCGGCTTGGGTTTGCGGTACTAGATTCAGGATTGCATGATAAAATGATTCTTCGGATGATTTTTGAAATAACTCTTTTTGGACTAAGTTGCCCGGATCGAGTTGTTGAGTATCTAAATCACCTTGTGCCGCTAACCTAGTAGAACGGTTGACAGTTTCATAGATTTGATCTAAATCCCCATTGTTGCGAATTTCTTGTAAAAACAAAGCGCGATCGCGAACATCTAACAAATCCTGTAATGCTCGCTCTGTATACTCTGGGTCATTTTCTCCCAAAACAGCATTAACTAAATCGTAGTCAATATCTTTCTCATCTTGTAATAAGGTGCGAATCCGCTGTAAAAAGAAGTCTTCTAAAATGACCAATCTCTCTTTACCTCTTTCCTCCGCGCTAAGAGCGTCTGGGGCGTTTTTATTCCGGTAATCTTCTACCGGGAAAGGAGTATCTTCGTTTACTGTTTCTACAAGGAGCTGCTGTAAATTAATCGATAAATCGCCATCCCAAGTAATATTAACAATAGCAGTTGCGGCTCGACGTAAAGCGAAAGGATCGGAGGAACCTGTGGGTATCATTCCCAAACCGAAAATACTCACCAAAGTATCAATTCTATCGGCAATAGCAACAACTCTACCTGTTAAACTTTGCGGTAAAACATCATCGGCATTTCGAGGTAAATAATGCTCAAAAATTGCATCAGCTACAACAGGTGGTTCTTGACTTTTCAAAGCGTATTTTTGACCCATAATTCCCTGCAATTCTGGGAATTCATATACCATTGAACTCACCAAATCGGCTTTACATAATAAAGCTGCTCTTTGAACGTATTCCTGTTGCTGGGAATCTAAATTTAATTGTTTTGAAATTTTATCCGCAACAGTACAAATTCGAGTAACTTTTTGTCGTAAAGAACCCAAATCTTCTTGAAAAGTTACAGTTTCTAACTGCGGTAAAAAGCTTTCTAAAGATTGTTTAATATCTTTATCGTAGAAATATCTACCGTCAGCCAAACGAGCGCGAATTACCCTTTCATTACCTTTAGCAATGATATCTGATTTTTCTGGATCGCCATTAGAAACCGTAATAAAATAAGGCAATAATTCCTGACTATTTTCGCTTTTAAACACCGGAAAATACTTTTGGTGAGAAACCATTACCGTAGTAATTACTTCCGGAGGTAACTCCAAAAATTCCGGTTCAAAATTACCGACAACAGCCGACGGATATTCGACTAAGTTAACAACTTCCTCCAACAAATCTGGGTAAATTTGAGCGAAACCATTTAACTTTTGCGCTGCATTTTGTACCTGTCGAGTAATTGTATTAACTCGCACTTCCACATCTGCAACTACACAAGCAGAATTCAAAGTATGAAGATAATCAGTAGCTTGAGTTATAGTTACATTATCCGGATGTAATACGCGATGTCCTCTAGAAATATTACCGCTTTTAACAACTTGCGAATTATTGTCAATTTCCATCGGTAAAACCTTCTCATCCAACAAAGCCACTAACCAACGAATCGGACGAGAAAATCTCAAATCCCCGTCACTCCAACGCATCAACCGCTTACCTTCTAACTTAAAAATCCAATCGGGAATAATTTCTGTAAGAATATCAGCAGTAGTGCGTCCTTTGATACTTTTCTTTACAAAAACAAAATCACCTTTATCAGTAGGACGAACTTCCAAAGCCGAAACATCCACACCTTGCTTATTCGCAAAACCTTCCGCAGCCTTAGTTATTGTACCATCCTTAAAAGCAGCTTTTGCAGGAGGTCCCTTGATTTCTTGTTCCCTATCGGCTTGTTTTTGGGGTAAACCCTTGATTAACACAGCCAACCTGCGAGGAGTGCCGTAGACTTCCACCGTATCATAATCAAGGAAATTTTCCTGTAGAGATAAGGGAATTCGTTGTTTCCATTGAGTTATAGCGCTGCTAAGAAAGCTTGCTGGTAGCTCTTCCGTTCCGACTTCCAATAAAAAATTAGCCATAGTACACAGTCAAGTATTGAATTATCAAAGATGAAGGAGGAATGTCCTTCAGTTTAATTTCATCAGTGTACCGTGGGTTTTGGTCTGGTTGTTGGGATAGGTTCGTTTAATTTATTGGGTGGGGGTTAAGAATTTAATTGATACCTACTCCACTAGAGCGGTTTATATCCGATTGTCCGCCTTTTTGCGACTTAGAAGTTAGTTCAAATCCGTTGGTATCGGATTTAGAGATATTTTTTCAGTCTCGGAGCGCAAAAGTTAACGTGGAGAGTACAGAGTTTTTTTACTCACGTAATTAAGTAATTCCTACGCCAGAATAACTTCCACGAGAATATCATCTTCACAAAAAGGCGATGGCTTTTACTGTATATAAATGATTGTAATTTTCACTTATAAATCCAAATATTGTTTAATAAATTAAGTTAATACACGGAAGATATTTGCCTATTATCCGAAGATAATAGAGAAAAAGTTCTTATTGTTACTCAATATATATACGCAAAAATGTATATATATATATAAATTAATTATAAATATGGAGAGATATAGTTTAATGAAATTATCATACTACAAATTACCAAATGGAGAAAGAAACTTTGGAGACGATCTTAATCCTTGGATCTGGGACAAACTAATTCCAGGAGTTATAGATCATGATGAAAGTGTAGCTTTTGTTGGTATTGGTAGCTTAATTAATGATGGACTATCGTGGCGGACTCGTCATGCTAGTAAAAGAGTTATTTTTGGTACGGGTGTAGGCTATGGTAAGGGTGAAATAAAACTTGATGAATCCTACAAAATTTATTGCTTGCGAGGTTCCCTTTCTGCAAAAGCCTTGGGAGTAACAGAGGATTTGGGAATTACAGATGGAGCTGTTTTAATTAGGAGAGTTTATAAAAATACGGCTAAAAAAATCTATCGTTTTTCTTATATGCCTCATTATGAACTTGCAGGTAAAGGATGGGAACTTGCTTGTAAAGAATTGGGTTTTGGTTATATCGATCCAAGATGGACTGTAGAAAAAGTTTTATCATCTATAAGCCAAACAGAGGTTTTACTAACTGAAGCTATGCATGGTGCAATTGTTGCTGATGCACTTCGGGTTAGGTGGGTACCAATTGTCACAAATTCAACTATTCTTGCTTTTAAATGGCAAGATTGGTGTTCATCAATTGGTGTTGAATACAAGCCTAATTATATTGAAAGATTGCAAAATCCAAGAGAAAAACAGGATTTGTTGACTCCAATTCGCTTAGTTAGAGATTGGAGTAGACAAAAGAAAGCTAGTATAGCGTTGAAGCAAGTTGCCATGAATCAACCAACATTTTTAAGTAAAGACTCATGCATTGAAGCTTTGACTGTGCAACTTGAAGAAAGACTTCATCTGTTCCAACAAGATGTTAAAAATGGATTATTTGAATCATCAATCTGTTAATCCCAAATTATTCAGAGATAATTTTCGGTAATTCTATTATATAGAATTGAGCTATTTGTAGTTTGTGGAACTTATATTTTAATCGGGTAGGTAGCTATGGTAAAAGATTTTTGTTTTGGAACTTTGGCAGTAGGTAAAAGGTATCGTACCCATGCAATAATGCTTGCAAAAGATATTCAAGAACAAGCCCCTAATGTTTCGTTTGTAGTTTTAACAGATCAACCTGCTGACTTTGCAGAATATAAAAATGTCATTCCTATTAAACATCGACTTCAAAGTGTAAAAGGTTATCATGATAAACGCTTTGTAATTGAAAAATCATTTGAAAGGTTCGACACGTGTATTTTTTTAGACTCTGATGTGCGAATCATTGGTTCGGTACCAGAGGATATGAAGTGGCTTCCTGGAATTACTGCAAGGACTGGATGCAATATTATAAAACATAATACAGGGACAAAGCTGCGTGTAGAACTTGCAGCAATAGAGCAGGTGGCACAAAGATTAGATATAAATCTTCAAGAAGCAAAATGGTTTCACGAGTTCATGTTTGTTGTGACAAAACAAGCTGGTGCTGAAAAGGTTTTTTTGAAACTTTGGCAGAACATTTCAAAATATTTTGAAATGCAAGGAATTTATGGGGGAGAAGGTAATGTGATGGGATTAGCTGCGGCAAAAGCAGGTTTAAACATCAGGTTTGATTCTGAAGATATATTTCCATTTTTCAAGGATAATATAGAGCAAATCAGAGTCAAGATGGGACAATCAAATCTGGCAGATAAACAAATTTATTTCCAAATGCATAAAGAAATTGAATACCCAAAACTTGCAATTTGGAGAAAAATTATTGATAAAATAACTCGACAAGTGGTATTCTTTTATCGATTGTTAAAACTCAGGTATTTCAAGCACAACACTGACCTTATAGAGTTCCACTAAAGGCTAAAAGTGAGGGTATTATGATTTCCGCCGAATTTTACGCCGGTTTATCGAATAGTGGTTGCTAACTTTAAATAATTCAAAATTTCTGTCTTCCTAACTCTTAACTTCATTTTCATTCCCGTTATCTTGATTGTTATTTAAATTATCATTCCCGTTATTATTCCCATTATGATTACCATTATTGTTACCATTATGATTTAAATTATTACTGAAATTGACATTGATATAAACTTTTATACTAATTAAGCTACCTTCTTTGCCGCTAAATAGATAGCCTAATATTAGTCCTAAAATTAAAGATAATAAAATCATATTAAGTAGGTAGGTGTAATTAAATGTAAGATCAAACCTCACCCCTTCCCCTCTCCTTAGCAAGGAGAGGGGTAGCTAAGAGAGGAGTGAGGTTGCATATTTAATTTGATCCACTTACTTATCTCGTTCACAGGTTGAAAATTTTTGAAAAATATAGCTATTACACAAGTGAAGTTTATTTTATTAATTAATTGAGTAATAAACTGTCCAACACAATCCAACCTGTAAATTATTTTTGAATTACCAATTACCAACTCTAATCACGGATTAACAAGGATTACGCGGATTACACGGATTTGAATTACTAATTACCAATTACCAATTACCCATTACCAATTACCAATTACCTTCTTAATTTATTCTCAATCCCTTCACAACCACCGGGAATGGTTTTTCTACTTTTTTCACCACACCAATTGCAACAATAGTGACGATTGGCTTGAGACATCCGTTTGACGTTGCTGAAATCCGCGTTTTCTACTACTGCACCAGTACGTTCCCCCGTTTTATAATTAGGTGGATGTAAGCGACTACGGGGCGATGCTGTTTCTAGGGAACCATAAAACAATCGAATTCCGTTTAAGTCAGCGCTAGATAAGTTCGCTTCATATAAAATGGTGCGGCAAAGATTGGCTTTTACTAAGTCGCAATGACTTAAATTAACCCGTACTAAATTGGCTTCACTCAAATCTGTCCACCGCAAATCTGTACCGGAAAGTTTCGCACCGGCAAGCATTACACCCAAGTCTATCACCCGCACTCCCGTAACTAAATCTTCTGCATAACCTCCGCTACCGTCAAGAATTGCTCTACCTAAATGTCCGTCTCGTTTTAGTGGTGTGAGCAATTTGGAACGAGATAAAAAGCGGAGAATTTTGGCTTTACCAACTCCATCAACGCTGCTCAAAATTGCTGCTGTACGCCCTTCTGCAAGCAGTCTTTCTTGAGGCCAATCTTCCAAAAATCCTTGTTGATCTAATACTAAATCGGAAATGCCTTGAAAATATGTGTCAATTGTCTGCTGTTGAGTAATATTATTTTGCTGAATAGTTAGCAGGTTTTGCTGAATTGTTAAATCTTTGGAGATAATATACTGTCGCCAAGCAATATAAACCGCGATGACGGCGATCAGAATTTGTCCTAAAGCACCAAACCACTCTGCTAAAGTTCCCGAAACATCCCAGTTAATTTTGCCGGGAATGAATTTGAATAAGCCAGCAACTGCGACGATTATACCCAAAAAACCAATAATCAATGCTCGCTGTTGGGGTGTCAACAAGTCGGTGACTACGTTTTTCAACCAGGGAAATAGTATTATTACGGATAAAGATAAAGTGACTGCTGTTCCGGTAATTCCTACTATTGGAAGATTTATGGCTATTCCTACAACCGTGACAATAGTTGAAAATAAAGTAATTAATAATGCTCGCGTCTTCACCGTCAGTGTGGTAGAAGTACTGATAGAAAATGAGGAACGAGCTTGTTGTAAGGCTGCCATATTTTCTTGAGACTGCACTGAAGCTATCGCCGAGTTAAGTTGTTGCACGCTAAGCCCGTTGGATAACTGGCTTGTATCACCTGCATCTTCAAAGTCATCCGGTTGCCATTTGTCTTCAGATGGGGGTTGCAGGTTCGGAGGTTGCGATGAGTGGGAGTTAGATTCAATTGACATGATTATATTTTGGCATCAGCAGTTATAAGTTGAACATTGGGAATAATTTCTCCCAGGGTGAGCTTAGCGCAATCATAAGGGTACTATTTTTTACATTTATATCAAATTATTTTTTGAATATTTAGACTTTGATATTTTTTTTGTTCGGTGGTAATCTCATTTACTTGTTACTAGTTAAAATATTTTTTTAAATATTGTATCGTCTAAGTTCAGCTTTTTTTACTTCATGATAAATGTATGATTTTTAGCTATTAACACTATATTTAGACAAACTTTAACCTACTTTAATGAATGAGTTAAATGTAGATAAAATTACTTTTACAGGATTATTAATTATTTAAATTATACGCTCAAATAGTTTATTGGTTACATATTTTAAATCGAAATACTTTACTTTCTATCGTCTATATAGAGAAGATTTTAGCGGAGGTGAAGTCCAGAAATACCCCACCCGCTTGCCAAGGTTGGGGAGGGGTGTACTTCATTTACCTGCAAACTGCTGTATATAATTACATAACTTATATCTTTCACAGAGCCGCATAATTAGTCCATTTTAATGGACTTCTGCTATCAGACAGGGACTTGCAGTCCCAGGCGGGTAAAAACAAAGTCAAACAATTAGTAATTATTTTAACGATAGGTTTCTATGGTGCAAGATATGAAATAAGCAATTTATTGTTAAAAACAGCCCGATAAAATGCAAGCTCGTATTATAAATTAATAAATAAATTAATAAATAAATTAATAAATAAATTAATAAATTCATCAAAAAAAGATGGATACTTGTTAAATAGAATAAAAAGCTGTATTCTAAATAATATGATTTCTATGGATGCGATATGGCATTTTGGAGCCGTTTTGTTGCCTATTTTTTAACTACTTCTTTGATTTTTGGTTGTAGTGATGAGGCAGAATTAACAAGACAGGGCAGCAAAAAAGTAGTGCAAGAAACCAATGTTGCCCAGTTGCTGATACAAGCCTCTGAAATAAAGGAAGCTGAAGACTTATTTATTCAAGGATCGGAATTATTAGAAGCGAATCGTTACGAAGACGCGATCGCAATTTATAATCGGGTGATTGCAACTGCACCCAATAACGCAGAAGCTTGGATTAACAGGGGAAATGCTTTATTCTCTTTAGAGCGACACGGACAAGCGTTAGATTCTTATGATAGGGCGATCGCGATTCAGCCTCAAAAACATGAAGCATGGTACAACCGGGGGAACACTCTATCGGCGATGCAGCTATATCAAGAAGCGATAACATCTTATGACAAAGCCATTGCCATCGAACCCAAAAAATACGAAGCTTGGATTAATCGAGGTATTGCTCTAACCAAATTGCAGCAATATTCCCAAGCTTTAGCATCTTACGATAAAGCCATTGCCATCGAACCCAATAAGCATCAAGCTTATTACAACAAAGCTTGTACTTATGCTTTACAAAAAGATACTACAGCAGCAATTAGCAATCTACAAAAAGCAATGAAACTCGTTCCAGGTAAGTACGAAAAACTCGCGAAAACTGATCCAGATTTTGCTGAAATACTTGATGAGGAAGAGTTTCGCGATTTAGTTAATTAGGGAATTGGGGTTTGAGGGAGATGGAGAAACTTTCGGTATAGATAAATCTTAACTCCGGTGGTACTAACTCCTTGCCCTTTTTTTGAATAATTGTGTATAAAATCAAAATACAAATACAAATAAAAATACAAATACAAATAGACATCTCCGAAAAAAAATGTAGAGACGCAAGGGTTAGCGCCTTTAAATTAGGGATAGAAAATTACTTGTGAACCTCAGTATGATAAGTTACAATGATGTAATTTATCTAAATAACTATGTATTCTCAAGCAAAATTTATAGATTCAAGTATCGATGAATATCTGCAATTTGATTTAGAAAGTATAGTACGTCACGAATATATTGCAGGACAAGTTTATCCCGTACTTAAGGATTCTCATAATCTAAAAGTTATTGCTGAGAATCTATTTGCAAGATTGCGTACTCAGTTGTACGGTAGTGATTGTCAGGTTTTTACATCTGATATGAAAATAAGAATTGAACCAATAAATGCTTTTTACTATCCAGAAGTATCAGTTGTTCGTGATTCTGAAGATAAAGAATTATATTTCAAAACTCGTCCTTGTTTGATTGCAGAAGTTATTTCACCAATTACAGAACGTATAGATCGTAATGAAAAATTATTTAATTATCGTCAATTACCAAGTTTACAAGAATATATTTTAATTCATCAATCAGAGATGAAAGTAGAACTGTATCGAAAATTTTATCAAAATAACTGGTTTATGCAAACTTTAACTCAAGACAACATTCTACAATTACAATCGGTTGATGTTGAAATTACAATGGCAGAAATTTACGAAGACGTAGAATTGGGCAAGATAATTAATCATTAACCAATGAAAAAACTTTTAATTACTGGTGCAAGCGGGTTTCTGGGATGGCATTTATGTCAATTAGCAAATATGGAATGGGATGTTTACGGGACATATTTTTCTCATAGTTTAGAAATTCCGGGGATTAAACTGGTAAAAGTTGATTTAACTAATTTTGCAGAAGTTAAAAGAGTATTTCAAGAAATACAGCCAGCAGCGGTTATTCATACTGCTGCACAATCTCAACCTAATTATTGTCAAATTCATCCCGAAGAATCGTTGTTAATTAACGTTACAGCATCCTTGAATATTGCGGGATTATGTGCAGATAATTCCATTCCTTACGTATTCACTTCAACAGATTTAGTGTTTGATGGTTTGAAGGGTTTTTATCAGGAAACAGACAGCGTAAATCCGGTGAATATTTACGGCGAACACAAAGTTATGGCGGAAATGGGGATACTAGAACGTTATCCCCAAGCTGCAATTTGTCGAATGCCTTTAATGTTTGGGAATGCAACTCCTACAGCTTCTAGCTTTTTACAATCATTTCTTAAAATGCTTCAAGAAGGAAAAGAATTAAAGTTATTTATAGATGAATTCCGCACTCCGGTAAATGGGGAAACGGCGGCAAAAGGATTATTGTTAGCTGTAGAGAAAGTTCAAGGAATTATTCATTTAGGAGGAAAAGAAAGAGTTTCACGTTATGATTTTGGTCGCTTATTAGTAGAAACATTTCAAATTTCCGCAGCCAAAATTAAAGCTAGTAAACAACAAGATGTTAAAATGGCAGCACCCAGACCACAAGATGTTTCCTTAGACAGTTGCAAAGCTTTTAAATTGGGTTATGCACCCTTAAGTTTACGAGAACAGCTATTAGAGGTTAAAGGTTAAAGGTCAAAGGGAATGTTTGAAAAGTCTAAATTAATACCATACCCGGCGAATAAATTCGCTGCTACACAAGCAAAGTCCGCCTATGCGCGAAGGCGCACGCTACGCTAACGCGGACTAATAATACCCGCATTAAGGATTATAATTTGTGTAGCTGCGTTAGCGAAGTGTGTCCGCAGGACATATTTGATTCGCCCAAAACTTTTCAAACACCCTCTAAGGTGAAAAACTCCCAACCACTATCAACTATCCACTATCCACTACCAACTGTTCAAACTGGATTTTCAAAATCTAACTGTACTTTGTCTCCGCGAAATCGGGTTACGCCGTATTCGATTATATCTCCTGTTTGATTGAGGTTTACGGATTCTACTAATAAGATTGGTTGGTTAAGAGCTACTTGCAGTAATCTCGCATCTTGGGGCTGAATTAAACGGGCGGAAACGCTGGTACTGCGACGGATATGGTCACAATTGTACAGATGCTGCATTAACTTGGATATTGATTTGATTTCTTGCAATAATTCAATGTTTTTTGGCGCTAACAAGTCTGGAAATAATTTGAGGGGAAAATAACTTGTAGCAACAACAATTGGATCGGAGTCTGCAAAACCAAGACGTTCTATTAAGGCTACTGGTTCACCTTGGTTTAGTTGTAAATTTTCTGCTAATGAAGTATCGGCATTTACTTCTATTGTGCGTATTAGTTCGTAGTTGCCTTGACGACCTTGCGCTTTTAATGCTTGGTTGTAGCGTACTCTTTTACCGATAGGATAGCGAATTGTTTTCTCTGCGACAAACATACCTCGCCCTCGATCAACTCTTAACAATCCTTCAAGTTTTAATAAACTAATTGCTTGTCTGATAGTATGGCGATTTACGGCAAATTTTTGAGATAATTGAGCTTCTGAGGGCAATTTATCGCCTTTTTTGTAGATTCCCTCATTAATACTTTCTCGGATTTGGGCAGCTATCTGAATATATATGGGTAAGGTTTCGCGCTTCATAATTTAGTCATTATTTAGTCATAAATTCTTGTTGTCAAATCGTCGTAATTAAGTTAACATACCTGTGATTGTCTAGATGTCTAGACAAGTGACCGAGATTTGAAAATAGATATTACATTAGGGTGTTTCAGTAGATTTTGTAATTAATATTAGTTTTGGTTCAATTTTTGTATTTTCGTAATCTCTGTTAATTGAAAACAAGTCTAAATAAGATTAGTTTTGTTGATTTTCAGCAGTTGCGATATATGAAATTTAAGCATACTAATTAACTAAATTAAATTACGAATAATTTGTAGTAAGTTTATTTTTTTGTTTTGTTTCTAGTTCTCCTATTTTTGATATCCGGCAATAAGAGTTGATATTTTGGTTTCTGAACTATTAAATCCTGATTAAATCATTAATGATAAGGATTTGATATATATTTTTCTGATTTCTAATTTATGGTATCCCAAACACAAAGACAAGCCTGTATGGCGACTTTAGCAAAAGCTGAGTTGACGCAACTGGAGGAATTAGTTGAGCAGTTAGGGTTGTTACCTGAATATAACTTTTTGCGATCGCCCGAAATTGGTAGCGCAATGGTCAGGAGTCGCATTGGGGGGAGTGGTAGTGATTTTAACTTAGGTGAAATTACTATAACTCGCTGTGTCATACAGATAGAAGCAGGTGGGGAAGAGTGTATTACAGGATTTGGATATGTAAAAGGGCGATCGCGTCGTCATGCGGAACTAGCTGCGGTATGCGATGGACTGTTGCAATGTCCTTCCTGGTACGAACGAGTTGAGGTTGAAGTCATACAGCCACTGAATGCAACAACACAGCGTACTCATGAACTAGAACAGCGTCAAACATCTGCCACAAAAGTAGAGTTTTTTACTCTTGTTAGAGGGGAAAGTTAATGACAATTACGCAGTTACCAGGATTGAAAAATCCAGTGCATGATGCCCAGGATACTTTTAGAGCTTTACTTGCAGCGATGGCGCAACCGGGTAAACTTTTTGAGATAGAAGTGATTAAAAATACCTTTTTACAAGTGAAGGCAGCTTATGCAGCAACTTGTTTAACGTTATTAGATTTAGAAACTCAGGTGTGGTTGCAACCGGGATTTAGCAAGGAATTTAAAGCTTGGTTGTTATTTCATACTGGTTGTAGTTTTGTCAGTCAGCCGAATTTAGCTAATTTTGCGCTGATTAATGATGTAGAGACAATACCGGAACTATCAAATTTTAATTGGGGTACAGCACAACGCCCTGAAACTTCAACAACGCTGTTAATACCAGTTGAGAGTTGGGAAGGAGGAAAATCTGTAGAGTTAATTGGACCAGGAATTTTAGAAAACCAACAAATTTCGCCGAAATTACCGGCTCGTTTTTGGGATTGTTGGAAAGCAAATCATCAAGCTTATCCTCAAGGGATAGATGTATTTTTATTTACTGAGACTCAGGTGATGGGATTACCCAGAACGGTTAATTTTAATCTCTAACTATATCTTTAACTATATTTTTCGTAAACAAACCCGGTTTTTTTGACTTATTAATAATGGTGCATTTGGTTGGTAATTACGAATTAAGCAAGACAGCGCTCGCTCATAAATGTTTTTAACCTTGTCCAAACCAGGAATCTACCTATGACTCTCAATATTAGAACCGCTAACCTTGAAGACGTACCCCTGCTGATCGAACTATGTGCAGGAATGGATGGTGAGTCTCCCTTACCAAATGTTTTAGCCGAAGAAATTTTCGCTGCGATTGTCAAAATACCTAACTATCACATTTATATTGTTTATGAAAATCATCAACTTGTAGGTACATTTAGTCTGCTTCACGTACTAAAAATGATGCAGCAAGAATATCATAAATATGCAGTATTAGATGCCGTAACTGTGACTCACAAACTTCGCAATCGGGGTATTGCTCAGCAAATGATCAAAGCTGCAACGCAACTGAGTCAAGAAGCTGGATGTTATAAATTAATGTTGTCTTCTAATCTAAAAAAAGAACGTACTTATCAATATGTATAGAGATGGAAGGGGACAAGGGGATGGGGTGATGGGGAGAAATAAATAAGAACTGATAACTGATAACTGATAACTGATAACTGTCAACTAACTCCTAACTATTTGGTAATTAAAAACTGGAGCAAATTTATGCCTTATGTTGCTGTCAAGGGCGGTGAAAAAGCAATTGAAAATGCTGAAGCACTGCTTAAATCTTTGCGTCGTGGTGATACTGATGTACAAGAACTGAATTTAGAGCAAATTCAACAGCAGTTGGCTTTGGCTGTTAATCGGGTAATGGCAGAAAGTAGCTTGTATGACGAAGAGCTTGCAGCCCTGGCGATTAAACAATCTTGGGGAGATTTAGTAGAAGCAATATTTTTATTACGAGCATATCGTACTACTCTTCCTCGGTTATATTACAGCGAACCGATAGATACTGAAAAAATGCGGGTTCGACGGCGGATTAGTGCTATTTTCAAAGATGTACCCGGAGGACAATGTTTAGGACCAACTTTTGATTATGTCCATCGTTTACTAGATTTTAAATTAATGGCTGAAGGGGAGGTTCCAACTGCACCGTTAGGAGAAATTAATTCTGAATCGATATCCAGAGTTATTGATACTTTGAATCAAGAAGGGTTGATTGAGGATGGGGAGATTAAAGGACAAGGGGACAAGGGGACGAGGGGACAAGGGGATAATCAATTCCCAATTCCCCAATTACCAATTACCAATTCCCAATTCCCAATTCCCAATTCTTCGGAACCTTACGACATTACTCGTGAACCGCTGACTTTCCCGGCTTCTCGTGATGCACGATTGCAAAATTTGGCGCGTGCTGATGAGGGTTTTTTGTTGTCTTTGGCTTATTCTACTCAGCGGGGTTATGGAAGAAATCATCCTTTTGCTGGAGAGATTCGCATGGGGGAAGTCGAGGTGGTAATTTGTCCTCCGGAGTTGGGTTTTGATGTGGTAATAGGAGAAATTACTGTTACTGAGGTGCAATGGTAAATCAGTTTAAAGGTAGCAAGGATATTCCCGCGCAGTTTACTTGTGGTTATGGATTAACTTTTGGCTATAACGAACGTAAAGCAATGTCTATGGCTCTTGTAGATAGAGCGATGCGAGCTTCTGAGTTGGATGAAACGGTAGAAAATCCGGCTCAAGATATAGAATTTGTCATGTCTCACTCTGACAATGTTGAGGCTCAAGGTTTTGTACAACATTTAAAGTTACCGCATTATATCGATTTTCAAGCAGAGTTGAATCTGGTGCGAAGATACGTCAGGATGCATTGAAGAATAAACAAGATAAAAATATTATCGATAAATCCTCTG
>JAAUSO010000280.1 GCA_012033205.1 Richelia sp. SL_2_1 | reverse complement strand
AGCAGCTGATGGTGCTAATTACGATTGAAAGCCATGGAAAACGGCATTGATATCTATAAGGTATGGGGAAAATGATGAACTGTGGAGGTGCAGGGCAGTGTGGAACCTGTATTGTAGAAATAACAGAAGGTATGGAAAATCTCTCACCTCTGACGGATGTAGAAAGCAAAATTTTGAAAAAAAAGCCGGATAATTATCGCCTTGCTTGTCAAACCTTAGTTAACGGTTCAGTGAGTGTAGTAACCAAGCCTTGATAATTATCTATTCTACTTTGTCTTGTTTTGATATTAGTCAGCTAGGGCATCAGTAATGTTATCCTAAAAGTATTGGCTACAAATCAATCCTAGGGGCAATATAACTATGCAAACTAATGATTTGGGATTCATAGCGAGCATTTTGTTCGTACTAGTTCCCACGGTTTTTTTAATAGGACTTTACACCCTCACCGTTAGCCGCGAAGGTGGAAGAAAAGACACTTAGATACTCAATTAATTATCGAATTATTTGAAAGGAAAAACCCTTACACCGAAAGTGTAGGGGTTTTATCTATCAACCGCGATTTATGAAAAACTTAAATGAGTTAAAATAACAGTGTATAATCTCAAATCTAAGCTGCCGCAGTCCGTGCTAATAAAACCGGACAGGTCGCATTAATTCTGACATAATCAGATAGAGAAGCACCTAAAAGTTTATCCAAATCAACAAAATTCTTCGCAATCGATGGGCGACGGTCTGGAGAACCGAGTAATAATAAGTCTACATTCATTTCTTCTGCCAAACTACAAATTTTTTCGCCCGGCTTGCCAATGCTGAGTATACTACGAGACTTAACACCTTGTTTTTGAGCTTCAGCGACTGCTGCGGCTAGAATCGGGTGTTTTTCCGCATTAAGTTGGGCAGTTTCCGCAGATGGACTCTTTAAGTCAGTCATCACATAAGTTAAAATCAACTCGCCACCTGGAATATCCCGAAGCAGAAATAAAGCCAACTCTAAACAGTATTTCGACGCATCTGATTTGTCAACTGCCACCATAACCCGGTTAATTCGTTTGACATAAATGTCATCTTTAACCAGCAACATCGGACGAGAAGACAATTGAAAAACATACTGACTCACCGAATTAGCCAAAATTGACTGCAAACGCTTGAGTCCTCTTGAACCCATAATAATCAAATCAGCGTCGATTTCATCAGCAACTTGACAAACTACATCTTTTGGTTCACCTTGACGCAGTACGGAATTTACTTGAGTGGGATTTAGCTGCAATTTTTGAATTGCACTTGCTAAAATTCTGCCACCTTCTTCCCACTTCGCTGTCATTGTTTCAGCGGTAGTTTGTGGAGGAACAACGTGCAAAACGGTAACTTTCGCTCGTTGAATTGATGGTATTTCCTCCATCAGTTTGAGCATTTCTTCAGCGTGTCCCAATCCTGAGACAGCTAGCAAAATGTTTTGCATCATAGGGACATTTTTTGATTGCTTAGCTTGAGTTTTCACCGCTTTGCTCGATTTTACTCTGTTATTTGTCATCCAAATTTAGACAAATGACAAAGGACAAATGACGGTTGTGTATATCTGAACCTGATTATTTATTTAAGCCTACTTCTTATTCTGCACTATTTGCTTCACAAATAATTATTCTATTTATTAGTTGTAATCTATGTTTAATAAAGTTAATTAAAACTAAGTAAAATATTGTGAAGAAAACAGAGACAAAAATTAATTAAATATATAACATATATAAATTTTAGTAAAATTAAATAGTCAAAATTTTAATTTTAATGGACTTTTGCTATCAGACTGGGATTTGCAGTTCTAGGGGAGTAAGAATTAAGTCAAACAATTAGTGATTATTTTGACAATAGATTTTTATGATGCAAGATATCAATAAAGAGATTTTACAGAAACAACGTTTCCTTTTCTTTTCTTAACCCAAAGTTAAAAGTTTAGCTTTAATTCCTCAAAATTAGCAGAAAATTCTAGTCAAAATTTGAAATTTGATATAGACGTAGCAACACTAGGTCTATCTCAAGTTATTTAAGCGACAAAAATACCTTTTTGTTCACCAGCATTTATCGTGAAATCTCCTTGAGGAATATTATCTAATAAAACATTACTATTAGAGTCTATCGATGCAGCATCTGTTCTGAGCATCCCATTATTTGTACTTGTGCTATCAGTAATTCCTAGAGATAACGTTACATTCGCAATTAAATGTAATTTTGTGCTGTTTCGCTATCAATAAATTAAATCTGTGCAGGTAATAATATCTGGAGTATTCTAATCACTTTTATGACAAATATTGTTTTCTTTACGAAAACGTTATAAATATAATTCTTAATTTATAAATTCTTCTCTGTATATCAATAAAAAATAGTCAGGATTAGTACATCTATCAGGTATTTGTATAGAGAAAAATTTCCAAGATTTCATTTTTGATATTTTTCTCTATCTCTATATGAATAGCAATCAAAAAATTAAATCGAAAGAACTAACTCTAAAGATAGATTTTTATCCTTGTCGTCAAATTTACTCAAAAAGGTAGTTAATATATTCTTTAAAATAAGTAAAGGTCAACTGTCCACTGTCAACTATGACTCATCAACCAAGAGTCGTAATTATCGGTGCTGGTTTTGCAGGTATAGAAGCTGCGAAAAAGCTGGGTAAACATCGAGTCAATGTTTTATTAATTGACCGTCATAATTATCACACCTTTATTCCGATGCTCTATCAAGTAGCCACTGCTATACTTTATCCACATCAAGTAGTTTATCCCTTGCGTCGGTTATTTCGAGGTTTACCGACAGTAAATTTTTTGCAAGCAGACGTAGAAAAGATTGATTTTCACAATCAAACTATTTCTGCCGAAAATGTGGCAATTGATTACAACTATCTAGTTATTGCTACGGGTAGCCAAACGCAGTATCTCGGAGTCACTGGAGCGCCGGAAAATACCTTTCCTATGCGGACTTTGACAGACGCGATCGCGATTCGTAATCAAGTTCTGAGTCGTTTTGAACAGGCAGTAAAAGTTACTAATGAAGCAGAAAGAATACGGTTATTAACTTTCGTCATCGTCGGTGGTGGTGCAACTGGTGTAGAGTTAGCTGGTAGTTTAAGCGAATTGATTAATAGTGCTTTGGGAAAAGATTATCCCAGCTTAAATCGCGATCGCGCACGAGTTATACTTGTGCAATCGGGAGAACGGTTATTTCCCAGCTATCCAGAAAAATTAGGAAAATACGCCGAAAAATGGTTGCGTCGTCAGGGAGTTAAAGTACATTTAAATTCTAAAGTTAGTAAAGTCACTTCTGAAGCTGTATATCTCGAAGATGACACGGCTATATTTACAGATACAGTAATTTGGACAGCGGGAGTATTAGCAGCGATACCACAAACCAAACAACCAGTAAAAACAGCCACAAAAGAGAAAATTCTAGTAGAACAAACTTTACAACTTTGTGGATATGAAAATGTATATGGTGTAGGAGACGTTTCCTACGTTGAGAGTGAAGAAGAATTTAACGGAGTAGCACAAGAAGCAATTCAACAAGGTAAAACCGCAGCAGACAACATCCGGCGACAAATAAGCGGTAAAATACCATTACCCTTTGATTATCTCAACAAAGGACGTTTAGCGATTATTGGAAAACACGCAGGAGTCGGGATAATTGGTAAATTTGCCATCAAAGGATTTATTGCTTGGTTTCTGTGGTTAGAAGTTCATTTGCTATATCTCCCTGGAATTCGCAACCGTTTAGGAGTACTTTTTAACTGGCTTAAATATTATTTCTTTGGTGAAAGTGCATCAAGGATTATTATTTCTACAGATGGAGTAAGAAGTAATAAGTAATAGGCTAATTCCTAATTTCTAACTCCTAACTCCTAACTCCAAACTCCCGTACAGACGTAGCATTGCTACGTCTCTACAAAACTAATTCCAAACTCCCGTACAGACGTAGCATTGCTACGTCTCTACTTACTCAAAACAATCCAAAATCTAAAATCCAAAATCCAAAATAAATTATGGGCTTTCAAAAATATATTCCGTTAATAGGTAGAGCTTTTCTCGCAGCAATTTTTCTGAAAGCTGCGGTTGCTAATACTTTGGGTTTTCAAGGAATTGCAGAAATGATGGCACAAAGAGGTTTACCTGTACCGCAGTTATTACTTATTGGTAATATATTCTGTACTTTAGTCGGCGGAATTTCGATTTTATTAGGCTTTCAACCACGTTTGGGAGCAATTTTATTAATTATATTTTTAGTTCCGACAACATTCGTTTTTCATAATCCTTTTGCTGATGCGAATGAATGGAATAGTTTTCTGAAAAACTTCGGTTTAGTTGGTGCAATGTTGCTAATCTACTACTATGGTACTGGTCCGGTGAGCTTAAAATCACATTCAGTTAGCAACGAATATGATGATACCTACGTTTCTGATTCAGACAGAGCAAATGTATAATCCAAAAATTCAACTGCTTAATTCCGATATCGTTCTAGCTTACACTTTTTTACGGCTAGTTTTCGGAATTAATATGTTTGTACATGGTTTAGTTCGAATTGGTAATATATCAGGGTTTGTCGATTCTCAAGTAGGACTTTACAAAGATATTGCCATTCCTCCATTATTAATAGCAATACCCGCTTATCTAATTCCTATTGTTGAATTTGCTGTCGGTTTATTATTAATTTTAGGACTGCAAACTCGTAAAGCTCTGATAGTTAATTTTTTGTTAATGATGACTTTAATGTTTGGGGTTTGTTTGTTACAAAAATGGGATATAGCAGGTTCGCAATTAATTTATAATCTTGTTTTGTTTATCTTATTAGTTGGCTGTAATTTTAATTTAATTTCTGTTGATAATTGGTTGAGTCGTAGACAAAGATAGATATTTAAAACATCTATTTTGTAGAGTGTCTTCACGCAGCGTAATACAGCAATTTTCTCTTTTTTGTACTTGTACTATTTAAATAAACTTTAAATCTAATGCACAATAAAAGCAATCAAATATTACTCTTAATTCTGTTAATTATTAGTGTAGTAATTACAGCCTTTCACTATACAGATAATTTTATCAATTTTCCCAGTTATCTCGACCCCGAATGGATAACTCCTCAAAGTGTTTATCAATCCTGGTTTATTTTAACAATCCTAGGAATAATAGGTTACGTTTTGTATCTAAATAATATATTATGGCTTGCTTATGTATGTCTTTTAATTTATTCATTAACTGGAATATCAAGTCCAGCACATTACTTTTTTCAAACAACCGAAACGTTTTCCTTTAAAATGCATAGCTTAATCTGGCTAGATTTTATCGCAGGTAGCTTAATACTTGGTTTGACAATTTGGTCGATTAGTATTAAGTATAAAGATATCTATTCACAAAAGTGATTCGTGAATATGTTTTGGATAACTTGAATGCTGTTTTTGCTCTTTGAATTCACACACTGGTTTTCTTGTCAATACGTAAGTTCTATTAACTATAAATAAAAATTAAATATTCTCAAATTTAGCTAGAATAAGTGCGAAGTATCGCCAACTATAACAATGCAGGGAATATCAGCTATAGCTTTAGAGAAATTACTTGCTCGTCAAAAGTTACCAGATTTTTTCGGTACAGAAGCGGTAAAACCCAGTTACGATGGACTTGGTTTAACTAATATTCCTTCCTTAGCAATTGACTGGTTATGTCCTGATGCTCCCACCTTAAGCGAAGAATCTGCTGCACCCGCTTTTAATCCTGAGCTATTAGCAACATCTCAAATAACCCAAGCTTGGAAAACTTGGCAAAATCAAGCACCAATCAATCATGTGGTGTTGTTAATTCTCGATGGCTTTGGTTACGAACAATTGAAAACCCTCGCAGATTCTAAAGATATACCCGCCATCGCCACAGCTTGCGATAGTCAGCAAGCTTTTTTTATGCCCGCGACTTCGGTTTATCCTAGTACTACAGTCACAGCTTTAACTTCAGCCGCAACTGGTTACACCCCCGCACAGCACGGGATGATGGGAACCAATCTTTACATTCCCGAAATCGGTACAATTGTTAATTTTATCGGTTTTCGTCCTTATATTTCTACTAGTAGAGCTTCTTTTCCCGACACAGTATTTAATCCAGAAACTCTGATTCGGGTACCTAATTTGTATTTACGCATGGAAAAAGCGGGGATAGATGTAGAAATTATCAATTTTTATCAGTTTAAACAAACAAGTATCAGTAGATTTACTAGTGCCGGCTCGGAAGCTGGAAATGACGGTTTTACAGGTTATCTTACACCCGCAGATGCTTTTGCTCAATTACGGGAACGTTTGTTAACAAAAAGCACTCACCAAAAAAGTTTTACTTATATATATGTACCTACTATAGATGCAGTTTCTCACCGTTATGCCCCTCTAAGTTCTTCTTATAAAGCCGAAGTTGCGACATTAGACTTTGCCCTTAAAAGTCAACTTATTGAACCTTTAGCAGGTCGTAATGATACAGTTTTATTAGTGACAGCCGACCACGGTCAAAGATATAA
>JAAUSO010000279.1 GCA_012033205.1 Richelia sp. SL_2_1 | reverse complement strand
AGGAGGTTAAAGGTTAGGTTAGAAGGTTAGAAGGTTAAAGGTTAGAGGTTAGAGGTTAGAGGTTAGAGGTTAGAGGTTAGAGGTTAGAGGTTAGAGGTTAAAGGTTAATTCTTCGTAATAACCAACCACCAACAACTAACCACCAACAACTAACTTTAAGGATATAATCCTCTATCATTTAACGCTTGCGCGACTCTTCCTACACCTAAAACATAAGCTGCTAATCGGGGAGAAATTTTTCGCGTCTGGGATTGGTGCATGACTTTACGGTATGCTTGCACCATCAAGCTTTCCATTTCACTGTTGACTCGTTGTTCATCCCAAAATAAATAAGAAAGTCCTTGTACCCACTCTAAATAACTAACCACAACTCCACCAGCATTACTTAAAATATCTGGTAGTACCGTTACACCACGGGCTTCTAATGATAAGTTAGCTTCAAGTGTCACTGGACCATTTGCAGCTTCAACTATTAGATTAGCTTGGATTTGATTAACGTTTTCTTGAGTAATTTGATTTTCTAAAGCTGCGGGAATTAATACGTCACAAGGTAATGTTAATAACTCTGGATTAGTAATTGGTTTGGCTTGGGGAAATCCGGAAATCTTCTTGTTATTCTCCCTTGCATAAGCTTTTAATTCCGAAATATCTAAACCATTCTCCGCAAAAACACCGCCTGCACCTGTAGAGACAGCAATAATTTTTGCACCAGCTTGATGTAGTAATTCAGCCGCAGCACCACCGACGTTTCCAAAACCTTGAATTGCAATTCGCATTCCTTGTAAAGATTTACCTTTATCCGCTAAGGCTTCACGGACAATAATCATTACACCTCTTCCCGTTGCCATTTCTCTTCCTAAAGAACCGCCGATGGAAAGCGGTTTGCCGGTGACAACTCCCGGTACTGCATGACCGATATTTACTGAATAAGTATCCATCATCCAAGCCATTTCCCTGGCTGATGTCCCCATGTCTGGTGCTGGTATATCTACTGATGGTCCAATGTCTTTAATTAACTCACTAATATAACGTCGGGAAATACGCTCTAATTCGCTGATACTATAATTTTTAGGATTGATTGCAATTCCACCTTTCGCACCACCGTAGGGAATACCCAACAACGCACATTTCCAAGTCATCAGCATTGCTAACGCCGAAACTTCCCGCAGTGTCACGGCTGGATGGAAACGAATACCACCTTTGTAAGGACCTAAAATATCGGAGTGTTGGACTCGATGTCCCGCTAAAACTTGTATTTCACCATTGTCTCGTTTCACCGGAATCGAAACTGTAACTACTTTTCGTGGATGACTAAGTATTTCTGATACACCTTGTGCTAATTTTAATTCTTTCGCTGCTGCATCTAAATAACTACAAGCTTGATCGAATGGACAAATATATGCAGGAGAAGGACTATCCGGTGCAAACAGCGATGTTTGATCCATAAAATAAAGTGTAATGATTAAGATTAAAATATATTCTCAGACTAACTTGATTTTTGATCGTTGTAGATAATTCTGTAAATTTCGTTACATTTTTTGTTTCACAATGATTATTTCAGATGACTCTAGACAATCTAAATCATTAGTTTTGAATGGTTAGTTTTTCCCAAAATTGTTTAGAGACGTTATGTATAACGTCTCTACAGTACGTCGGTAGACGAACAAAGCCAGCAAAACTTATGTTGTCAATTACTAGTAGTCTCTGTGATTAATTTTAAATGTTTGTAGTTGGGCTTTAGCTCTGAATTTGAGCGATAAATCGCAACTACGAACCTCTCAAAACTAATGGTACAAAGCACTAGACAATCTCAAATCTCAAATCTCAAATCTAAAATTCAATGGCAACTACTAATTCCAAAACAGTTCCTGTACCTCCCGGTAACTTCGGTTTACCTGTAATTGGGGAAACAATCAGCTTTATACGGGATTCCGATTTTACAGAAAAACGATATCAAAAGTACGGCTCTATCTTCAAAACTCATATTTTTGCCAATCCCACCATAGTTATGATTGGTGCGGAAGCTAACCGTTTTCTGTTTACGAATGATAATAAATATTTTTCTGGGCAATGGCCCCGCAGTACTAAGATTTTATTAGGTCCTGGCTCATTATCCATACAAATGGGCAGTATCCATCAAAAGCGGCGTAAAATTCTATCACAAGCTTTTCAACCAAGAGCTTTGGCAGAATATACTACTGCAATGGAGGAAATTCTTCGCAGTTACTCTAACAAATGGGAACAAATGGGTACTTTGACTTGGTACCCAGAAATTAGAAAATACACTTTTGACGTAGCTTGTAAATTACTTATAGGAACGGATGCAGCTAGCGATAGTAATTTTGTCGAACTTTTTGAAGAGTTGGTGAGAGGTTTGTTTACCATTCCTCTGAATTTACCTTGGACTAATTTTGGTAAAGCATTACGCAGTCGTAAATTGTTAGTCAAGCAGATTGAAGAAATTGTATTACAGCGTCAACAACAACCCGCTTCTAATAAAGATGCTTTAGGGATGTTATTACAAGCTACAGACGATGATGGTAATAAGCTCAGTGTAGAAGAAATTAAAGACCAAATATTAACTTTACTATTCGCCGGACATGAAACTTTAACATCTGCAATTGCTTCCATGTGTCTTTTACTAGCACAGCATCCCGAAGTTTTAGAGAAAGTACGTCACGAACAGCAACAACTGGGATTTTCACAACCTTTAACTACAGAAAATCTTAAGCAAATGACTTATTTAGACCAAGTTATTAAAGAAGTCTTGCGTTTGATTCCTCCTGTTGGTGGTGGTTTTCGACAGGTAATCGAACCTTGTGAATTTAACGGTTATTTTATTCCTCAAGGTTGGTCTGTATTATATCAAGTGCCTAAAACACATCAAGATAGCAGTGTATATACTGAGCCATCGAAGTTTGACCCAGAACGTTTTGCACCATCTCGTGCTGAAGATAAAGCCAAACCCTTTAGTCATGTAACATTTGGTGGCGGTATGCGCGAATGTATCGGTAAGGAGTTCGCTAAGTTGGAAATGAAGCTTTTTGCAGCGCTTTTAGTTCGGGAATATAAATGGGAACTTTTACCAGAGCAAGATTTAACTATAATACCAGCGCCTACAGCTTATCCCAAGGATAAGTTGAAAGTTAAATTTAAGGGAATAGGTAATTGGTAATTGGTAATGGGTAATTGGTAATGGGTAATTGGTAATTAAATCCGTGTTCCGCTCTCTCTTTAAAAAAAAGATTTACGCTGATTCCCTTTAATTATTTAGCCAGTAAATCAATTTAATGTACTACTGCTCTGGTTGCTTCAGCATTAATTGGTTTGATCAGAAACAACCTTACCATATGTCCCATTATTGAAAGAAATGATGGTACTTTTTGCAAGAATTTGATAAATTGAGGGCGATCGCTCTTACTGATTTGAGCTATTTGCAAATTGCGATCGGAACACTCTTCTAATCTCCGGAAAAATTCCGGATGTTTGGTATTCAAAATCGCTGGAAATGCTCGTGCGGCTGTGTTATTGGTCTTTTCAATCACTTGTTTGTTGTATTCGCGAGCATCTATACCAAGAGACTTGTAAAAGTTGACTCGCTCAAATACCGTTAATGTGTGAGTGACGAATACCGTTAATAAGAAAAAACGTACCCATAATCGTGCTTTCCAATTATTGAACAATTGCGGTTGGGATCTTAATAGTGCTTTGAAGAAATCCCCGTGTCTGTTTTCATCTTGACACCAACTTTCAAAGTAGCGGAATAAAGGATAAAATTGATTTTCTGGATGGGCTTCTAAATGACGAAACATAATAATGTAACGCCAATAACCAATTTTCTCAGATAGGTAAACCGTGTAAATAATCCATTCTGGGGGAAAGAATGTATATGTACGGCTTTTGGTTAAATAACCCAAATCTAAAGAAAGATGAAAATCCGCCATCGCTTTATTCAAAAATCCCGCATGACGCGCTTCATCCCGTGCCATGCAGTTAAAAGCATCCGCTAGCAAGGGATTACGGTTTTTGAGTCGTCGTGATAACTCTTTGAATAGCAAAAACCCGGAAAACTCAGAAGTACAAGAACGTTCCAAGAAATCAATGAAAGCTTCCCGCTTTTCACCGTCAATATTATCCCAAGTTTGTTTAAATTCATCATCGCGCACAAAATGATCGCGATTGTAGTCAGCTTTCAACTCGTCTACAATCGCTTTCAATTCCGTCTCATGCGCTGAAATATCCATCTGAGCCACAGCGTCAAAGTCTGTAGTGTAAAAGCGGGGGGTTAACAGTGTTTCCTGTACAGGAGCTTTTACACCTTCTTTAAGTAACTCTGGCTGTGGGGTTGGAAGAGATTTAACCATGAGAATTATTCAACTTAATTATTCAATTTATCCACTTTCGGCTATATAACCATTAATAGTTGCTATTTTTGATCTTTTGCAAAAATATTTAAATTGATTTACAAAAACCAATTGGAAACTAGTGATCCTTTTCATTAGTTCTGCGGGGTTTCTATCAAGCGTATTTTATGTATTTTTACATAAAAGTACTGTGACACATATGTCTTTTTTTTTACACTATACCATAGGAAATGTAACTCTTAAGACAGATGTCCTGCAAACAAAAATGGCAGTATATTGAAAAATACAATCAGAAAGGTTAACGTAAAATTAAGTAAAAATTAATAAAAGATTATTCAAGAAAAACTATGGAAGATTCGGACAAAGCAGACAAAGAAAACTTTCTTTATCCCCGCAGTCGTTATTATGGCGAATTCAAGCCAGAGAATTTAGTATTTAATGCTAATTTACAAGAATTTGCTCAAAAAGTAGGCTATATCGTTAATTTACAAACTTCGGGAAAAGTAACTTCCGAAGATGCATATACGCAAATTAAGGGACTATGGAAAAATTTGAAACACAGTAAGAAAGAACTGAAAATCGACAAAGAACCTCCAACAGAAAGCTAAAGAAACGCGATTGCGCGTTTCTTGGTTGAATTATGGTGTAATTCAAACCCTACCGCTCGGCTAATAATTCAAATTCCTTTGGACTTAAAGATACCATTACGTCTTCCGAATCGATGCGGATAATCCAGCGCTTACTAATCTCTTCATCTGAGAATACTTCTCTTGCGTATATAAAACCAGTTTTTCCTGCGATGTGCGATGGACGCAAGATGACAACTTTATCTCCTACTTGAATCTCTTTTGACTTATCCAATTACGCCCCCAACTTAAATCTAAAATCTATATCTAAATATCTAAAATTAATTACCGAAATAATTAATACAAGCAATAACCGATGTATTACTTAATTTTTCCTTAACTTGAAAGTTATATTAGCGCTTTTTGAGCAATTAAAACAAATATCATACATAGTAATTACTTATAAAAAGCATCATATTGATTAAGCAAAAATGAGGTTGATTGCTAAGCCTTATTTTACTTGGTATTTTAGATAAAAATATTTGTGATAATTGCTCTAATCAGTGTGAGTTACTTGTGCAAGTTTTTTACAAGTAATTGCATTTGCGATTTTCGCTCAAATATGAAGAAATGTTTTTAGCTATATAGCGATACAAAAAATAAAAAGTACAGCAAGTATTGTAGAAATCGTGGTAATTTTGTAGTCATACTTCTGATATTGCCATTAATAGGAATTAAGGGGAAAAAAGATCAGCATAGTTGCTTAAATGTTAAGGAAGAACAGCAAATATAATTAAAGTATAATTAAACTGCGTAAATCCTGTTGAAAATAGCGTTTCATCAATACAGGATTGATTAGAAATGAGTCATAATTTAGCGATAAAACTTCGTTCCGGAACCCAGGATTCTCATACTGCAACAGAAAATATTGGGTTTATGAAAAGTTTCGTCAAAGGAGTTATCGATAGAAGTTGTTTTGCGAAATTTTTAAGTAATTTATACTTCGTCTACAGTGAATTAGAAGCAGCACTCGAAAGTAATAAAAATCATCCTTGTGTTGGTGTAATTTACTTTCCAGAACTCAATCGTAAAGCAAATTTAGAGCAAGATTTACAGTTTTTCTACGGTTCAGATTGGCAAAATCAAATTGCACCTTTAACCTCCGCTAAAAATTATGTTTCTCGGATTCGTGAACTATCTGTAAAACAACCAGAATTATTAATAGGACACGCTTACACTCGCTACATGGGAGATTTATCGGGAGGACAGATGTTACAAAAAGTAGTTCAATCAACTTTCAATTTGGTTGGTTATCAAGGTACATCTTTTTATAATTTCGAGAAAATTCCTGATAAACAAGTATTTAAAAACCACTATCGTGAAGCACTCGATCAAGTACCAGTTGATGATACAACAGCCGATAAAATAGTTGCAGAAGCTAATAATTCATTCCAATTTAATATGGAGATAGCTAAAGAATTGGAAGCAATCTTAATCGAATCTATTGGTGAAGAAAAAGTCAAAGGTTAAAGGTTAAAGGTTAAAGGTTAATTCTTAGAACAACCAACAATCATCAACCAACAACCATCAACTATCAACCATCAACTATCAACCATCAACTATCAACCATCAACTATCAACCAACAACTA
>JAAUSO010000278.1 GCA_012033205.1 Richelia sp. SL_2_1 | reverse complement strand
CCAGGCTTCACTACTGTTGCAGTAAAGATGAAGTCACGAAATTAACGGTTACAACCGCCATTCTGGAAAACGCTTACGTTTTACGCACCCGTTAGTTTTTCGTATGGCTAAATATTAGCATTATTTTGTAATATTACAAAAATAATTGTAATAAATATATCTGTAATACCGTCCAAACCCTTATCTGGTACTATATAAAATTCTTGTTATAAATATTTTTATAAGTATCCATGCCAGAATGCCTGTAATAAACACCATTAAACAGTTCATAGATGAAAGAGGCATAACCCCTTATCGCTTTGCACAAAATGCAGGTATATCATTAAATACCGCTTACGCACTTTACAACACCCCTTCACAACGAGTTGGTGCAGCGGTCTTAGACAAAATTTGTGACGCTTATAAAATTCAGCCAAGCGAAATATTACTTTGGGTTGACCCCGATAAATCAAATTAAACGATGAATTATCTTTTCCTGCATTTACAGGAAAAAAGTTCTTTTAAATGCACACACCAGGGGTGCAGACCTCCTCTCACCTATATCTCACCCACAAAAACTCTACACACACCCTAAATTAACAGGGTGCGAACGGGCTTAAAATTATTTGTCTTAATTGCATTGTTGCTTGTAACGCTTACAGCGTAAGAGTCTCATCCTGTTACCGTACTTTTTTGAGTCAAAAATGCTTGAGAAAAGACCGACTTTTCACTTAGGTCAGTTTTGGTATCAAGTACTTTCCCCCATTTACATAACGCACAAGCTATTGGCTGCGGTAACTTGAAGTTCATCGACTCCCGCTTCATTGCTGCCATGTCTACACCTCAAATACACCCCGTACAGATAGCTTACATTATTGGTGAATATAAACCATATAGATGGGGTGTAGAGATGAAGGACGAAATCTATACTTAGCTTTCTTATTTGGTGATATTTTATGTGACACAGGCTTCATGCGTTGAGCAAGCTACTTAACAAGAACATTTGAGGTAACTTTTTTGCGGAATGCTCCCGTAGTTAACAGGCTCAGGAGTACATCCAAATTTTCCGTTTTTCTGGACTCTAATCAAGAAAAACGGGAATAAAAGGGCAGCTCTTAGCGCAAGGCAACGGTAACGCCGTTCCTATATTGCGTAAAAAAATCGCTGCCCAACTGAATCTCGATTGATCTTAATTTTGTTAATAAATGCAATACATCACCTGAGTCGTTAAAAGGAGCTATCTGCAACGAACAACATTTTATAAAAGTTTATATTAATCAAATATAGTTTTTTTAGTTTTATACAGATCACCAATGATGACAAAAGCTGTACAATAAGCGCAGTTATTAGCAGTAGGCTTGACAAATTTTCTATGCAAACCGAGAAAATTCCTTCTGCGCGACTCATGACGGGAACAAAATTTACATTTATCAGGAGGTACAAAAAAGCAGGCAAAAAGTTCAATACTCTTATCGCCTGCAAAATGTAAAAAATATTATGTTTAAAAAATTTAATAGGGAGACGGGTCAAGTCGTCAAAGAACTAAGAAGTGGTGTAAGAGAGTAGGAACTTTTCATCCACATCTAAGTTAAAAGAAGACGAACTTGTGCCACATCGCCATACGCATAAATGTATATTACTACAGTTGGTTGTCTTCGTACATCTGTAAGTGAACATTTTTAAGCTAAAAATATACAAAAATATCTAAACTGACCCAAACTTTTTCTCAAAACGGTTACAGTTGTTACATTTTTAGCGATGATTTCCCAGCGTAGTGGTTGACTGGCACGGCATCCCGACTCCAAAGAAAACGGAAAAACAAACTTTGGAGAAATATCATGAACGCTACTGTATTAACAAAAAAACAACAAACTTCAACCTTACGCCTCAACGACAAGCACTACTACGAATGCGTAACCAAGCGCGGACTAGACCCAGCCTGGATTGCAGCCAATTGCCGTACCGTAACTAAAAAAGAAGCTTCTGTTTTACTGGGCTACACAGCTAAATCCGGTGGGGTTTGGTTGGAAGGAGATAATTTCATCGGACAACTACGACCCGATGACCCTTGGAACAGTGAAGGCAAGCCCAAAGATAAAGCCCCTAAGTATCGCAATCCGTTAGGTGAATACGATGCTTCATTAGCCAATAACCCCCACAATCCGGAATATTGGGAAAAATTAGATGAATTAGCCAAAATTTGTTACGTAATTGATGGATGCCCCTGCTTAGTGCTGACCGAAGGATTATTTAAAGCGATTGCGGGCTGTAGTAACGAAGTTCCGACAATTTCCATTCCAGGCGTAGAACAAGGGCTAACACCCGGCAAAGATGACCCGCAGGGTAAAAGATTTTTAGTAGCCATTCTGGAAAAATTCGCTCGCGCTGGTTTTGGGTTCCTAATGGCTTTTGATGCTGATTCCAAAACTAACTACAACGTAGCGATGGCTCAGTTGAAGTTAGGACACCAGTTACAAAAATTAACTCAAGTCTACTCGGTAACTGGCTTATGGGATAAATCGGAAGGTAAGGGGATGGATGATTACATCCAGAAAAATGGGATTGACAAATTTCGTGAAATATTGAGTAAAGCCGTGAATTTTGACAAATGGGAGCAAGATTTCCAGAAGTGGAGAAAAGAGGAAAAGGAAAGGAAGAAAAAAGCTGCTAGAGTAATTGGAATTCCTTTCAGAAATAGTATTGAAGTGACTGTGATAGATGAAGTTTTTAAAGATGATTGGATAGTTTTAAACGATACCTTCTATCAATACACCAAACTAGGATTCTACAAAAAAGTCAGTCCTGTAGAAGTAAAGAAGATAATTATCCAAGCTTTAAGAGAAGTATACGAAACTAAATTAGTATCCGTTGGAAGAGGAGAGAAGGAAGAGAGAATAGTCAAGCGTTTCGCTACATATCGTAATCTAACATCTTGTTTTAACTTTATTAGGTCTGGATTAGCGAGAAACACCCCAGCTAACGAGCATTTAATTCCCTTCCTCAATGGGACTTTAGACGTTAGAACTGGGGAATTATTAGCTCATGACCCCAACAACTACCTAACTTGGAATATAAAAAACGATTATATCCCCGGTGCAAATTGCCCAGAAGTTTTGCAAACTTTTATTAAGGAATCTTTTGGGGAACAGTATTTAGAACTAATTCAAGCAATTCTTTACTACTACCTTGACCCAACAGCACCTTATGGCTACTTCCTTCATGTAATCGGGCAGTCGGGAACCGGGAAAGGTACTTTGCTGCGGTTGATTGGTGACTTAATAAATAAAGATAATGTCACGGCTCAAACCAACTTCAAGAATATATCTACAGCGGAGAAAAGACATCAATTTTTAACTCAAGTACGTTACTGCTACTTTCCAGATATGGCAGGATTCCAGTCGGACTTGCAATCCTTTTATGAATTAGTAGATAACGGAGAACTCGCCGGACGTGCGCTTTACTCCCCCGATGGTTATTACAAACGGTGGAACTGTAAATACGCCATTGGCTCAGTTTCCGCTTTGAATATTGAAAACTCTGGGGATGGCTGGGATAGAAGATGTATCCCGATTTCCACTTTACCGCTCAACGGCAGAACTTCCGACACCGAACTCAGAAAAAAACTTGAAGATGTCCGGGGTGAAATTATCTCATGGGCAATGTCTATGAAATCGGAAAGAAGGGACTACTTAATTAAAAATGCCAAAAATGAGTTTATTTCAATCAATTTACTCAAGCAAGAGCAGGCGATTCAATCCGATTCGTTGAAATCTTTCCTCGACCAGTGCTTAGAACCTGCTGTGGAAAGTTGCCATACCCTATTAACTCATGAAATTTACTCAGCCTACGAAGCCTACTGTAAAGTTACAGGATTAAAGCCAGTTCGGTCTAATAAGCTCATAGCACGGATGGGAGAACTTATCACCCCCTTCTTGGTTGGTCGCTCTAGTAAAAGCGTCAACGGGAAGAAAGTTAACGTCCCCAAACACTTCTGCAACTTACGTTTCATACCGGGACTATTCAACGAACACGCCGACGCTTGGAGTATGAATAAATCGCTTTTAACTGAAGGCAATATGGAATTATTTGAAGGAATTACTCAGGCTCAGAATGCTTACTCAAGCATAGAAGAAGCGATAAAAAATATGATTGAGTATCCGGAAACGACCGATGGCTCTACATCACAAGATTCCTACTCAAGCAACTCTTGCTACTCAAACAAAAAAGATAGCTATGTAGAAGAAAAACCGATCAATTCGGACTCGATTCCGATAACCCTTACCCAAAATAATCAAGAAATACCGATTCAATCCGAGTCAATTCCAATACCTCCAATTCCAAAAAATCAAGAAGAAAACAATATAACTGCGGAGCAAACGAACATTTTGAGCCGGAGTAACAAGAGTTGCTTGAGTAAAGATGCCGAAACACCGGAATCACAAGATTCACAGCCTACTCAAGCTAAACAAACTGAGCTTGAGTATAGGGTGAGTAACGGTGAAAATAGCTTGAGTAGCACGAGTGAACTTGGGGATTCTGAGATAAAACCAGGTGATTACGTCCGCATGAATTCTATGTACGACCCCAAACAAAAAGAAGTATATGAAGTTGTGAGAATTGGCGGAGGAAGCGCCGAAGTCAAAATTATTTCTTCTCCTGACTCGCGCAAAGTCGGAAGTGTTAGAAAATGTATTATTCAGATGATTGTAAAAATGTAGGATGACTGGTCATAACGAAGGAATCCTCCTCCGAAGTGAAATAAAATTACAATAAACTCCAATAAGTCAAGCGGAGTAAAGATATGAAAAGTCCGTTAACTGAAGCAAGGGCAATGGGGAAGCAGTCTCCTTCTGCTTGTTGGGAGAACGAGCTATTCGTTTTTAAAGATGGCGGCTCCGCGAAGCCACCGACAAAAAATAAACATCGTTCCGTTGTTATTATTCAAGGAGAACAACCAAAACACTGGCTCGTCAGTATTGACCATTATCCTGGGGAAAGCTGGGAACGATTGTAGACAGCATCCAATTAATTGAATGTTCTGGGAGTCCAGAAGGCTTCAAGTTTTGTAACGGCAAGCTTTTTTGTACAGTCGCTGATATTGAAAAAGCTATGGGGCATAAATTAGAGGAGGTGCGGTCTTCTATTTTATGGAGCATCCGTCAGCATAAGAATTCGGAGGAGTAAGCATCGGTCGGAGTAATCATCACTCTTCCTGAACCCAAAACTGGATATGCAATCCGTTAATCTAAAGGAATATTGTTTAATTTATTTTCCAGAGGAAGGGAGTACTGATAGTATGAGCAATTCTTCTCCCTATTGCCTTAAGAGTGTGGATAATTTGATATCCACAAACGGGCAATCTGAGCTTTTAAATAACCGAAACCAAAAATCAAATCATTCATCTCCTAGAAGCCCTTGGGTGGGAATTAAGCAGTATACCAATGAATTTTCATCGCTTGAGGCAAGTCCGGGATATATTGCGCGTGCGCGTTCAATTTAGGCGGAAGGTTTGTTCCGAATTGAATGATAATCACACGTCCTCCGGGTATGTTGCGATTGAACCAGAAAGCGGCGAATATTTTCTTAACGCTGATAAGGAAATCGCTCAAAAGGAAGCAAGAGCAAAACATCCAGGACGTTTGATTTGTACTTTTCAATTAACAGGGGTATCGTAAAACAAATTGATTGAAGGACAATTTAGTAGTAAAGGTGAACTTTTCTTTGAAATAGACCTTGTAGCAGAGTATAGGGCTAGCTATAACAGTTGATGCACTTCTTGATACGGGGGGTTTACTGATTGGTTGGCAATTAACACGGCTGACGCTAAGAGTTTTGGTTGGCAGCTTGTTGATAATGAAGAAACGAGAATTACAGCACTAGGGGAAGCACAGTTTAATATTTACGATGTAAATAAGAAAGGTGAAGAGTTTAATATTCCTGTAATTGCTGGGGATGGAATAGCAGAAGTTTTGTTGGGTTTACCGTGGTTATTTACCAGACGATTGGTGGTAGATTTTCAGGAAGAAACGTTGACTTTGGGTTAATTTTTATTACGATTGGGATGCCCGAAAGTACTGAAATTTTGACTGTCTTATTAATTGCGCTTCAGATGCCCAAAAAGTAATGAAATGTTGACCGCGAAGGTTAATTTTTATTACCCTTCAGCTTTGAATTTGAAGAAATACTAAAGTAATAATTCAACCACGGTCGCATATTGACTTTTGAATGCCAGAATACAAGACTTCCACGTTCCGCAGGGGTTCCTTACAGGTAGCGGTTGACTGTGAAGGTTAATTCCGATTTGGGTTGCTACCTATATGTTTTTCAATTCTTTGTAATTTTTCATTTGTATAACCTACCTGCGTTTGGGTATCTGAGAGATTACTTCGGATTATTTCAATTTGCTGTAGTGCAACGGTTGGTATTGGAGGAGGAGAAATCGCAAAAATTTGTCTGGTTGTTACTCCAATGACCCCACAGAAAATAAACAAAAATACCACTCCTAAAACCCATCTATCAATTCCAGGACTTACGCAACCGGCACAGTGCGATCACCAATGAATAGTACTTATGTATTCAATGAAAAGAATTATTTTATTGAGTATGGCTTGGATTAATAATAATAATAATTAATGCGTATTTTGCTGTTT
>JAAUSO010000075.1 GCA_012033205.1 Richelia sp. SL_2_1 | reverse complement strand
TCCTAACTCCTAACTCCTAACTCCTAACTCCTAACTCCTAACTCCTAACTCCTAACTCCTCATTCCTAACTCCTAACTCCTAACTCCTATCTATTTATGTGTTTTCGACACACTTCTTAATAAACACCCCGATAAAACTCAAAACATTCTAATCTAAAAGCTAGTGGGTTAAAATTTTTGGCAGTCTTGAAGGCAACACGGTTAAAGTAAAAAACACGCCGCTCCTTGAAGCCTAAAGGCGACCCAATATACGCACACACGGCTTATATTTAGATGGGAGTTTTAATAATCAGATGAGTGTTAAGGCAAGTGGTGGAAGCTCGGTTGCACGTCCGCAACTATATCAAACTCTAGCTTTATCAACTATTACTCAAGCGGAACAGCAAGACCGCTTTTTGGGTACTGGTGAATTAAAGGAATTAGAAAGTTATTTTGCTTCGGGTCAGAAGCGTTTGGATATTGCTCAGACTTTGACTGACAATTCCGAAATTATTGTTTCTCGCGCTGCGAACCGGATTTTTGTTGGTGGTTCACCGATGTCTTTCTTGGAAAAACCAAGAGAACCGCAACCGGAAATGGCCATGGCTGTTGCTGGTGAAGGTATCGATATGCGAAGACAAATGGAATTAGGAACCGTCACCTACGTGGAATCTCGTGGCGGATTTTTGGAGAATTTACGTTCCATTTTTAATTCTTCTCCCAGCGGTCCGACACCTCCAGGATTTAGACCGATTAACGTTGCTCGCTACGGTCCGGGCAATATGTCTAAAAGTTTGCGGGATTTGTCGTGGTTTTTACGTTATGCCACTTATGCAATTGTCGCAGGCGACCCGAACATTATTTCCGTCAACGTGCGGGGATTGCGAGAAATTATTGAAAGAGCTTGTTCTGGTGACGCAACAATTGTCGCTTTACAAGAAATCAAAATTGCTTCGCTTTCCTATTTCCGCAAAGACGCTGAAGCGACCGATATTGTGTCTCAGTACATGGATGTTTTGATCAACGAATTCAAAGCAGCCACACCTTCTACTAAGAAGCGTCAGCGTCCGAGCGGCGACCAGCAGGGTTTACAATTACCGCAAATTTACTTTAATGCGGCAGAAAGACGACCCAAGTTTGTCATGAAGACTGGTTTGTCGGGAATGGAAAAAGATATGGTCGTGAAAGCGGCTTATCGACAAATCTTTGAGCGCGATATTACCCGTGCTTATTCTCAGTCGATATCTTACCTGGAATCTCAGGTCAAAAATGGCGATATCTCGATGAAAGAATTTACTCGTCGTTTGGGTAAGTCTCCTCTTTATCGCAAACAATTTTATGAACCATTTATTAATAGCCGTGCGCTAGAACTCGCTTTCCGCCACTTTTTAGGACGGGGACCAAGTAGCCGCGAAGAAGTACAGAAATACTTTGATATCATCTCCAGAGGTGGTTTACCTGCTTTAATTGATGCTTTAGTAGATTCCAACGAGTACGCCGATTACTTTGGAGAAGAAACCGTACCTTACCTCAGAGGCTTGGGTCAAGAAGCTCAAGAATGTCGCAACTGGGGACCGCAACAAGATTTGTTGAAATACAGCGCTCCTTTCCGCAAGGTACCGCAATTTATCACAATTTTTGCTGCATATACCCAACCTTTACCAGACCAGCATCCTTATGGTTCCGGTAATGACCCCTTAGAAATTCAGTTTGGGGCAATTTTCGCCAAAGAAACCAGAAATCCCAGCAGCCGTCCGGCACCTTTCAATAAAGATACCAAGCGTATCCTGATTCATCAAGGACCCGGAATTAACAACCAAAATAGCAATCCCAAGGCTCGCGGTGCTTTCCCCGGTTCTTTAGGTCCAAAAATCTTCCGTTTAGACCAAGTTCCTAGCACTTTGAGTAAAGGAACTGGTAAAGGCGCTTCGGTTAAATATTCCGAAAGTTCAACTCAAGCAGTGATTAAAGCTGCTTATCTACAGGTGTTCGGTCGCGATGTTTACGAAGGTCAACGGTTGAAAGTTGCGGAAATTAAATTAGAAAACGGTGAAATCACCGTCCGCGACTTCATCCGAATGCTGGCAAAATCGGATTTATTCCGCAAAATGTATTGGACATCGCTCTACGTTTGTAAAGCTGTAGAATACATCCACCGTCGTTTATTGGGTCGTCCTACCTACGGTCGTCAGGAAAATAATAAATACTTCGACATCTGTGCCAAAAAAGGTTTCTACGCATTAGTAGACGCTTTTATTGATAGCCAAGAATACGTTGAAGCCTTCGGTGAAGATACCGTTCCTTACGAACGTTATTTGACACCCCAAGGTGTAGCTTTACGACAACTGCGTACTGGTAGCATCCGCGAAGATGTTGGTACCCAGGTTCAGAAACAACAAACACCAATGTTTGTCGAACTTGGTAGCGTTACCCAAACACGTACCGAGCCAGATATTCAGTATCGCATTAACCAAGGTGTTAGCAAGCAGCGCGAACAACGTAAAATCTTTAAATTGGTTGCCAATACCAAAAATAAAGTCGCTGTCCAAACTGTGATTAAAGCTGCTTACCGTCAGGTTTTCGAGCGCGATATTGAACCTTACATTACTAGTGCTAGCGAATTCAAGAACTTAGAAAGCAGATTGGGTAATGGTGAAATCAACGTTAAAGAATTCATTGAAGGGTTGGGATGTTCGAGTCTATACCTCAAAGAGTTCTATACCCCTTACCCCAACACCAAGGTAATTGAACTAGGAACCAAGCACTTCTTAGGACGCGCACCTTTAGACCAGCAGGAAATTCGTAAGTATAATCAAATACTAGCTACTCAAGGATTGCGTGCTTTCATTAATGCAATGGTGAGCAGCAACGATTATACAGAAGCATTTGGTGAAGATACGGTACCTTATAACCTTTATCAAACCTTACCAGCAGCTAACTTCCCCAACAGCCAAACACTCTACAACCGACTTACCAAGCAAACCAAGGACATTGTTGTCCCCAGTTTCGAGCCGGTTAAATCCAAAATGCAAGCTGCTCAAATGCCGATGATGGGCAAAGCAATTGCAGATATGGCAGCTAAAGCCCGTGAAATTGACAAGAGCAGACCACTGTTTATTCAGTTGGGTCGTTCCTTTAACGATGGTCGGGGACAATCGGTAGAAGTAGGTGTCGGTACAAGCCGTCGCAGACCAGCGCGGATTCACCGCATGACTTCTATGAACAATCAAGCCGAGAAGCAACAGGTAATTGATGCAATTTACGTCCAGGTAATGGATGTATTTAGCGGTCAAATTCCTTCATATTTCCGTCGTAGCGATTTGGATAGTAAATTGCGAAACGGTGAAATCTCGGTGCGCGAGTTTGTTCGTACCTTAGCAAGTTCAGAAATCTACCGCAAGCGCTTCTATACGCCTTATCCCAACACCAAAGTCATTGAGTTCCTATTCCGTCACATTTTGGGACGCGCACCAGCGACACAAGCCGAAATTCGTCAGTACAACAAACTGCTGGCTGATAATGGTTTGAAAGCTGCCGTAGAAACAATGGTAGGTACTGAAGAGTATTCTCGATTCTTCGGTGAGGACGTAGTACCTTATCCACGCTTCCCATCTTTACCAGCGGGTAACTACATCGGTAGTGTTAAAGCTGCTGCTGACTTAGTGAAGCAGTCATGGTCTAGTTTATCTCCTTCTGTACTCACCGGACGTTATAACGAACGGTAGATTCAGGTTAAAGGTTAAAGGTTAAAGGTTAAAGGTTAAAGGTTAAAGGTTGGGTATGGGGAATGGGTAATGGGTAATGGGTAAAAATTTGATTTTCCAATTACCAATCCCCAATCCTCAAACCTTACTCACCTTTTTGTGGGAGGTATATCAATCCCCAACTACCAATTACCAATTACCAATTACCAATTACCAATTACCAACTACCAATTCCCAATTCCCAATTCCCAATTCCCAATTACCAATTGCTAAAAACCGGCGAACATGAAAATTAATGTTACAAAGTGTTAAAAAGAGTCATAAATACTCAACAAAATGCCGGAGAATAATTTTTGAAGGTAATTGAGTTTCCTTTTTGCGTACTGGTGTTTACTCAAACAGGCTGGGAATTTATTAAAAGTTCTGCAGTAACTGAACTCAGCTAACCGTTTTTCAGTCACACCACTTTCAAACCAACTCAGGTTTCATTCGTATTGGAGGAATCCTTATAATGAGTATCGTCACGAAGTCCATCGTGAATGCTGACGCAGAGGCTCGCTATCTCAGCCCCGGCGAATTAGATAGAATTAAGAGCTTTGCTACAGGTGGCGAACGCCGTTTGCGTGTTGCTCAAATGCTCACCGAAAACCGCGAGCGCATCGTTAAACAAGCTGGAGACCAGCTTTTCCAAAAGCGTCCCGATGTTGTATCTCCTGGCGGTAATGCTTACGGTCAAGAAATGACCGCTACCTGCTTGCGCGATATGGATTATTATCTCCGCTTAGTTACCTACGGTATCGTTGCTGGTGATGTTACACCCATTGAAGAAATTGGGATTGTAGGCGTTCGCGAAATGTACAAGTCTTTGGGAACCCCTATCGACGCAGTTGCTGAAGGCGTTCGCGCTATGAAGAACGTTGCTACTGGCATGATGTCTGCTGAAGACTCTGGTGAAGCTGGTGCTTACTTCGACTACTTGGTAGGTGCGATGCAGTAGGGTGAGTTGATTCCCCTATTTACATAGATTTTGGTCAAATGTTGAAAGCCTCTCTATTTATAGCGGGGATGATAATAAACAGAAGCCTGATCTATTTGCCATATCACATCTCCCAGGTGTTGTAAAACAGTTGGAAATTAGGAAATAATAATCATGCAAGACGCAATTACTTCTGTTATCAATTCTTCGGACGTTCAAGGTAAGTACCTCGATACCGGCGCAATGGAAAAGCTCAAAGGCTACTTCCAAACTGGTGAATTGAGAGTACGTGCTGCTACTTCTATTGCTGCTAATGCTGCTGCAATCGTCAAAGAAGCTGTAGCTAAATCCTTGTTGTACTCTGATATCACCCGTCCTGGTGGTAATATGTACACCACTCGTCGTTACGCTGCTTGTATCCGCGATTTGGATTACTACTTACGTTACTCCACCTATGCTATGTTAGCTGGCGATCCTTCCATTTTGGATGAGCGCGTACTAAACGGTTTGAAAGAAACTTATAACTCCTTGGGTGTACCCGTTGGAGCTACTGTACAAGCTATTCAGTCAATGAAAGAAGTTACCGCTAGCTTGGTTGGTCCCGACGCTGGTAAGGAAATGGGTGTATACTTCGACTACATTTGCTCTGGCTTAAGCTAGTAGCACTTTGATGATTGAGGTCTGGGAATCAGTTATGAGTGCTAGAAAGTCTGATTGCTCATCTTTTCAGCATTTGAACTGATATGTGTTAGCTGTCTAGTATTGATGATTGATTTCCAGCCTTGCAATAATTTGATAAAGATTTGCTCTTTTGAAATAAATAAAAAAGAATTCAGAATTCTGGTGTAGGAGTTTTACACTGATACCGTTATGTAGATTTCTGATATTCAGCTTGTTAAAAAATTTTCAATTGTTACTATTAGGAGATTTAACCCCATGCGGATGTTTAAAGTTACTGCTTGCGTTCCCAGCCAAAGTAGAATTCGTACTCAGCGCGAACTACAAAATACCTACTTTACTAAACTAGTTCCTTACGAAAACTGGTTCCGCGAACAGCAACGCATTCAAAAAATGGGTGGCACAATTGTTAAAGTAGAATTAGCTACTGGAAAGCAAGGTATGAATACTGGTTTAGCGTAGATAATAAATTAAAATAAATCAAAAATAAACCATATATCATTTTAGGGAGTTGTGAAGAGGTCAAAAACGACCTCTTTTATTTTAGATTTTAGATTTTGTCGAAGTTGGGGGTGGGAGATATTCTTCACCCAAACTTTCCAAGAAGGATTTTAGATTAAGTTTAATAGATTAATAAGCTTACTTTGACAAAACCAGAGATTTACTTACGATAATTAAAAAAGTACTGATATTAAATTTATTTATTGCTTGAATTAAGCTTTATTCTTTATCAAACGTAAATTGTTAAACGCTTGTGAGTAATTAGGATTATTTCTAGTTGTATAAATCAATCAAATCAATCTTGAAGCCGCTATGTAGTTAGATAAATATAGACAGCTTGATTTTTTTCCTCAAAAGGAACATAAGTAATAAGAAGGAAGATAAAGAAACTAATTTTGCTGTTCATATGGCTTTTCAAGTCCATGAATATTTTCCCAGCGCTATCGTACTTCACGCATCTAGTACGTAAATCATTTTTTTGGTACTGCTGGTATCTACACTCGCAATACTTTTAATTGGGAACAACTTTAGTGTTATGTCCAACCCAAACAAAATTCCCCAATCCTTTAAATGGAGCAATGTTAATATTCAGGGTATGGGTTACGTTACGGGAATGGCGATTACCCCTGTAAAACCCTATGATGTCTATGTCCGTACTGATATTGGTGGTGCTTATCGCTTCGACCGTCAAAATCAGAAATGGATACCTTTAATGGATATGTTTGATACAAACTTTTCCGGAAGTGGTATAGGTGTCGAAAGCATCACTGTTGACCAGCAACAGCCTATTAATGTATACGCTGCGGTAAATCATGGCAGTTCGATTATTACCGAAGATGGCAGAAAGAAGTATAAATATTCCGGTGAAATAATCGTTTCTGAAGATAGGGGAAATACTTGGAAACCGACAGGCTTGGGTAAAAAAAATGTCTTTATGGGAGCTGACAAAGAATATCGTTCCGATACCGGAGAACGTTTAGCAGTAGACCCGAATAAAAGTGAGATAATTTACTTTGCTTCTCGTCGAGATGGATTATGGAGAAAAAGCGCAAACCAAGAATGGACGCAAGTTAGCGGCGGATTACCAGCAGCTAAAAGCCTACCAGAATACAATAAATCCGATGGTAAAGAGAATAAAGATATACCCGGTTTTACCTTTGTCGCTTTCGATAAAAATTCTGGAAAAGCGAATCAAGCAAGTAAGACAATATATGTAGGAATTCACGGAAAAGGCGTATGGAGTAGCAATGATGCTGGTCAAACATGGCTTGACATTGCAGGAGGAAAAGACCCCTTACGCGGAACAGTTGCCAAGGATGGTACACTTTACGTCAGCTTCGGAACCCATAGTAAAAACGGTGGTAAAAAATCCGGTGGGGTGCGTAAATATCAAAACGGAAAATGGACTGATATTACCCCAGATGGCACAACAAGAGTTTATTCAGCCGTAGCAGTAGAGGAAAATAATCCCACCATGGTAATTGCGATTTCCGACAAATACCTTTACCGTTCCACTAATGCTGGGAATACTTGGAACAAGGAAATAATGTATATGGGGGCTTATGATGCTAATTATCCTCAAGATCAGGTAAATCCATCTGCTCCCAAATATTATCAATCCTACTCAGGAACAGGCGCATCAGTAGTAGTTTTTGACCCAGCAAATCTCAAACAAGTATGGTGGACAAATGGTTGGGGTGTAGCTTGCACTTCAGACATAACCGTTGCAAAACCCAATTTCAAATGGTTGATGAACAATTTAGAAGAACTTGATGTGAATATAGTCCGAGTTCCACCCGTTCCCAAATTTCAGGGGGGAGCAGATTTAATTAGTGCGGTACAGGACATGATTGGTTTTCGTCACGTCAACCGTCATCAAGTACCTTGGGAAAAAATTAACCCGGTAAATATTGATATCAATCCAGATTTTAAATGGGCAAACCCCGACTGGAAAAAATACCCCGTACCATTCCCCCACGTAGCCGGAGCAACGGGTATGGATTATGCTTACAATAAACCCAACTATGCAGCTTTTGTGGGTTTTCACCAATGGCAAGGGTTTTACCCGATACATGGATATACCAAAGATAATGGTAAAACTTGGCAGGCTTTTGAGTCCGTACCCACAGAAAATATGTGGAAAGAGGAGAAATCTAAACGAGAGAAAACGATCGCCATGGGTGGTCAAATTGCCATGTCACCGACTAACCCAAATAACATGGTTTGGTCGCCGACTTGGGGACCTTTCACCCACTATACTATAGACGGTGGTAAAATCTGGAAGTTAGCGCATAACTTAGACCACGAACCCAAACCCCAACCTTTCGATTCCAACAACGATAAACACACCCATTATGATGCATTACCAAAATCTTGGGCAAACAGTATTAATCCCTGGTTGAGTTCGTATATTTTGGCAGCCGACCGTCAAGACCCTCAAGGTAAAACTTTTTATTATTATAATGGTTGGACATTCTATTACAGCAACGATGGCGGCGCAAATTGGAGAAAAGGAGCATCCGGGAAATTACCTACATGGATGGTACGTCCAGCCATAGTTCCTAACCCCACACAACAGGGTGATGTGTGGATGAGTTTCGCTCGCAATCCCGAAGATGTAGAAGGAAATAAGCTATATCGTTCCACCGACGGAGGTAAAACATTTCATCCAATTACATCGGTAGATACCTGCGAATTTGTCACCTTTGGTAAAGGTAACTCAGAGAAAAACCCTTATATCTATATATTTGGTCGTGTAGGTGGTGCTAAAAAAGATGCAATGTACATTTCGCAAAACATGGGAAATACCTGGAAACTCATTAGTAACCCCGAAAAACAGCAATTTCCCGGACTTACTTGGTTAGAAGGAGATATGCGATCGCCCTATTTAGTTTATGCAGCCTTGTCAGGTCGTGGGATTATGGTTGGAGAAATGGATAATAGCTTTGATCCTAAACCGTCTACCTAGTTTTGCTAAACCAAAATAATATCATATTCGGTAGCATCTGAATAGATATTTTTGTGAGAAATATTTTGTTAGAAATATGAAAACAACCGTAAACCTCCTTTTATCAATAGTTGTCGCATTGTGGATAATGGCGATCGCTATTATTTCAGTACAAAACGCCACACCAGTTTCGTTAAGATTTCTTACATTTGAATCAATTCAAATCCCTGTGGGGTTAATACTGGCTTTTTGTGTTGGGGTGGGAATGATTGTAATGAGTGTACTGCAACCCTTATGGGGTATAGCGAATTCTCGACAAAGCAATCCTCGACGATATCAAGATGATGCCGAGTTTTTTGTTGATGAAGATTTTTAAATTTTAAGAAGTCGGGTTTTTAATCTGAAATAATCGTAGAACAAGAAACCATTAAAAAAACGCGACTTCTCACACTACTAAAAATCAAGATTTTACAGCTTCCTTATGATTTAAGCGTCTAGCGGTACTGATGTTTACTTAGCTTCCATCCAATTATCACCCGCACGTGCTTCGACTAATAAAGGAACAGTTAATTTGACAGCATTTTCCATTACCGACTTAATTTTAATTTGCAACTCTTCCCATTCCTGGGGAGGAACTTCAAATACTAATTCATCATGAACTTGTAATAACAATCTTGCTTGATAATTCTGTAAAAGTTCGTGGATTTTTATCGTGGCAATTTTAATAATATCAGCACTAGAACCTTGAATTGGTGCATTAGCAGCAGCACGCAATAAACCAGCATCATAAGCACCTAAATTCTTCAATTGGGTTAAATCAATTTTTTCAGGTTTGGCATTTTTTAGTTTGATTAAACTGTTACTAGTAAAATCAAAATAACGTCTACGCCCTAAAATTGTTTCTACATAACCTTGAGAAATTGCTTGCTTTTTCAAACTTTCCAAAAATTGAAAAACTTGCGGATAACGAGTATAAAACCTCTTAATAAATTCATTAGCAAGATTTTTATCGATACCAGTTGAACGAGAAAATCTCAACGAACCCATTCCATAAATTACACCAAAATTAATAGTCTTTGCTACCCGTCTTTCATCGGATGTAATATCATCTTTTTCATATACTAACCGGGCTGTCACAGTATGAATATCTTGATTATTGTTATAAGCTTCCACTAAAACAGGTTCCTGACTCAAATGAGCCAAAATTCTTAACTCAATTTGCGAGTAATCAGCAGTGACTATTAACCATCCCGATTCTGGGATAAAAGCTTTACGAATTTGACGACTAAAAGCTGTCCGAATGGGAATATTTTGTAAATTAGGATTAGAAGAAGATAGCCTTCCAGTTGATGTTACTGTTTGATTAAAATCCGTATGCACTCTTTTAGTATCTTCCCGTACTAAAGTTGGAAGTGCATCCACATAAGTAGACTTTAATTTAGATAAAGTCCGATATTCAATAATTTCATCAATAATTCCAGTTTCATCATCATCTCGCAGTTTTTCTAAAGTTGCTGCATCAGTAGAATATCCAGTTTTAATTTTACGAGAATGCTTTTTATTTAAATCCAACTTTTCAAATAATATTTGACTCAACTGTTTGGGAGAACCTAAATTAAATGTTTCTCCAGCTATCTCATATACTTGTGTTTCTAACTTAGCTAAATCAATTTCTAATTGCTGTGAAAGCTCTTTTAAATAAGCTGTATTAACGCGAATTCCCTGATATTCCATTTCTGCCAAAACTGCTTCTAATGGCTGCTCTACTTCTAATAAAAGTTTTGATAAAGCTGGAATTTCATTTAATTCTTGCCGCAGTTTTCCTACTAATTGAAATGTGGTATAAACATCCATCCCACAATAATCTGCAACTTCATGAATGCTAATATCTCCAATAGTTTGACCTTTCGGAACCAACTCAAGATAACTTTTAGCCATCAAACCCAAATACTTTTGAGAAAGTTCGCTTAAACCGTGACTACTGTCGGGATTAAGAACGTAACTTGCTAACATGGAGTCAAATATTACCCCAGCTAAATTAATTCCCTGACATCGTAAAATTAAACGGTCAAATTTTGTATTTTGAAAAGCTTTCGGATAATCTGTACTTTCTAAAATTGGACGTAAAGTTTGTAGCGCAATATCTTTATCGAGATTCTGACCGTTTTTATGTCCTAAAGGAATATAAGCAACTTCTGAAGCTTCAGTTCCCCAACAGCAACCAATTCCGACTAAATCAGCATCTCGTGGTTCTAAATCGCTAGTTTCGGTATCCCAAGCAACGGGTGTTTCTGGACTGGTAAATTGTCGGAGTATTTCCACTAATTCTTTTAACTTTGTTTCCGTGTCAATAATGCGTGGTTGAATTAGAGAAGTATTTTGTTGTTGAAATTCTTCCGTTTGTTTAGAACTCCAAAACCACAAATCATTATCTTCTGTTTCTATAATTTCAGTTTGGCTAATTTCTTGAATGTTATTACCACCAAACTTTTGTTGAAGTTCGTTAATTTGTTTCAGAAAATAACTAAATTCTAATTTTTCTAAAATCGGTTTTAATTCACTTTCTTCAAAACCTTTTAATTTACACTTTTCTAAATCAACTTCTAAAGGAACATCTTCAACTATCTTCGCCAAAAACTTTGATTTTTCCGCATCCTCCTTACCACTTTCAAGTCTTTTCTGAGTAGCACCTGTAATTTCATTTAAAGACTGATAAATTTGCTCAAGAGAACCATAAGTATCAAGCAACTTTACCGCTGTCTTCTCTCCAATTCCATCAACACCAGGAATATTATCCGACTTATCACCACAAAGCGCTTTATAATCAACAACCTGAGATGGTAAAACCCCTAACTTTTCTTTGACTTGTTCCGAGTAAAATTCCTTTAGTCCAGTACTTGAACGTTGTAGAGTTTCCTTACTCAAATACAGAACACTTATTTGCTTATTTTGATCAATTAATTGAAATAAATCCTTGTCACCAGTGAGAATTTTAACTTGATAACCTTCCTGAGATGCAAGTTGAGCTAAAGTTCCTAAAACATCATCTGCTTCAAAACCCGGAGCAGTGACAATCGGTAAATTTAATCCCGTAAGTAATTCTTGGAGATTTTCCAAATCGGGAATAAAATCTTCGGGAGTTCCCGGACGGTCAGCTTTATAGGTATCATCAGCTTGATGGCGAAAAGTCGGTAAACCCAAATCAAAAGCAACCGCTATCGCTTCAGGTTGTTGCTTCTCCATAACTTCCAGTAAAGACTTAATAAAGCCAAAACACACACTGGTGGGTATACCCGTTTTGGTACGAAGTCCCCCATCTCGCCCTTTCGCGAAAGCGAAATAAGAACGAAACGCCAGGGAATGTCCGTCAACTAAGACGAATACAGGTTTTTTGTCAGAATTTATCTCGGAAGTCATTCAATTTTGGATTTTGGATTTTGGATTGATGTTATGTCTAAATCTAAGAGTTTGTATCCTAAATTTATTAACTTATATCTTGCACAGAGCCGTATAATTAGCTAAATTATCAAAAATATAAATAAAAATATAAATAAAAATATAACTAACTTAAAACTGTCATATTTTTAGTCCATTTTAATGGACTTATGCTATCAGACTCTTACTTGCAGTTCTAGGAGAGTAAGAACGAAGTCAAACAATTAGTAATTATTTTAACGATAGGTTTCTATGGCGCAAGATATGAATTAACCCTCTTTTATCCATAATGGGAATATGATCAATTAATTTAGGTCTAATTGGGGACATTTACTTATTTTAATCAGTTCGTTCCATTTTGGAACATTTGTTTTATTGGTTAGTAGTCAATGGTTAATTGATAGTTGATAATTTGATAAAATTCCCACTTGTCACCCCGTGAACTGTTAACCTCTAACTGGGACTTCAGCATATTAATTGGAATCTAATAGCATGGGAAATACAGCCACCCAAGACATCAAACTACTAGTTTTAGATATCGATGGTACTATCGCAGGAGAATCCAACAAAATTAGCGATCGAGTGATCGAAGCTGTAAATGCAGTCCAAGCAAAAGGAATTCAAGTGGCGATCGCAACTGGTAGAATGTACTGTTCAGCTTTACGTTTCCACGAGCAAGTTGGTTCAACTCTACCATTAATAGCCTATCAAGGAGCTTGGATTCAAGACCCAGTTTCCCAAAAAATTCACCAGCATTTATCAGTTCCCTCATCTATTGCTTTAAAACTGTTGGACTATTTTGAACAACCACAACTACGTCAACTTTTATCCGTCCACTTTTATATCAATGACCAACTTTATGTGCGAGAATTAACCGAAGAATCGCAAATCTATGGACAACGTTCTGGAATTACACCAATTCCTGTAGGAGACTTACGTACTTGTTTGAACAACGAACCAACCAAAATCCTCGCTTTATGTGAAGACACCGAAATTATCGATCAACTGCTTGGCGATTTGCAACTTCAATACACCCCAGCAGAATTATATCTAACTAAATCCGTAGCCACTTTTTTTGAAGCAACCAATCCTTTAGTAAACAAAGGAGCTGCTGTACGTTATGTCGCTGAAGAATTATTAGGATTGCAAAAAACTAATGTAATGACTGTCGGAGACAACTTTAACGATGTGGAAATGCTCGAATACGCTGGTATCAGTGTCGCAATGGGTAATGCACCAGTTCAAGTTCAATCTATAGCCAGTTGGGTAGCTCCCAATGTAGAACAAGATGGGGTAGCCGTAGCAATTGAAAAATTCTTATTGGCAAATAGCTAAAAACTTAAATTGCAATTAAAAGCGCACGAATAATATTTAAATCAGAAAGGACACCGACGACTGGCCGTGTTTCGTCTCGGTGTCCTTACTGGTTCGCTCCTCACACAATTGAAAATATACCTGAAGTCTTTTGATTAGTCAATAGTTGTTACAAAAGTTTTTAGATTTTTCAGTAATCGCTTAATTGTCGCTCATAATTCCGAACAAGCAGATATACCTAATTTTTCTTCTAATAAAAACTGTAATACTGACTGAGTAGCCATAACCAATCCGATTCTAGCAATCACTAACTCTGGATTAGTCGTTCTTAAATCACTAAAAATCCGACAATTAGACCAAAAATCTGCAAAAGACCGAACTAAACCAAGCGCTGCTGCTTCCCATTTTACCCGACGAGCTATTACTGGCTCTAACTCATCTACTAATCTAACTAAACTGGCGATTAAACAGCGTTCAGCTTGATGATTCAAACGAATTCTTCCGTGACTGTCAAGCCAAGGTATGGATTCAAATGAAAATTCGTTACAGTCAATTATTTTCTCTTGTTGAGCCAGTTTCAACAAAGAGCAGCAGCGTGCGTGAACATATTGAAGAGAAAACACCTTAGAAGGTAACTCGGATGTAACAATTTTCTGAGAAAGGTTAAAGTCACCTTTGTATTCGTTCCTACCATTAATCAAACATTGTAACCAAACCCCTAAAACTAAGTCGCTGACTTGTATACAAATCAATCCTGAAGGTAAAACTTCCACCAATAAATCTTCGCCCCAAATTGCTGATAAATAGGAAGTAATTGAGCTAGCTATCGAACAAGGCAGCGAATTATGAGATTTTGAAAGATGTAACGCTACCCCAGATACATAAGAAATTGTAATATCACTTTTGCCTTTTGATAGAGGAATATCTATTTTTTCTATATATTCAATTTTCTCTGACCGAGCATAAATACTCACCGATCTAGTCAATTCACCGTATATTAGCTGGATGATTGCTGTGTATTTACTTACTAGTAGCTTTTTAGGCACATGATATACTGATGACAACAGTGCAAACCCAGGAACATTGATTTTCTGTCATCTATCTTTAGACATAACTTTATATTTGGTCAAAGAAAATTAGAATTAGATAAAATTTAATGAATTCTGGGTAAACTTTACTACAAACATTGTACAGTAAGAAGTATAACAAAAGAGTAGGAGCTTCGGCTTTCTACCTTTTGAATAGCTGACCAAACGGTTTCAAGCCTAGGAAGGCCTTTCACAAAGACACTCCTTGCACCTTTTTTATGTCGTCTTTGTCTTCAGCCGAACGCTCTTTGTTACCTATGCAATCTCAATCCTCTTTTTCTGAGGCATCACGTCCATTTTTAACCTGGCAACGTATTCTTGATTGGGCGCAAGAACACTATCGCTGCCGCACCTTTAGCAAAGATGAGCGAATTCCAGCTAGACCTGGATTGCTGTATTTGGTGCAAAGGGGTGCGATCCGCATGGTAGGAACCGCTCAAGTGAGCGCTACTGCTTCCCAACTAACGTCTCGCCGAATTAACAGAACTCCAGAAGAAGCATTCTTGGGTTTTGTTGGTGCAGGACAGCCGTTTGAAATTGTTGCCCAATCGCCTTTTACGTTGCAGTCATACGCTCATGTTGATCAAACAGCAGTGTTGTGGATGTACTGGCATGATTTAGATAATTGGCCTCATTTTCGCCGCGAAGTTATGGATGCCTTTAGATACCAACACCAGCGTAAATTGCTGTGGTTGAGTGCTTTAGGACAACGACGCACCATTGACCGACTCCTAGGATTTCTCACATTATTAATTGAGGAATATGGAGAACCAGCGATGAGCGAAAATGACCCCGAAGTGATTCGTGGCTATTGTCTGCCCTTCCCCCTCACTCACGCCCAAATTGGTAGTGCAATTGGTTCGACTCGTGTTACCGTAACTCGCTTAATGGGTAAGTTACGTCAGCGCGGCTTAATCCTTACTCAAGGGGATAATCTAATTTGCTTGCCAGCAGAATCAATCAATAGAGCCAGCTAAAACCGCGACAGTAGGAGTCAGCGAATTCTGACAAACCCAGTCTGGGTAATTAATTCCTGTCCCTGCTGAGTGCGTAAAAAGTTGGCATAAGCAACACCTGCTTGTTGTTCGGTTTGCCCATTTTGTTTGACCACCACAAACAGACTGCGCGTAATCGGGTAATCGCCAGATTGCAAAGCCTCAATGTTCAATTTGTTCCGTGACTTAGGACATTCCGAAGGGAGGACGAATGGTTCTTGGTAAGGAGCAACATATTTCCCTTGCGTTCGCCCCAACGGCAAGGGTTTGATTGAACATTGGGGAATGACTTCTGGGGCGGAAGCATAATAAATGCCACCGGGACTCGATTGTACTTTTCGTAGCGCTTGGGTGGTGGTAGGGACAAACTCCACCGTTGAAGCCATAGGTTGACCACCCAAGACATCTTGTACGAATAGTTCGACAGTACCACCATCAGTTACAGGGCGAGAATAAGCTTTAATTGGGATATTGTCACCTCCCAATTGCTTCCAATTAGTTATTTTCCCCGTGTAAATTGACCGTAACTGGTCTATGGTTAGTCCCCGAACATTTAGATTCGGGTTAACAGCTACTGCTAACCCATCAATAGCTACAGGAATTTGTTCGAGAATAAACCCGCGTTGCTTTGCACGGGTTAATTCTCCGTCTTGTAACGGTCTTGAAGACTGAGCAAACGCTAACTGACCATCAATTAGCATTTGTATACCAGAACTGGAACCAACAACATTAGTCAATGGTTGTACGTAACGCAAGCGAAAATCCTTTCGTACTGCTTGAATTTCCTTGTCTACTGATTCTCTTATGGGTGCCCAAGAGGTACTACCTCCATAATTAAATAATCCTGTGGGGACATTTTCTACAGAAGCGAAAGTTGTACCGCTTGTTACAGGATTTGAAATTGCAGGTACTGCGGGTGTATTTGACGTATTAGAACCCGGTTGGTTTGGTTGAGGCTTAACAACAGAATTAAAATTAAAACTATTGTTTTTATTGAACCACCACCATCCACCGGCTATTAGTCCAATGGTAATTAATAAAGATAGAATCAGGATTGGTGTTTCGTTTTTCTGTGACATACTAAATTATTTATTCTTATGGTGATTTTGTAATTTTTTTATTGCTTAAATTAAAATAAATCATAGCTAATAAGCAATTATCAATGCTTTCTAACTATTAGCTTTTAATTATTAGACATTATTAGACATTACTTAATTCTGACAAATCCTGTTTGAGAAATTAATTCTTGACCTTGCTCTGTAAGTAATAACTTAGCGTAAACAACACCTGCTTGTTCATCAATTTGACCATTTCTTTTGACAATTACAAATAGCCGACGAGTAATTGGATATTCACCGCTTTTAAAGGCTTGAGCATTCAGTTGGTTGCGCTGTTGCGGACAATTACTAGGCTGAATCAATGGTTCTTGATATGGAGCAACAAATTTATTCGCTGTTACTCCTATTGGTAAAGGTTTGATAGCACACTGTCCAACCACTTCAGGTGCAGAAGCATAATAAATACCAGCCTTATTTTGTGCCACTTTCCTTAAGCCATCAGTCGTATCGAGAGTGAATTCGACATTGTCAGCAAATTTTTCACTTCCTAAAATATTCTCATTAAAAAATTCTACAGTACCTCCTTCTGATAAACGGCGAGAATAAGGTTTAATCGCTAAATTTTCGCCGCCAACTTGTTGCCAATTAGTTATTTTACCAGTGTAAATATCTTTGATTTGAGCTAAAGTAAGTCCGGGAATATTTAAATCAGGATGAACCGTGATCGCGATCCCATCAATTGCAACGGGAATTTCTTCAAGTTTAAAGTTCCGTTGTTCTGCTTGTTGGTATTCTTGATCTTTCACACTTCGCGAAGATTGGGAAAAAGCCAATTGATTGTTCAAGAGCATCTTAATCCCAGTACCAGAACCTGGATTCCCTGTAGTGGGATTGGTATAACGGAGTTGAAATTGAGGAAAAGCTTTGATAATCTCAGAGTCAACATCTTTACGAATCGGAGCCCATGTAGTGCTACCTCCATAGGTAAATAAGCCAGAAGGAACTTCTTTTACGGAAGCAAAAGTTTCTTGATTAGATTGTAGATTAGGTTGAGATTTGGGCTGAGGTTGAGATTGATTATTGCTAATAGAACCGAGTGTAATATCATAGTTTCTAGTGAACCACCAATAGACTCCACCGATTAAACCCAGTGTAATTGTTAGGGCTAAGACTAAAACTGCCGTCTCGTTTTTCTGTGACATATGAATATAGCTATTGATTTTTTAGAGAATAAGAATTTTAACTCTGTAGAATTTGCTTTGATTGCTATTAGTAGCAAAGCTTAGTTGTAATATGATTCGATAAATAAAAAATCTGGTTTGTCTACATATAAAAACGATTTACTAAGCATGATTTTAGTTGATTTTATGACAAAATATTGAACTTTTGGCGATGAAAACTTTTGTTCAAAATGCAATATATTATTCCATAATAATCTATCCCGATACCGTTTCGAGATTCAAGAGTATAGATTGCAAATCAATAAATATTGCAGCCATTATCGATAGCCGACTTAACCGTTTCTTTAACAAAGATTAAATTTTATGTAATCTTTTTTAATTCAATTAAAAGTGAATAATTTTTGAATGTTTCTTACAAAAGTAGAGATAATATTTTATAGATCAGACGAAATAGTGAAGTAAACGCAACAGCAACTAAGCTTGCAGCTAAAGAGATAAAAACTATTTGTTGAATAACAAGTTCACCTCGTAACAAGGGAACGAAAAATATAATTAATAAAGTTATAGCGGAAATAATTACTAAATCCCACTTTTCAATCCATCGTTTCGTTTGAGAAAATATTAATATTCCTAAAACAATAGCTGAAATCACAAAAGTAACAGCAGGTGATTTGAGTAGACTTAAAAATGCGATGGAAATTAAAGCCCCTTCAAATCCACTAAAAGCGGAACCAGCCAATAATTCCAGTGTCGAGAATTGTGATACTGAAGTACTAGGAGATGTTGATGGCTGGGGAAGTGGTGCCGGTGGTGGTTGAGATATTACTTGTGGTTGATTGTGATTTAGTGAAGTATCGGGAATTGGTTGTGTGGAAAAATCAAAAGCTTCTAAAACTTCTATTGCCGATTGAAAACGTTGATTCGGCGCACTACGAAGCATTTTATCTAAAATTTCGGCAAGTTGAGGACTAACACTTACCTTATTTTGCCATTGCAACTGATTGCTATAAGCATCAAATAGTTGGGTTGCATCCTTTTCTCCGGTTAACAGCAAAACAACAGTTACAGCCAAAGCATATAAATCCGTAGAAGGAAATACTTTTCCTCCAGACATTTGTTCTGGTGGTGCAAATCCTAAAGAATAAATTCCAGTAGAAGAATTCCCAGACTCACTAGGGCTGTTCGTAACTTGCTTGACTGCGCCAAAATCTAGTAAGAACAGCTTACCATTCCGATGGCGCATGATATTAGAAGGTTTGATGTCCCGGTGGATAATCCCTTTACTGTGGACAAATTGCAGTACCGGGAGAATTGAACGTAGTAGAAACAACACTTCTGATTCCGAAAATTTGCCCTTACGAGTTAATTCTTCTTCTAAATTTTCTCCATCAATATATTCCTGTACCAGATAAAAAAATTGGTCTTCTTCCTTTGGCTTTAAACCGGGAACTATAACCGGGAAAAAAGCAAATAAGTTGGGAATTTGGTCGTGTTGCGAGCCAATTTCCTCTAAAACCACTGCTTCTCTTTCAAATAAATTTTCAGCTAGTTTTAGTTGAGTTGGGCTCAAATTTCCGGCTGGGAGAAACTGTTTGACTACACATTGTCGCATTCCGGGAGTATAGCGATCGCGTGACAAAAATGCTGCTCCGAAACCCCCTCTTCCAAGCAGCTTGATTGGTAAATAACGTCCGGCTAAAATTAAAGGCATCCCACAAGCGGTACAGTATTTTTGCTGTGCCGTTCTCAGAGTTGCATCATTATCTAAATCGACAAAATGGTTCTGGGGACGGGGACACTGGGGACGAGTACAGTAAATTTCCATTGTTTGTCACAAGTCATGAGCAATTTGTCAGTTAGTCAAACAGTGAAGTCCTATTTAAGTAATCCGACAGAAATATTTACACATGATTTTCTTCACTTAACAAGAGTTAATCGTCTACTTTAGTGTAATTATTTTTGTCTTAGTAACAGAGGCGGAAATCTTTTCCCAGTTATAACCATGACAAAAGACTAGTGACATAACTTTAGGTTTCGTTAAAGTTGGATGCCTGTACTTCTAAACCATTCACAGACAAGGGGATATGTGATGATTTTAACATATCTATATGCCACCCAGGTGCGGCAAATTGAGGCAGTATTTCTTTACTAAAAGCTTCAGCGGCTTTGGACTTGTAGCGATTGGGATTAAAAATCAACCACAGCGTCCGTTTAACGACCACATTGTTAATCGGGGTAAAGTGAAGCATTCCCATCTGTAACTCTTTAGCGATGGCGCTAGTCGAGACAAAGGCGGCACCTAGGGAGGATTGTACAGCATTTTTAATTGCTTCAATAGAATTAAGTTCCATTTCAACTTTCAAGCGCCGCGTGTCGATGTCGTGGCGTGTGAGTACTTGGTCTATGACTTTACGGATAGTAGATTGGGAATCTAAGGCAATGAATTGCAATTTGTATAGGTCTTCTTTTTGGATAGTTTCCAGTTTTGCAAATGGATGAGATGCGGGTAAAATTAATGCCAACTCATCTTCAGCATAAGGAATCTTTTCCAATGAATCGGTTAATTCTCCAGGAATTTCACCGCCGATAATTGCCAAATCAACTTGTCCGTTAACTACGCTCCAAGCAGTGCGACGAGTGGAATGAACGTGTAATTGCACCGAAACGTCTGGATATTTTTGGCGGAACATCCCAATCATCCGAGGCAAAAGATAAGTCCCCGTTGTTTGAGAAGCACCGACAATTAAAGTACCACCTTGGAGATTCTGCAAATCATCGATGGCGCGACAAGTTTCTTGACACAGACTGAGAATTTTTTCTCCATAACTCAAAAGTAAGTGTCCTGCTTCAGTCAACTGCGCCCGACGACCTCCACGGTCGAATAAAGGGACATCGAGTTGTCTTTCTAAGTTTTGCACTTGCAAACTTACCGCCGGTTGGGAGACATAAAGGCTGTCAGCAGCACGCTTGAAACTCCCTTCTGCGGCAATTGCTTTGAGTATCCGTAACTGATCTAAAGTAAAAGGAAGGTCAGACATAAGGATCAACCCACGAAATTGAAAGGAGCAGTTTTGGTAACATTCGGGCTTTCATCGCTTTTTTTTCTAGGCATGGAATATAACAATGCGTATTAAATAGAGACAGGCATTACCCGAAAAGACAGTAGCACAACATCTTGACCAAAATCCTCCTCCGCAGAACTTTGTGGTATTGGTTGTACTGAATTTAATTTGCTGTATTCTTTCTTGAACTATGTATACTATTGTGCCTGTATCGAGTTGGTTTACCTCCACTCATTTTGTCATGCTGGGGCTATTATTGACTTTTGCCATTGTTCACAGTGGAGGAGCAGCCCTGCGCGAAAAAGCAGAAAAACGCATTGGAGCAAGGCTTTACCGAGTTTTATTTGCAGTTGTTAGCTTGGTGTTAGCTGTAATATTAATTATTTACTTTTTTAACCATCGTTATGATGGGTTACAACTGTGGCAGGTACAAAATGTACCTGGAATACAGACACTTGTTTGGGTATTATCGGCAATTTCTTTTTTATTTTTATATCCTGCCACATTTAATCTACTGGAAGTTGCTGCGATCTCCAAACCTCAAGTTCACCTTTATGAAACTGGAATTATTCGTATTACCCGCCATCCCCAAATGGTAGGACAAGTAATTTGGTGTGTTGCTCATACTTTGTGGATCGGTACTACTTTTACACTATTCACTTCTATCGGCTTAGTATTACACCATTTATTTGCTGTTTGGCATGGCGATCGCCGTTTGCATTCCCGTTATGGGGAAGCTTTTGAAAAAGCTAAGCAACGCACTAGCGTGATTCCTTTTGCGGCAATTTTCGATGGTCGTCAATCTCTTAAAATAGGAGAATTTCTTTGTCCTGCCTATATTGGAGTTGCAGTATTTGTGCTTTTATTTTGGTGGTCTCACCCCTTTCTATTCAGCTTAACTAGTAGGGTACAATGGTGAGCTATGATTTGTCCAAATACATACAGCAAAAGCATTGGGGCGCAAAGATATTCGAGTTTCACAAACGATCCTTTAGGACCAATTCCATGTAGGATAAATTCAAACAACTATCTTGTTGTAGGGTGTTTTTTTGGCAAAGTGGAGATTAAATAGGAATAGCTACTATATTTGACCATCTGTCTAACCAAGTTAACGCCCCCTTTTCCCGTGGGAAGGTTATATTGGATGACGACAGTTTTGAGCGAAATCAAAAAATCAAACAGCCATCTGTAACTTTTTTTGTCAGAACTAGATAACAAATGCAATGTCAGCAACTGCGTGAACAAGGCTTCCAAGCCTTTAGAGAGTGGCTTATCACCCCGACATTGAAAAAAGTGACGCACCCGGAGGATAAAAAAATAGACGTTGCTGAATCCAAGGGCGGAATTTTAAATGTAGAGACGTGATACATCACGTCTCCCAAGGATTTCAAAATTCCGCAGAATCATTTTCATACATCTTTTCAGCAACGCCAAAAAATAGACGTGACCTGGAGGGAAGTACTATTCCTTTAGGATATCTGTAAGAAAGTCATGGAAATAACTGCTGAGAAGAAACGGCGGGTGTGATTATGGCTAGTTTGACCGAAGATAAGATGAAAACCATTAAGTTCGAGAGGCGTCATGGTGTTGTCGGTTAGTGAACGGACATTTACAAAAGAAGTTTTAGAATCTCAAGTTCCAGTTTTAGTCAATTTTGGAGCACCTTGGTGTGGTCTGTGCCACATCATAAAGCCTTTATTATTGCAATTTAAATCTCAATGTGGCGAAGAAATTAAGTTAGTTGAAGTTAATGCTGATGACAATTTTAAACTGTCTACTACCTATAGATTAAAAACACTGCCAACTTTGCTATTAATTCAAAACGGCATTGTACGAAAGCGTTTGGAAGGTTTTAGAGGTAGAGAAGACTTTTTTGCGGCTTTGTCTGAAATTAAAGACAGTTATACAAATTTACCGCGAACTTACAATTCTGCCGAACGGAGGTTAAAAGCTACTACTTTATCATTAGATAACTAGTATTCCTTTTCATTAGTTCTGATTGGTTTTGTTTGTCTACCGACGTAATGTAGAGACGTTATATATAACGTCTCTACAAGATTTCTGGTAAAATCCGAATACTAGTAAGGTTATATTAATTAAGCCATCAAATTTAATGAAATGAACCACTAGTAGTCGATGATGACTCCCCAAAACTTATGCTTGTTGCAATGGAGGTTTAAGAAAAGGTAAAAATTTTCTTAAAGATTACATTATGCAAGCTGAATTCGACTGTTGTAAAAGTGCTGCATTATATTGCAATGTCGAGGGTTGAAGTAGAATTATTGGGGAAAATTAGCAATAAAAATCAAAATATTTTGAATTACCCCACCCAAATAGTACCGGGTGGGGTATTTTATCTTAAATTGTGTGTGTCACAATTATTAACAGTTCCGACCAGGACAATTGCAGCGCGGATAGATAATTGGCGACGGACAAAGACTTATGCTCTGTCGCAACGATTTCTTTTCTAATTCGTAGCAATGTTCTAAGTTAGTGGAGAATTCTAAAAGTAGGCATGACTCGATGGAAGTAATCTATCAATATGCTTGGCTGATTCCAGTTTTACCGCTTTTAGGAGCGATGCTGGTCGGTTTGGGCTTAATTTCGTTTAATCAGGCGACTAATCGCCTCCGACAGCTAAATGCCGCCTTAATTATTTCTTTAATGGCAGCGGCGATGGGGTTGTCGTTTAGTTTGTTATGGAGTCAAATCCAAGGACACGCGACTTATACGCGCACCCTAGAATGGGCAACAGCAGGTAGCTTTCACTTGACTATGGGTTTTACTGTTGACCACCTGACAGCGGTGATGCTGGCGATTGTCACCAGTGTAGCTTTGTTAGTTATGGTGTACACCGATGGCTACATGGCTCATGACCCAGGTTATGTGAGGTTTTACGCCTATTTGAGTTTATTTGGCTCCTCAATGCTCGGTTTGGTGGTTAGTCCGAACCTAGTACAAATTTATATCTTTTGGGAACTGGTAGGGATGTGTTCCTACTTGCTGGTTGGCTTTTGGTACGATCGCAAGTCAGCAGCAGATGCAGCCCAAAAAGCGTTTGTGACCAACCGCGTTGGTGACTTTGGACTGCTGTTGGGTATATTAGGGCTATTTTGGGCGACGGGAAGCTTCGAGTTCGAGATCATGGGCGATCGCCTTGCCGAACTTGTACAAACTGGGGCTTTGAGTAATGTCCTCGCCGTTGTATTCGCGATTTTGGTTTTCCTCGGTCCGGTTGCGAAATCAGCTCAATTTCCGCTGCACGTTTGGCTTCCGGATGCAATGGAAGGTCCGACCCCGATTTCTGCCTTGATTCACGCGGCAACAATGGTAGCAGCGGGTGTTTTCTTAATTGCTCGGATGTACCCGGTATTTGAACACGTTCCGGCAGCAATGAGCGTAATTGCTTATGTTGGGGCATTTACCGCGTTTATGGGGGCAACAATTGCTATTACCCAAAATGACATTAAGAAAGGTTTAGCTTACTCGACCATTTCCCAACTTGGTTATATGGTAATGGCGATGGGAGTAGGCGCTTACACTGCCGGTTTCTTCCATTTAATGACCCACGCTTACTTTAAAGCGATGCTGTTCCTCGGTTCCGGTTCGGTAATTCACGGCATGGAAGGAGTTGTCGGTCACGATCCAGTTGTGGCTCAGGATATGCGAGCCATGGGCGGATTGCGGAAATATATGCCAGTGACAGCAACTACCTTTTTGATTGGTTGTTTGGCAATTTCGGGTATTCCACCTTTCGCCGGTTTTTGGTCAAAGGATGAAATTCTCGGTTCTGCTTTTGCGGTTAACCCATTTTTATGGTTTGTAGGTTGGTTAACTGCCGGAATTACCGCTTTTTATATGTTTAGAATGTATTTCATGACATTTGAAGGCAAATTCCGGGGTAAAGATGAGAACATTTTGCAGCAGTTGAAGAACTCGGCAGCGACAATTTTTGTAGAATCAGAAGCCGCTCCTAATTTTGGTCCTGGAGCAATGAAGCAGGGAGAATTGGAATCTTCTACCCACGACGAGCATTCTCACAGTCACGGACACAGCGATACACCCCATGAGTCTCCGTGGACGATGACCTTACCGTTAATGGTTTTGGCAATTCCCTCGATGCTAATTGGTTTAGTAGGAACTCCTTATGCTAACTATTTTGAGGAGTTTATCTATCCACCCAGTGAAACCCTAGCGGAGGTGATCGAAAAAGCCGCAGAATTTGACCCCACAGAATTTTATACTATGGCTGGTCTTTCCGTGGCGATCGCCGTTGTGGGAATTATTTTGGCTTTGTTGATGTATCGAGTCCAAAAAATCGACCCAGCAGCCATTGCAGCCAAATACCCCGCACTTTACAAGCTATCTCTGAACAAATGGTACTTTGACGATTTTTACCATCGCGTATTTGTTCTAGGCTTGCGTCGCATAGCCAGACAAGTCTTGGAAGTTGACTTCCGCGTTGTCGATGGTGCTGTTAACCTTACAGGACTTTTCACCCTTGTCAGCGGTGAAGGTTTGAAGTACCTAGAAAACGGACGTGTACAATTCTATGCCTTGATTATCTTTGGGGCTGTTTTAGCCTTGGTAATTGTCTTTGGTGTTACCTGATATGGAAATGTCATATGTTAGGTTTCTACTTGTGAATTAGAGTAATGGGGATGAAGGCAGATAAGTTAGTTTCTCTGCCTTCGTCTTTTTGGAATTTTTGTTAATGTCAATTCGACGGTAGTTTCTCAATCACCTTTCAGTTTGGGTGGAGAAGTCGGGTTTTTGTCACGTTTTTGTTGTCTTAGTAATATTTAAGGTAAAAAACCCGACTTATTAATGGTTGGTTTAACTTTGTCCAACTCACGTTTTGTTAAATCAAGCAAAACATTACCGCCAAATCAAAAAAAAACTGCTACTTAATAGCTAGTAGTTGATAGCCAAAATTTATTATTCCTTCCTAACCAATTCATGAATATAGCTAACTTTCCCTGGCTAACAACGATTATTTTGTTGCCCGTAGCAGCATCGCTGTTAGTTCCCATCATCCCCGATAAGGACGGTAAAACAGTACGTTGGTTTGCCCTGATAGTCGGGTTGATCGATTTTGCCTTGATTGTTACCGCTTTTTACACTCAGTACGATTTCTCAAATCCCAATTTGCAATTGGTCGAGAGTTATGCTTGGGTTCCACAATTAGATTTAAAGTGGTCGGTAGGGGCAGATGGTTTATCCATGCCCCTAATTATTTTGACTGGATTCATTACTACGCTGGCGATTCTAGCAGCTTGGCCCGTCACCTTTAAGCCCAAGCTGTTCTACTTTTTGATACTAGCAATGTACGGTGGACAAATTGCCGTATTTGCAGTACAGGATATGCTTTTATTCTTCCTAGTGTGGGAACTCGAATTGATTCCGGTTTACCTACTGCTAGCAATTTGGGGAGGTAAAAAGCGACAATATGCAGCCACCAAGTTTATTTTGTACACCGCAGGTGGTTCGTTATTTATTCTGCTCGCATCCCTGACAATGGCATTTTACGGCGATAACGTGACCTTTGATATGGCAACGTTAGGGGCTAAGAATTTTCCCATCAATTTAGAACTGGCGCTGTATGCAGCTTTCTTGATAGCTTACGCTGTCAAATTACCGATTATTCCTCTGCATACTTGGTTACCAGATGCTCACGGTGAAGCTACAGCCCCTGTACATATGTTGCTAGCCGGGATTTTGTTAAAAATGGGCGGTTATGCGTTGGTGCGGATGAATGCTCAAATGCTTCCCAATGCACACGCTTATTTTGCACCAGCCCTGATAATTCTGGGGGTTGTAAATATTATTTACGCAGCCTTGACATCTTTCGCTCAACGTAATTTGAAGCGTAAAATTGCTTATTCTTCAATTTCTCACATGGGGTTTGTACTGATTGGTATTGCTAGCTTCACCGACTTAGGTTTGAGTGGAGCGGTACTACAAATGGTTTCCCACGGATTGATTGGGGCAAGTTTGTTCTTCCTTGTTGGTGCGACTTACGATCGAACCCACACCTTAATGCTCGATGAAATGGGCGGTGTTGGTCAAAAAATGGGTAAAATCTTTGCCATGTTTACCACTTGTTCGATGGCTTCCTTAGCATTACCAGGAATGAGCGGTTTTGTGGCGGAGTTGATGATATTTGTCGGTTTTGCCACTAGCGATGCTTATAGTAACATCTTTAAGATTTTCGTGGTGTTTTTAATGGCAGTTGGTGTAATTTTGACTCCGATTTATCTCCTATCAATGTTGCGGGAGATTTTCTACGGTGAAGAAAACCAAGAGTTGATTTCTACTCAAAAATTAATCGATGCTGAACCCCGTGAGATATTTATTGTGGCTTGTTTGTTGATTCCAATTATTGGAATTGGTTTGTATCCGAAGATTTTGACTCAGGTTTACGATGCGACAACAATTCAGTTAACAGAAAGATTGCGTGGCTCTGTACCGAGTTTGGCTCAGCAAAAAGTGCCTGCTGTTTCGATGAGTGCGCCGGAAATTGGTAGTTAGTTGCGAAGTAATTTTTGTTTTATAAAAGGATGGGTTTAATTAAAACCTGTCCTTTTTTTGTGGGATTTGGAATATATTTTTTAACGCAAAGGAGCGCTAAGGAAAACGCAAAGGAGCGCGGAGGGTAGAGAAATAAAACCTGTCTGCGCGGGCTAATGTAATACATATTTTTGCAACGGGTGTGTGACGCTTTGATGATTTTTGTTGGTGGTTATAAGATTTGTCGCGTCACGCACCAATTGATTTAAAATAACCGCAGAGGCGCAGAGAACGCAGAGGAAAGAAACACAGAGAAAATAGTTAGTAGGTTGGGTTGAGGAACGTTAGCGCAGCGTGTCCGATAGGACATAGCCCAACATTTAATTTTCAGAGCCACCAGGAATTAAGTATTTTTTCATACTTTAATTTGAAGTCACTACTTCAGTACACTTCATTTCTTTATTCAACTTTTAAATTTCTGCTTTTAAAAAAGGTTAGTTATTCCTTTAATCGGGGAACTTTACATATAAGGTTAATCTCCTGTCGTAGAAAAACTTGAGATAACTGTTTCTCAAAACTAATTTTAAATCGAGAGTAATTTATGATTCCACTAATATTGGGTGCTGCGGCTTTGGCTACTGGTGTTTTGGGGATTGGAGCAGGTATTTCAGGTATGGCTGATATGGATAAAGCGAAGGAGATTGGTAAAAAAGCTCAAAGAAATTATGAGGATGCTTGTGACTACTTTAATGCAGAAAGGGAAGAAACCAATCAGCTAGCACGAGATTATGGCGAATTTCAAATGGATGTAGTAGTACATACAATTGGACGCTTTGTTGATTTCATTGAGAAAAACCTTGGAAAGGCTAACCAAAGTCAACAGAAATTTTTAGAAGGATTTGATGGAATTTCAGTTGAGCAAATTAAACAATATAAAACAGCAACTATCGAAGCCGAAAAATTTTTCCAAGGAGGTATAAAAGCTGTGGGAGGAGCGGCAGCAGGATACGGTGGTGCAATGAGTCTTGCTACTTCGGTGGGAGTCGCAAGTACGGGAACAGCTATCTCAGGTTTAAGCGGTGCTGCTGCAACAAATGCGACTTTAGCATGGTTAGGTGGTGGCTCACTTGCTGGTGGTGGTGGCGGTATGGCTCTTGGTTCATTAATATTAGGTGGAATTACTGTTGGTCCGGCTTTAATGATTGGTGGTTTTGTATTTGCAGGAGAAGGAGAAAAAGCTTTAACAAAGGCACGAGAATATGAAGCGAAAGTTAACAAAGCAACTACTGAAATTGACGCGATTGGGGATTTTTTAATACAAGTAAGACGGCGAATTTTTGAGCTAGCAGATTTACTAGAATCTCTTAATAATCGAGCAATTAAAGGACTTAATCAACTTGAATCTCTACCGCATTTCGATCCAAATCAGGACGCAGTTAAATTTCAACAGGTAGCGCTACTAATAAAGGCAATTTCAGAAATTATGAAAACTCCTGTTTTAGATAACGAAGGACAGCTTAATCCTGCGACTGCGACAATTACAGGTAAATACCGCAGTTTGTGAGGTTATTTAAAATGTCACTCAAGAAAATAAAAACTTTTGGACTGCAAAATCTAAATCCTGCTGAATCTCTTCAACAAATGGTTTTAGCTTATACGGAATACCTGACAATTGCAGAACAAGAACGTACAAAACGCCGCGATATCGCAGCTTGGGAAAAAGAAAGTATTACTCGAATTAATGCTCAACGCGATTTATTAATAACATATCTTGAAGGTTCCTTTGATGAGCGTGCTGATAACTTTCGCGCTTTATTTGGTGTAGTTGATAATGCGCTTATATCGGGTGATAATGAACAATTAGCTCTGGCTTTAAATTCGATTACAGAAATAGCTAAATCTAGTCCTTTTAAAGACCTTGCTAATTTAACATCTGTTCGTGCTGCACTGAATAATCCCGATCACGTATGGGAATTTTGATTGTCGATATTTGATGGTAAAAATGATTGGTGCGTGACGCTACAAGCCTTTTAATTGGTTACTGAATTTGTCGAAGCGTCACACACCCTACAATTGATCAAAATATTTAAAGCCTTGGGTGTAGATCCAGATAGTTTGAGTTAAAACCAATTAAAATTATATTGTAAAATACACTGATTGCACAGTAATATTGTGTACTAGTAAATTTAGAGAGTAATTTTTAGTTTATTCTTGAAGAGTTTATTGGTTTGTATCTTTATGATTTTACTGAAGAATAAGTTTCACGCCGGTATTTTAGTTTTAAGTGTTATCAGCAATTTAGCATTTTTACCTAGTGCTGAGGGTATTGCAAATAGTAATCTTGGTGTGAGTGTTAAGGGGCTAAAAAATCAAAAAGGACAAGTTTGTTTCAGCCTTTTTTCTAGCAGTCGTGGTTTTCCTAACAATGATAAAAATGCTTTAAAAGCAAAATGCGTCAAACTTGAAAATAATTCTGTTCAATTGAATATTCCTTCTTTAAAATCTGGTACCTATGCCATAGCAATGTTTCACGATAGCAATAGTGATGGTAAACTGAATACAAACTCTTTAGGTATACCCAAAGAAGGTTTTGGGTTTTCTCGAAATCCTCGAATTGTTACAGGCCCTCCGAAGTTTGGCGATTCAGCAGTTTTCGTAGTTGGTTCTAGTACTAATATTGAAATTAATTTGAATTACTTTTTTGGTAGTTAATCAAAATTTTTGTCTTGCGTTTATCTAATCACAGAAGTCGGGTTTTTAAGATAAGTCTGGTTTCTAACAGAAAATCATCATAAAAACCCGACTTCTTACACCACGTGTAGAAGCCGCACCTTTATTACTTCTACGAACTGATGTTATTTAATCGCGACATTTTATGTTAGTTCGGTGATTTGAGGAGACGTAGCAATACGCCCCGTCTCTACATTTAGCGTATCCGACAGAATTTTCGGTTATTATCATCTTCAGGATGTTGCCAAGAATAAGCAAAATGGCTGACTCCTTTGAGAGATGATTTGTATTGACTCAAGTCTTGCATTTGCTCTTCTAAAGGTGGACGATTGCTCATGGATTTACCCCAAGCACCAGCTAAGGCTGGAATTATTTTGGTTCCAGGTTTTGCTGTATTTAATACTTGCTTGAGTTCGGAAATAATGCAGTTGGTACTATCACATTTACCGTAAACCATCGGATGCCATTCTAAGGAACTAGGAAATCTATCCCAAGGTTGTAAGCGGGAATCGTAACCTTTTCCTACTGTTTGGTTTCCACCAGGGAAAAATACTACTCCTGCGGGAACACCTTGTTGCTGCACTGGGTAAGCTGCTAATGCTAAAAAATCTACAATACCCTGCATGGCATGAGCTACGGAAAGTTGCCACAATTCTGATTGCAGTAGAGGTTGTCTTTCTTCGGGGGGAACGATCGCTTTTTGTTGTATGGTTGGATTACGTCCTTGCCATAAGGGTTCTGTTTCTTCGGGATACTGTGCGTCTAGTTGAGCAATATCTGTTGGTGTGACGTAACCTTTGCTCAAAAACAACCGAATCATTTGCAAACCTTTATTATTTAGCGCTCGTTGGAATAATGCTTGTTGAGTAGATTTACTATACAACCATAAATCTGTAACTCTGCTGGCGATGGAATCTTTACCAGCTTGACGAGGATAGCGCACATAGTCAAATAGTACTCCATCCGGACGACGACGCATTACCTCCGTCATCATTTGATAATAATCGCGTTTTGCTTGTAAATTATAAGGGTCAACAAATACTTGAGAACCGTTATCTACTACATATAAGCTAGTTTGACCTTTGCCATTGCGGGCGATCGCATCTTCTCGATCTTGACGTTTAGCATAGGTATAGCCGAAATTAGTAGTAAACATCCAAGAGTATACTTTTAATCCCCGTTCCCGCCCTTTTTGGATGGCTTGCGCCAATAAATCGGTGTTTTCTTGACCTGGAGTCCGAATTACTGAAGGCCATGCTGTATTATTAGTACTTGCTGGTAACAGTACTTGCCCATCAAAAAAAAGTTTCTATATAAACTTGGTTGTAGCCTTGGTTGACAACCTTATCCATGATTTTTTGCAGCGAACCCGCTT